>JANPGF010000105.1:0-5531 GCA_031423775.1 Candidatus Kaiserbacteria bacterium | reverse complement strand
AACGCGACCTGGTAGATATACTCCGTAAAAAGGCGCAAGAAGCAGCCCTCACTTCCATCCGTGATGCAGCCGCTGCAGCATACACAGCTTTGTATGCTCCGATTGATTGTTACTAATCTGATTAATCATCGCACCCAACTGTTTATAGCAGTGGGTGCTTTTTCTATCCCCAACCTCCCCTCCTTAAAATATGCTAAAATGGTCATCTCTTAGTAATTTCAGTTTTTCTATGTACGATTTAATTATCATTGGTGGTGGACCAGCCGGCGTAGCAGCGGGTGTCTATGCAGCACGCAAACGACTCAAGACACTTTTCATTACCAAAGACTGGGGTGGACAAAGCACTGTCTCACTCGACATTCAAAACTGGATTGGTACCCCAACGATAGCTGGCCCAAAACTAGCGAGCGACCTTCGTGAGCACCTTGAAGCGTATGCGGGTGACGTACTGACAATTGCGGCTGGGCGTCTCGCCACTGGATTAGTTAAAAATGAAGACGGCACAAGCACCGTCACCCTCGACGACAACAGCACTCATACTGGACGAGCCATTTTGATTGCCAGCGGATCAGGACGCCGACAGCTCGACGTACCAGGTGCAGCTGAATTTGAACACAAAGGACTCACCTACTGTGCGAGTTGTGACGGCCCACTTTTCTCTGGCCAGGATGTAGTTGTGGTAGGTGGAGGTAATGCTGGTTTTGAGAGCGCGGCACAACTCCTTGCCTACTGTAAGTCGGTGACACTACTCCATCGTGGTAGCGAGTTTGATAAGGCTGACGCAATCACTGTCGAGAAGGTGCTCGCTAAACCAAATATGACGGCACTTACAAACGTCCACCCCACCATCGTTCATGGTGAAAAATTTGTAAACGCAGTTACCTACAAATCTGCAGACGGTACCGAAACCACCCTCCCCACCGCTGGTATCTTTGTTGAAATTGGCATGATTCCGAACACGGCGTATGCAAAAGATGCAGTCACCATTGATACCCTTGGTCGCGTTGAAATTGACCCATGGACGCAAAAAACCTCTACCGAAGGTATCTGGGCTGCAGGCGATTGTACGAACGTCAAATACCACCAAAATAACATTGCAGCCGGTGATGCTGTCCGGGCTTTGGAAGATATCTACATCTACCTAAACAATCACTAGTCGCCCACACACTAATCCCCCATCTACGTTGTCAGTCTGCGAAAAAAGACGCTCACTGGGTATTCACCCCATTCGCGTCTTTTTTCTTGCCTTCCTAGTATCTGGGGGATTATTGAGTGGGCTTATAATAAACAGCTAACAAGATTCTTATTTATACTGTTTATTAATTAAGTGACCATAAAGCACAAAGCGCCCTTGCGGGCGCTTTGTGCTTTGTACAACGTAGAGATTTGGTTCACATGCCCCAAATAGTATTGAGAAATTCACCACACATGCAAACCTGCATCTACTTTCTCATATCTACAGATAAGGTCAACAACATAAAATACCCTTATATTCCAACATAATGTGTATAACGCGGGGATAACCCCGTGGGTAACCCGAGGCATAACTACGTACATAAACACCCGTATAAGTGTGTGGAGGAGATTAGTGAAAATCAGTCAAAAAATGGCACTTTTTTAGTACAAAATGGTATACTTTTGCACCGTCAAAAACACACCTGGAAGCGTGGCTGAGTGGCTGAAGGTCCCGGTTTCGAAAACCGGTAAGGGCGAAAGCTTTTCGAGGGTTCGAATCCCTCCGCTTCCGCAAACAGAACGAGTATCGGAGTAACTCAACTATCTTTTGTTTAAATGGTAATATTTGGATTACTAATGAACCTATTGATGACTTTTCGTCTATTTGGTATGCTTCTATCAGGACCCACAAATGTTTTCAAACAAATGGGGTGCCAATAGGCTTTGTAAGAATGGCTCCAACTACTCCGGGGAGGGGTTAACACCTTCCACAGAGATGTCATGACATCTCTAGTACCGGCCGGTACGCCCATTGGGTTTTCTTACACTCCTCACGGCCCCCAATTGCTTGAACGGATTCGAACTGCTACCGAATCACTTTTGTGAAATACCACCAATACGGTGGTTATTTTCTTGGGCAGGAATGTATACTATGTACATGACTCGCACACATTATATGTATCTTGGGGTGACTGGTTTTCTCCTTATCATTGTTGGAATACTCGGCTTTCTTCTTATCTGCGAAACCCATCGTCCTGTCGAAACAATTACCGCGATACAACCACCGTTCACCACGCCAATCATGAGTACTACGAGTGTAGAAAAAACTGATACTCCTGTCGAACTACCACCGACTGTCACCCCACCAGCAACTCCTGCTACAACGACTCTGAGCTGGGAATCACTACCGAGTAATTCACTCTATTCGAATTCCGCCATAGATACTGCACTCCAGAATTGTTTAGATACAGACTCCAGTACCTATGGAATGATTCAGTGTAGCGAGGTAGCCAAAAAACAATATGATGCGATTGTTGATAAAATCTATACTGCATTAAACAAAGAACTCGACACTAAAAGTGCCGACACAGAAGAAGACAGTAAAAATTCCGCTCTAAGCGAAAAGGCCAATATTGCCAGCACTACGGAACAGTTTGTTTTGTATCGAAATTCCCTTTGCGCTGCCGCATACGACGAAGCCTCTGGTGGAACTATCAGATCGCTCTATCATGCGAGTTGCTACCTCAATCTAACCCGCGCCCATATTCAAGCACTTTGCACCCTTGGAGAAGGACTCCGTGCATGCAAAACCATAGCTCCGTTTTAGACAAATATATGATTCGTAAAATCATGTACATCTTCCGCGAGGCAATCCCCGTCATACTCATGATTGGTCTCATACCTTTTATACAAAATGACTACTTACTTACGGCGGCAGACATTATCATCATTGGTATTAGTTTCTTAATTAAAAAAGAAAAAGGTGACTTTATCATTATGACCACTGGGTTTGGCTTAATGATACTTTCAGAATCATTTTTCATTTCAACCGGAGTCGAAACGTTCGAGCGGCAAACTCTCTTTGGCATCATGCCCCTTTGGCTCCCCTTCCTCTGGGCGTATGCGTTTGTGGTAATGCGTCGTTCACTCCGTATTCTTGAATTATAACAATATGAACATAACACTTATCGGCATGCCTGGTTCAGGCAAATCATATATTGGTGAAAAGCTGGCATGTTCGCTTGGGTATACACTTATCGAGCTTGATCGGGTGACTGAGGAACACCATCAAAAGCCACTCCAAGCAGTGCTCGACACGATTGGCGAGGCGGCATTTTTAATTGAACAAGCTCGTGACGCAATAGAAGAAACGACAGACCGCGACAACCTTGTCATCTCACCTGGCGGGAGCCTCATTTATTCATCCGAAGCCATGCTGCATTTGAAACATGTTTCAAAAATCATCTATCTCAATACCAGTATCGAAACAATCACACGTCGCGTTAAGGAAACTCCGAGAGGAATTGTTGGACTGAAAGACAAAACTTTTTCGGAACTGTATGCTGAACGTTGCGTACTGTATGAAAAGTGGGCTGACATAGTACTTGAAGCTGAACAGGATAGCGACGATCTGGTGCAGGAAATCGCAAGACGTATCAAGGCTGTATAACAGATAAAAATTCCGTCCGGTGGGTTGTACCACTGGACGGTTTTGTTAACGAAACATCACTAGAGCCTGTTTCAGATATTCTGCAGCCATATCCCAATCGATTGGATCATGAGCGTCACCACTTCGCCGCAATTTCCCTTGGGCATCAATGCTGACTCTGGGAAATTCACGAACCACCGGCCTTACCAAATCAATACTGGACGGACCGAGACCGCCAGCCACAGTGATATCAAACTGCGGGTATGCACCACGAATTGCACGGACTACAGGCAACAGCGCCTCGGCATTCATACCCTGTCCTTTCCCCATACTTTTGTCCACGAGTACATGATGGGCAATACCCACATACGGCTGCAAACTTTTCACAATTTCCGCCGGATTGTCATCAGCTTGTATAAACGCCTGTTTTCCAACTTGTACTATCACTTCAATCGGCTGCCTGACAGACGCCACTGCGCCGAGAATGGCACCAGGATTCGGCCACAACATATCGAGCTGCAGAGCATTCATCCCCGGTCCGCCAAACGAGACAGCCCGAGTCAAATTCTCTTCCAAGAGGAGAGCGTTCTCTGCATCATAGTCCGCGTAATGGAGGCAATTCATCGCGTGGGACGAGGCAAAGATTGAGGCAATGGCTTCGTTTTTCGGGAATGATTTTGCCCAACTCGTATCAATGCCATAGAGCGTCTTGTAACTCATCATCACCCCAACATGTAGTCGGCGACGCCCTTGCATCTGATGTGAATTAAACATTTGAAGCATCTCTTCCACTTGCGAATAGTGGGTAAAATCGGTAATACCGATATACGGAACACGATTCATGTGAGTAGTCCTTTCTGACCAGGAAACATTTCCACCTTAGATACTACCGGAATATCCCCCAATGTCCAACGAAAAAAGCCGCCCCACTATTGGGGCGACTTGAATTACTTTACGTCTGTTTTCGCACTTCAACTCGGAGCGGATTACGCAAGATAGCAATCTGTCGGAACTCATAATTCGAGATAGTAGACCAATCGTTGTACATCGCAGCAGCCACTTCCGACGGTTCGAGGAACTGGGAAGTATCGGTATTGAGACCATTCCAAAATGCTGTCTTCATTCCCGACGGACCAGCTACCATCACCCGACCCACATTCGGATCGCCAGCTATCGATTCGGCAAACATCCCTATCCCCGCCTTGGCTGCCGCATAGACCGGTTCGTTCGGACGAGGTGTCCACTGTGAGGTCGAAGTAATCTGCATATAGTTTGGCAACTGACGCTGGTGGTGCAACAGTTCACGAATGAACAGTACTGGTGCAATCAATCCAACTGTGAACATTTTCATAATGTCCATATTCTGCAGCCGATTCACGCCACCAAACTGTGCATACCCTGCCGCAATAACCAGGGTATCGATCCTCGGCAACCGCTGCACAAAGTTCAGAATGGAATGCGTATCTTCAGAGCCACTATCAAGTTCAAGCCTCCGAAACTCCAGTCGGGAGTCCAGAACAAGTGGCGCAGCCCGTCCAGTCACAATGACCGGACTCGTCTCTGCAAACAACTTTGCCAGTTCATACCCTAAGCCACTCGTTCCACCTATCACAAGCACATTTCCCGCCATCACCCATCTCCCATTGGTTTCCATCCAAAACTCTACAGGATAGGGCTGTCCAGTCAAGCAGGACTAGCTTTTTTTGACTTTTTTGGTATCATAGTGCGCACTGAGGAACAGGAACAGGAACTTCAAGAGAAAAGGCTCAAAATGACCAATAAAATTGGTCCCATCGTCTAACGGTTAGGACATCAGGTTTTCATCCTGGAAATCGGAGTTCGATTCTCCGTGGGATCACAAATGTAAAACGAAAATCACCACTTCTTAAGAAGTGGTGATTTTCGTTTTACATTTGTGATCCCACGG
>JANPGF010000104.1:0-2175 GCA_031423775.1 Candidatus Kaiserbacteria bacterium | reverse complement strand
CAATACAATATCAAAAGCTGAACTGAAACGGGTGCAGACTGAACTCAATCAGCGACCACGAGAGACGTTACACTGGCAGACACCGGAGGAATCATTTGCTAGACTGCTTGGTATTAGTGCAGTTGGGAGTTGAGAGTGGCTACATAAAAAATTGACAATGTGATATATAATTGTATTGTATAACTAGAAAGAGAGGTGCGAAATGAAATTATTGTACACAATCTGGACATACGGAATGCTCGTTATTGGGGCGTTCTACGTTTCAAATTCTGGAATGATTACCATCGAAAGCTTCCCGAGCCAACTGGGTCGACTGACTCAAATGGTCATGATGGGGCCTGTGATGTATATTACTTTGTTCACATTTGCTGCATGGCTCGCTCTGGCTGCATATTCGCAACTATTCCAAGCGATTCAGTGGATGCGAACGTTCTACAAAGACTGCTCGGCGGGTGACAGAGCAATCATCCAAGAATGGCTATTGAAACCCTATCCCAAAGAACTCGATTGGACGAAGAAACAACAAGAGCCAACGAGGACATACGACGACGATAGCTTGTCCAGCTGAACCGGTTTGCACTGTTGAGGAATCAATACAACTAAACCGCCCCTCCTCGGGCGGTTTTTTACTAGCGCTTTTATCTCGTCGTTGACGACATGCCACCATCGAGTACCGTACTTGTTCCAGTGTCAGTACTTGACGCTACCCCAATTTTTTCTTCATTCACAAACACCTTACTGCCAAACCGCAAATCAATGTACTGGAAATTTCCTGGTTTAATGTGAGTGAATTCTTTTGACGAGAGAATAGCCTGCAAATTTTCAAACACCTGTACGGCTGGGTCATGTAATGTCGCTCGTAATTCCCCACCGCCAGCCAAGATGTAGAACACGTCATCGGCACTATCAAATTCAACTGAACTGATTTCAAAATGTGCGTCACGCGAAACGAACTGCATAAAATCAGACATCGTTTTCAGATACTGGGAGGACGTCATATGATCACCAACTTTCGGCGCAGCACCGAGACTATGATACCGAATGAGAGCACCTCCAGTTAGTTTTGGAGCTGCCGTAAACGCATAGCCGGTTTCATCAATAAAGAGACAATCAGAGTCAGTTCGATCAACACACCACAGCGCAAACGGAACATACTCATCAAACGTAACTGACAGTACTGTTCCCGAAGAACGCTCAATTTGAGGATCTTTAACCCGAGGAATTCCCCTGACAGCGTCATAGACTGCCGCTTGTGGATACCACCATGCAAAACGCTTTGGAATGAGTCCGAGATAGGCCCCTTCGAGTTGTGATCGAACTCCGGCCTCAACCACTGCATGATCGATTGTTTCCCCACCACGCACCTCGATAGTAGTGATGCTGAGTGACGAAATCCGCGTACCATACCAAACGCCAGCCACAATTAGCGCAAAAACGAGAAAAAGCGCAAATCCTATTACGAGCTGCCGCATCAGCATGCGTTTGTTCGGATCCATAATCCGGCGAGCTGCTTTGCCTTTCTGTTTCTCTTTGAGCCGAACGGGGCTTTGTTTACGGAATGAAAACATTTGCAACTATCCTATCACACCTAAACTATAAAAAACGTAAGGTTCTTTCCTTACAGGAACTGTCCACTCATTCGCTATTTTGTTTCGCTCCACTTCTCACAAACTAGCTGGATGAGTCTTGCGGAAGCTTCTTAGGTCGCTTCCTCACCCTACGTTTTTTTACTTATTTAATAATGTCTTTGCCAAAGTATGGCACTAATACATCTGGAATCTTGATTGATCCGTCGGCCTGCTGGTAGTTCTCGACCAGAGAAACGAGGATGCGCGGGGCAGCAACTGCAGTGTTATTCAGTGAGTGTGCGTAGCGAATTTTTCCTTCAGCATCTTTGTACCGGATGTTGAAACGACGGGTCTGGAAGTCGTGGAAGTATGACGACGAATGCGTCTCGCGGTACTTACCTTCTTTTGGTACCCACGCTTCGATATCGTATTTCTTTACCTGTCCCTGTCCGATGTCGGCACCACAGTTCAGAACCACATGATGTGGAATCCCGAGTGACTGCATGAACTCTTCTGAGTTGTTCGTAATTTCTTCATGCCATTTTACACTCTCTTCGTGTGACGCTTCGCAGATAATAATCTGTTCGACTTTGTAAAATTCATGAAC
>JANPGF010000103.1:0-10434 GCA_031423775.1 Candidatus Kaiserbacteria bacterium | reverse complement strand
GAAGACATCATCGCTGAACGTTTACCCGAGGCATATATTGAAGAATCCTTCTTTAACATGTTCCTTGAATTTTTAGGGTTTTAAGGTATGATGCTGCTACTTCTCTTTTAGGAGTAATCCAGCGCTCCCATAGTTTAATGGATAGAATGCAAGTTTGCGGAATTTGCGATCCAGGTTCGATTCCTGGTGGGAGCACAGCAGCAAAACAAAACAACAGCCACATGGGTGGCTGTTGTTTTGTTTTAGCAAGCAACCTGCGTTGCTTGCGGGCTGATGTGCTGACCGGAATCATGTTTTTTCTTTTACTAAAGAAAAAACAGATGAGGTGGGGTCGAGAGTACTTACTAGAATCTGAGCGTAGCGAAAGATTATAGTTAGTAACTCGTGACCACCAGGTTGTAAATATGCTCTTAGGTAGGGTGTCGTTTTTGTTGGTGCTTCCATCGCAATGTCTGGGAGACATTGCGGAAGGAATCGAAGCTGTTGTGAACAAATTTTGTAGCGTAGCGAAGTAAATACCCACAGCGGGTACTGAACTCGTAGAGTTTGATTCCTGCTGAATGTATCTCACAATTAAAAAAGCAGCCCACAATATGTGGGCTGCTCGACAATGTATGGCTACCATTTTCCGATAGTAATCCGGAATCCACGGCCGCTCGGTTTTGGAACTGTACCGTATATCTCCTCGAGATAGTCTTGGAAAGTTTGAAATTTGATGCCAAACCCAAATGAAGTAAGAACTCGCTCACGTTTGATTCCGAGGTAGCGTAATTTTAGTGTTTTTTCGTCGTACCCCAAAACGTACTCATCTGGACGCTCACTTTTGTTGGGTTGAGTGCTTCGGCTCGACTTCCAAAAGTGATGAAAGAGTAAGACTCCGTCCTGCTCTTTCCAGAGTCTATAGTACCCGATACGCTCTTTGGTAAAACCAATCGTCTTTTCTATATGCTTTTCGCGTTCTTTGTCTTTGATCGATATATTGCCGTATCCGGGTGAGTGCCCGGTCACTTCTCCGCCGTCAGTTGTGGTGTGTGAGCTAAATTCGAAGTTAAAATGGGCTGGCCCATTAAGGTTTGACCCATAAGCGATTACCACCTTTGCCGCTTCTCCATCATCGTCAGTGCGTGTAATAAGCTTTTCGATAGCAGCATTCACTATCACTCGGTCCATAGCCTCAGTCATTGGTAGGGGTCTTTTCTGCTACTCGTCTGCTATTAGTAGTACTAAAAATGACCTATGCGGTCAAGTGTATGTTAGATTCAAAAGCGGGGCTCTTTGAGTACTTCAGTTGCGCGGAATTCCGTTTAACCACTTTTGGCAACACCGGTTGCTTTTCGAAAAATGTTCTTGTACTGTATAAACAGATTGCATTTTTTGACAAAGGGAGACGCTGTTATGCAAACTATCAACGTGCGCCAGAGCGATATTCTCTGGCAGTTCTATACCAAAGCGTTTACTGCCGAAGGCAAGGCTATCGAGCCGCCGAAGAATTTGTGCCGCTATGTAGAGACGGCGCTGGTCGGGTTTGGGTTCTGGTTGCAACGAGAGGTTCGGTTGCTAAATCTGTGGTTGGCATTTCTCGCTACGGTAGCAGTATTTACCGGTATGACATTTATCGACACTGCTGCCTCGGGGTTTTGGATTGTCAGTTTCGTAGCCGTCCTTACGGGTATTGCCATGGTGGCGATACTCACGGCCGGGATCATTGTGTCGCTTATCCGACTGAAGGGTTGGATGATGGTTCACGCTCCTTGGGTTATGGGGTTTGTGATATTTTCTTTTGTCGGGGTAGGAGCTTTTTTCGTGGTTCAGCAAATCTATACTAATGGTTTGCCAACCGAGTTCTTCTGGTTCCTGGTATTCATGAAATGGATATTGTATGCGTATGTATCTATCCTCATTCTGCGGTTTGTGTTTATCCCGCTCCTCAAGCAATTGCCGGATCAGTACATCGACCAGCTCATTGCGGCTTTCGAAAAGCTCGAACCAGGCATAAACCGCTTGGCGGGGTATGCGCAAAAGATCCACAGTTTGACCATGACCCTCGTTCATTTTGGAGCAGCCAAGAAACGCCAAGTGTGCCTGCCAGTCAATCCGCCTGTAGATTTCAACGTCGAACCAAAAGTTTAAAGAGCGCGCCAGTTTCCTGTAACGGGGAACTGGCTTTTTTATATTGAATTTTGCCAACTCTGCTCTTATCGCCTACAATAGATTGTATATGCGATTACTTGGAATTGATTATGGATCAAAGAAGACGGGGCTTGCCCTCACCGACGAATCGGGCAAGATGGCGTTTCCGCACAGTGTAGTGCCAACAGATGCAAAACTCCTTACTACGATTGAGACATTGATTATGAAAGAGAAGGTGGGGGAGATAGTGCTCGGGTATTCACTCAATCGCGACGGCAAACCGAATGCCGTACACGCAGCCGCTGAGGAATTAATGCTCGACCTCACGCTCTCGGTAGGCCTCCCAGTTCATTTACAGCCAGAGCAATATACGACGCAGGCGGCCATTCAGATTCAGGGTCGCACTACGCAAACTGACGCATCAGCCGCAGCTCTTATCCTTGACGCCTATTTAACTAAGAAAAAATAAATAATATGGACACGATTACCTATGACGATTTCGCCAAATTACAGATTGTTATTGGTACAATCACGGCCGTTGAGCTCGTGCCTGACTCTAATAAGCTTTTGAAACTAACGGTTGATATTGGTGGGGAAACACCACGGCAGATTTTGTCGGGTATTCGGAAGTTTTTTGAAGACCCACAAACACTCGTTGGAGTGCAGACACCGTTTTTAATTAACCTTGAAACAAAGGTGATTGCTGGGCTCGAGAGTCAGGGGATGATTTTAGCAGCTGCGTCAGCTGAAACATTTTCACTTTTGACACTCGCTACACCGCTACCAGCTGGTTCAGGTGTACGCTAGGCACACCTCTCTCCTGTGGGTTGTTTTGCAATTTTACACTGGTTACCGCGTATACTATAGGTAATGTCTGTTCTTCAGTCGCTCACTAAAATAATACCCCCGCCAACGTACATGATGATGCCGAGTACCGGTGTCGATATTTCTGATACGTCATTAAAATATATTCGATTTGCGCCAACCGTACATCATGGTACCAAGCGTCATTTGGAATTATGGGGAGAACTGGATATACCCGACGGTGCATTAAACCGTGGTCAGGTAAACGATCAAAAGCAACTAACTGCGGCCCTTGCTGAATTTAAAGACCGTACCAAAGCGGATTATATCCGTGTGTCTCTCCCCGAAGAACGGGCCTATCTGTTTGAAACTGAAATTAAACGCTCAACGCCAGCAAATGAAATTCGCAGTCTCCTCGAATTTCGCCTCGAAGAAAACGTACCAATTCCAGCCCGAGAAGCCTTTTTCGATTATGACATTTTAGAGAGTGAGACTACTGACCGCTCGCTCCGAGTGGTAGTCGCTGCCTATTCACGCGAGACGATTTTACATTACTATGATGCGTGTGTGATGGCAGGACTGACCCCACTCTCGTTTGAGGTTGAGGCGCAAGCGATGGTTCGTTCGGTTGTACCTCGCGGTGTGCCGGGAGCCCACATTTTAGTGGACTTTGGTAAGACTCGAACCGGAATTGGAATTGTCCTGAATGGAGTCCTTATGTATACGTCGACCATCGATTTTGGAGGCAATCAATTATCTGAAATCTTGCGCAAAGAAATGGGGGATATTAGTGAAGGAGAAATCACTGCCATAAAAAATACTCAGGGCCTGATTAAAGGAGTGCATGATACTCGTTGTTATGATGCGCTCATTTCAACAATTTCAGTGATTAAAGACGAGCTGGCTTCGCGGATTTCGTATTGGCATGCGTCAGACTACAAGCCCGAGGATCGCCGTATTCAGTCACTGATACTCTGTGGGGGAAGTGCTAATTTAAAAGGTTTTCCTGAATATTTAACAGAAACACTCGGCGTACATACTACTCGTGCAAACGTGTGGCAGAATGCATTTTCACTCGACTCAGTAATTCCTCCAATTGATCTTCGTCATTCGTATGGGTACGCAACTGCAATTGGGCTCGCACTAAAGCGAACAGTATAAGTATGATTAATCTCATTCCACCAGCTGCGCGAAAAAGTGTTGTGCTCGAGTACTGGCTCCGAGTAGTTTCCGTATGGCTATTTCTCTTCGGTACTGGCTGTATGATTGTGGCGGTATTGCTACTTCCAACGTATATGGTGGTAGGTGGGCAGATTGCTAACTTAGATGGTCAGGTGGCTGCAACTGCAGAGCAGACAACCACCTTTGACGATGGGGCAGCCGCACTCACTAAATCCAGTGCCGCCGCACTTATGTTAACTGAGGGGGCAAGTACCACCCCATTTTCTACCTATCTAAAATTACTCGAACAGCTGGCTGGAGACACGGTATCAATTCGGTCTATAGCGTACACAAGAGACCCTCTTGGCGGGAAAATTACTATTTCAGGTTCTGCCCTGACTCGGGCCGGATTAGCATCGTTCCGAGATACCCTTGAGGCCCATCCCGTATTCACTAATGTCGTGTTACCTATTTCTTCACTCATTAAAGACCGTGACTTGTTATTTTCTATGACACTTTCAGTAGATATAACGGCAAAGCCCTCACTATGACAAAACGAACAAAAACTACGTTTGTAATCTCGGTACTCTATAGTATTTTCTTTGTACTGGGATTGGCTGTTATGGTGTATGTCATCACTATTCAGGGAGCGCAACTTGAGGTGGCCAAAGAGTCGATTGCGACACGGACTGCTAAAAATGAAGCATATAAAAATATCATGCAATTGCTCGAAACATCAGCACCTAATCGAGCGAAAATTGATTCCTACTTTATCTCTGAAAAAGATACTATTGGGTTTATGTCTGAACTTGAAACGGCAGCAAACACTATTGGTGTCTCATTAAATACAACTGACTTATCAATTGTGCCTGCTACGAATAAAGCTGGGGTTGCTGCACCCGCAGTACTGTTAATAGGTGTTCATTTCAAAGGTAGTGAAATTGCAGTAAAGAAATATATTCAGCTTCTCGAAAATGTGCCCTACCGCAAATCATTACCGGCCTTTTCGGTCACTAGTGATACTGCCGCTGATGTGTGGGAAGTGACCACGTCACTACATATAACAATGAAATCATGATAGAAACAAAAGACATTACAAAAATGGTGGCCCATATCGTTCGGCGCGATAATGGAATTCCTGATGCCAATATTATGCATCCGATGCGGGAGTGGGTGCTTGGTCTAGTGGTTGTCTTGTTACTGGTGATTGGAGGTATGATATTTAATATCATGATGTACACGTCGTACCACGACGCACTTACCGCACCCGTCGCAGTAGTTGAAACTGCAGTACCATATAAATCTGCACAAGTGTCCCAGGCCATCACTTACTATGAGGCAGAACGAAAAGTCTACGAATCAATTTCAGGGTCTCGTTCTGTTACAGGGCAGGTGCCGGGGGTAGCCTCGACGACAATCGCGACTTCTACTGAGGCGATACCTGTTGATACCCAGGTTGTGCCGACGGCATCTACTACACCAGCAACTTCGACTGAAAACACAAAGCCGATAGTACCAACAGCAAGTTCAACGAACGCAGAGCTGCCACAACCAGCGGGGTAGTTTCGGTTACTTGTTTTTACTAAGTATTTTCGAACCGGAAAACAGTGTCTAAACACTGTTTTCCTTCTAAGGTATTGAAAAAACGACTACGTCTGTAATAGACTGTATCGCGCATTAGTGGTCACGAATCACTAAGTATAATCATGCGCTACGCTTTGATTCTACTAAGTGTTCGCTACCCCACCTTGCGGTTTTTCTTTTTGGTAAAAAGAAAAACATCGCTGCGGTCGGCACAAACGCCGCACCTGCCGCAGGGCAGGTGCTAAAACTACAACTGCCAGTCTTTTAAAGACTGGCAGTTGTAGTTTTGCGTTTGTGCCCCCACTTGGAATCGAACCAAGAATTACGGCTTAGAAGTCCGCAGTTATATCCATTTAACTATGGGGACGGATCAATCAGTTACGAGGTTTTGCTCGTGTGGGAAAAGCATAGCAGAAAAAGAGTAGGGAGGATAGTTATTGCGCGTTGTCGCCTGTATGTATTTTTCTGTTATACTGTCCGCTTATGAAATTACTGAGTTTAAATGTAGAGGGAGTTATACACCTGGAGCGCGTTATGCCACTTATAAAAATGGAGCTTCCGGACGTGCTCTGTATGCAAGAGGCGGGAACACCCTATCAAGACGAGTTAGAAGCCTTGGGATACCAGGTAACATTTGCTCCTCGCTCGATCCGGACGCACGCTGACGAAGAGTTCACTGACGGCCTCCTGTTTGCGAGTCGGCTTCCCGCGACTGTGACTTCTTTTAATTTTTATACACCTCACGCCGGAGTATTGCTTGAGGAATTTAACGAGGAGACCGGCCGATATAACATGCCGGGGCAAGTGCTATTGGGAGCAGTCGTACACAATAAAAAAACCTATCAGATTGGAACTACTCATTTTACCTGGACACGAAATGGCGATGTTCCCTGTGCGGCACAGCAAATTGATATGCAAAATTTCTTGACCCTCGTTCATAAATTTCCAGCGCATATTATGTGCGGTGACTTTAATATTCCACGAGCAACGAATCGTCTCTATAATGATGTAGTTGCTGTCTACCGGGATGAGATTCCTAGAACAGTGACGACCAGTTTAGATGCGGAATTTCACCGTTTGAAAGATATTCCAGAAAAGTCCTATTTACTCAAACAGTATGTCGTTGATTACGTGTTTTCACAGCCGGGCTACACCGTACAGGGAATTCGACAAATATTTGGGGTCAGTGATCATGCTGCGACTCTCTGTGAAATAGTGTAGTAAGTTTATAAAAATGTACCGAAGGCGTAGTAGCCTGCGGTACATTCTATACGTCGAGCGAAAGATCATCGACACCAGCGCGGCCGTAACCACCTGCGGTATCAATTGCACCAATGATTTCATCAGCACCCGTGATTGTTTCGTGTTCTTTTATTTGTTTGTGCAACATCTGCAATTGTTTTTGCGAAACAACTTTAGGCTGGGCTTGTTGCGGTAGCGTTTTTTCGTCCATGTCCGGCCTCCTTTCAGGTTATGTGTGACCGCTCTTTCAACTATACTCCTGTTGGTTGGGAGAGGGTGGGAATAGGAGTGCATAAGTAGGAGGGAGGCTATGATGCGAGGCTCGGTCACGAATCACTAAGTATATTTTTTTCTTACAGAAACTGTCTACTCATTCGCTATTTTATTACGCTTTCGCTACATAAACTAGCTGGATGAGTCTTGCGAAATGACAGTAAGTCACTTCTCACACTACGTTCCAAATCTACAAAGTGTTCTTGATCACGGCTCGCACTAGACCCCGCTTTTGTGGTCACGGGTTACTAACCAAAATAAACACTTCGTATTTATTTTGGTAAGTACCCTCAACCCCGACTCGACCGTTTCTACTTTGGTAAAAGCAGAAACATATCTCCGTTTCGCACCAGAGCCCGCATCTGCCGCAGGGCAGATGCTAAAAAACAAACCACCATTCCGAAGAATGGTGGTTTGTTTTTTGCTTTGGTGCTGGATGTATGTCTCCACTCGAACTTTTTGACTGTATCGTTAAAGAACACGATTTATTGGTGATTTGGAATGATGAGACAAGGAAGCTACTAGAGCAGGAGACAGTTGAAGAAACGTTAGTTGTTACGTATTAGGCTTATTTTGCTTAAATAGTAGGACTTGCTGTAATAAGGGTAATTCAATTGAACTATCTAGTATCTATAGAAATGGTAAAATAGTAGGAATGAAGCCCGAAAAACAAAAAGACGCACTTACAGACTTGGTTGAAATAGTCAGTACCCCCGTTACTTCTGACCAGAGCTTAAGTGATGGTCAGGTGTCTACCCCTGACGGTGATAAGGTGACGCTTGGTATTGAAGATGTGGCAAAACTGGTACTTAAGTCAGCTAGAGAAAAGGTGGCTATAAAAAAGTACCTTACACGGCAAGCAGTGGAAAAACATCCAAAGCAACCTCCTCATAGGGGCGAGTAGCTTTTATGCTCCACTTTTAGTTGTCTTCACTATGTCAGTCATTTTGGTAGTGCTTACATATGCAAGAACATCACTATCGGGATTGAAAAGTTCTATCATATCTAAATGAGGACTTGGGAATATACGTGCACCTTCAAGTTTTTTACCACCCTCAAGTTCAGATTTTAAAGTCAGGTATTCATTTTCAGGTAGGAAAAAATCGACATCACCCACGTGATGGCGATATGGATCTGGTTGTCGGACATATAGAAACTCGTACTTAGTTTCAGGGGTATCGGTAGTAGCAGGTATTACGATTGGATCGTGCAATCTAAAATACTTCTGATTGTAGTTGTCAGATGATGCTGTCATCTCCTTTCGTAATCCAGTTAGATACTCGTATTCCTTTTGATAATGGCAAAATACTCCGACATTACCAGAGTTCGGCATGTACTTGCTGAAAGTCTGCTTACAGAGTTTGTAAGCTTCAAAATGTATGTGTTCGATTGCTTTGAGTAAACCATCTTTGTCATTAATAGGGCTGAAACGATATAAGTTCATAGCTTGATCAGTATATCAAAATCGAGCCAAATAGCTTTATTTTTGGTAATATATGGTATATGAACAAATATCAGCTACCTGAGGAAAACGGACACGTTGTTAGCTATTCAGTACACGGTAATCCGCAAGGACCTACTATCATTAGCTTTCATGGTGGTCCAGGCTCAAAGAGTAAGCCCCATCATGCTAAAAGATACGATCTAGAAAAATATCAGGTTGTTTTGTTTGACCAGAGAGGGTGTGGTGAAAGTACCCCACTTGGAGAATTGAAGAATAACAATACTGAAAATACCCTTAATGATGCTGAACGTATTCGTGAGGCACTAGGTGTACAGTCTTGGTTTGTCTCTGGCGGGTCTTGGGGTTCTGCACTATCGCTTCTGTATGCGATAAAGTTCCCAGAAAAAACAAAAGGGTTGCTACTTTCAGCGGTCTTTTTAGCTGATCGAAGTTCTATAAATTGGGCGATGAGTGAAATAGGCGTTGCCCGACTTATGCCAGACGTATGGGAAAAAAGGATGCAGTTTTTTAAGGATTTCAATATAAGTATTGAAACTCAAAACGAGGACATCATGCGTGCATTTGAGAATGCAGATCTTGAAACTCAAAAGAAAATCACAGCAGGCGTTTTTGATTGGGAAGGTAATCTTTTTACTCCACAGTCTGCGATTTCGTACTTCAACCCTGAAGACTTAGGTGAAAAGGAAATTGCTTCAGCAAAGATGTTTATCTATTACGAAATGCATCATGAGTTTATTCCTGATAATTATATTCTGGACAACATAGACATAATAAGCCATATACCAACGGTAATCGTACATGGTCGCTATGATGTTCTTTGCCCTTTAGAAAAAGCTAAACAATTAGCTGACAAGATGAGTAATTGTGAGTTGGTTATTGCCACTTCAAGTGGGCATAAACTAACACCTGAAGGGGACACTATTCAGTTTATGGCGTACGACCGTTTTTTAGAAAACACACAAAAATAAAGTTATGTCAGAGCGAATTGAACTAATTAATAATCGGAGTATATTTTAGCTATTATGGATGATGCAATTAAAGCTTTAGAAAAGGAGTTCAAGTCAAAGGTAATTGTATATGTAACAGGCGAAAGACAGCCCGTGGGTGCTTTGGGGACTGTTATTGCTTTGGATATTCTGCCTAGATTTCAATCTATACTAAAAGGTTTCCCAAAGAATACGAAAAAAATAACGTTAGTTTTGTGTACAGGTGGCGGTAATATTGATACACCATGGCCTTTAGTCAGTGCGATAAGAGAGTGCTGTGATGAGTTTGAAGTGGTTGTTCTCAATAAAGCATTAAGTTCAGGAACACTAATATCTTTGGGTGCTGACAAGATATACATGTCAAAGTTTTCTCATCTAAGTCCTGTTGACCCTACTAAGAACTACATGGACAATGGAGGTAAGCAAAGAAGACTAGAGATCGAAGATACGATTGGTTACATAGATTTTCTTAAGAATAAAGTCGGTATCTCAGAGCAGAATGCTTTGGCAGAACTTACAAAGGAACTTACTAAGGAGATAGAGCCGACTATACTTGGTTCTGTTAATAGAACACATGCACTAATAAGAAGTGTTGCAAGAAACTTGCTCAGAACACATGCAAAACCATTAAAGGATAGGGATCAGGAAGATATAATCGAGCATCTTACAGAAAAGCTCTATGCTCATGGTCATTTGATAAACAGAAGAGAAGCAAGAAAAATTGGTTTCGAAACCCTTATAGAGAATATTTCTGATGAACAAGATAAGCAACTTGATTTATTGTGGGAG
>JANPGF010000102.1:0-15118 GCA_031423775.1 Candidatus Kaiserbacteria bacterium | reverse complement strand
TCGTTACTATTTTTAAGGTTGATCGCCAATTTTTGAATTTCCTGTCGTTGCTCTACTTCGTTACGAACACTCTTTATTAAGAGTACTCCCAAACTTGAGAAGAATAAGATAGTTATAATAGCAATCATCTGAGCCGTTTCAATGGTGCGTACCAATAGTAAAGAAATGAGTAGTAACAACTGACCAGCCATGAGGGCTTCGGTTGCGAGAAGTTTAACTCGAAACGTTTGATAACGGACGAGGATATATCCTAATAGTGCCACGAAAATCGGCATACCAAAGAGTCCAAATTGACCGAGTTTCCAGTTGTCGAAAAAACTCCCTACTATGTTTTGCCACAAAAATAAAAAGAGGAATGACAATATACCAAGTGTTACAATGGTAGCTTCACGGGTATCTCGTGTATGTTTCTTGATCTCACGAATGGCGAAAATCACAATGAGGTTGATGTACACCAACTCAAATCCGTATACATAATATTGCCAGAGCGGTCCCTCGGTTGCATAGCGGTTACAGTTGGTGAAATTAAATCCGAGCAAATTTAGTTTGGTGTGGCCGAATAGCAGTAATGGTAAAAACGAGAGAAAGATAAGCAGTTCAGTTTTAATTGGGGGAAATGAATTCCTAAAGAAGGCATAGATGAAATAAAACGCCCCTACGTTCATAAGTAGTTCAGGGTAAATTAAGGCTGACCAGGCAAACATCAATATGTCGGTGTCGCTCGCCGCCCAACTGACCAGATCAAGCAGTACCCAAAGCGAGAACATAAAAGTCGTAAACAAGAGTGCCTGAGCTGCTTTGTTACGATAATTTGACTTCAGTACAAAGATAGCAATAATCAAACCCGAGATTGAAGGAAATAAATGTGAGTAGTACAAAAAATTTCCTGCCAAGTCGGGAGAGAAAATCAGAAATTCCGGTGTACTCCAGCCACAAATTTGTGGGTCAATGGTATAAAACATAAAAATTATTAAGAATCAGATTTATCTGGGCCAGTAGGGTTGGTATAGATATGGTAGTTCTTTTGTACAACATTAACGTAGTACATGAGCCAAATAGAAAAACAAATACAACAAAAGAGAAAAGCCCGAACCATTACTGCTTTTGTGTTGTCTTTGATATTCATAGATTGACGTAACTATAGCAAATATTTTACGCAACGAGCGGTAAGGTGAGGATAAAGCGCGAACCCATCCCTTCTCCTTCTGAGTGTGCGGTAATGTCCCCTCCCATTGCACGAGCCATTTCACGGGCGACAAATAATCCGAGACCCGTTCCTTTTATATTTACCGTATTAGCATTTTTTGCACGTGAGAATTTCTCGAATAGTTCGCTTATAGTTACCTGACTCATGCCAATCCCCGTGTCAATGAATTCAACTATAAGTTGTTTGGGTTTCTTTTGTTCTTGCACGACTATTGTAATAGTCCCCTTCTGTGTGTATTTAAGAGCATTATTTATGAGGTTATGCAGTATTTGCTGAGTTTTTCCTATATCGGCATGTACGACACCCTGACTAGTGATGTTGGTTTTAATCATGAGTAGTAGTCCAGCTCGGACGGCTTCTGGTCGCAAATCATCAACTACATGTTCAGCTTGCTCTTTGAGATTAAAATCTGACAACTCGTATTTCATGTTACCTGATTCGATGCGTGAGACGTTGAGGAAATCCTCGATTGAAAACGCCATTAGTTTGGCTGATTCATGAATTCGATCTAGTGCCCCTGTTGCTTTGCTTGTCATAGTGCCGTAAGTACCGTCAAGCAGCATTGACGTATAGCCTCGAATTGCAGCGAGAGGACTCCGTAACTGATGTGATGCAATCGACACAAACTCTGACTTCTGTTTATCGAGCGCCTGTAATCGAGTATTGGCTTTTTCAAGATTCTGAGCTAGTTTTTCAATCTGCTCTCTCTGTTCGTTTTGCTTTTTGATGTTTTGTAATAAAATTATAGAAACGATGAAGACGCCTAATATGGTAAGACTGTCGACTACAAATTTTGCAGGTGTAGAAAAGAATATAATTTGCGATGCTGTCATTAAAAATAGTGCTGTTACCAAAATTTTTGCACCGATAATTTTAAAATTCAGCGTATTGAAAGTTGTAACGGTATACGTTAAGCAGCCTAGAAACGGTATAATTGAAAATACCCCGGTCATTTCATATAGATAGTTGTCAGTTATTTCAGATAGATACGACGAAATAAGAAACGTGTACAAAAAAATTAATACACCAGTACCTACAATTAGTGTTTCAGATCGAGAGCGAAGTTTTTCCTTAGAAAATGCACGTATAATTATTATCACTACCGTCATAAAAGAGAGTAGTAGTTTATACATGAGGACAGCGTTTGCGTAGAGTGAATTCTCTATCGCTACACATTCCTGTGCGTCAAACTCTGTAGTAAAAAATGATGGTGCACATACGATGAAGCCTATGATTGGAATGAGTAGTACAAGTACGACTCTTTTGGGTAGGGTTTTTTTATAGAGATAGTTAAAGGTAAATATAAAAGTATACAAAAAGAGTAATGTGGCAACAATTTCAATTTGCGACCATGCAAACATTAAGAGTGTGGGGTTATTAAATGAAAGCCAGATCGTGAGATTGAGTACAGTCCATACGGTAAATAATACCGTCATTTTTAAAAGAGTAATGGTTAACGTGTTGTGTTTATTTGAGAAAAGGTAAACAGCAAGAAAAATTGTAGTAAACGTCGGGGCTAGGTGAGAGTACAATAAGATGCTATGAACATCACTTACATAGTCACTGCAGTATTTAATATTAGATAGTAGGTTGTAGTCCACAATAATACTATGGTACTACACATCTAGCTGATGTAGGGTCTCAGCTGTTGACTGTGGGTAGCAATACCAGCGATCTAATTTAGCGTTACGAAGTGGAAGTATAGGGTGAATGAGTGGTTTAATACCAAAAATTTCTTCAATAGCATCCAGACTTGGGAGTACCTTTTTTTCAAAAAAATCAAGTTCCTTTTCATCGTCAAAAACAAAGTTTTCAAAAATAACACCGTGGTATATACCAAGAGCTAAGTAACCTAGGTAATAGGTTTCGTAATGTTTTCGTACTCTGTCGAACCAGACGGTAATATCGTGAATAGAGTTTTTAAACTCGGGATGTTGCCTGATTAGTAGCTCGTGATGCAGTTTTTGTAAATTGTTTCCATGGTAAGTAGTAATTGTATCGAGCTGCTTTCCCTCCCAGTATGGAATATCAATGAGTGTATTTTTTTCAAAAATAGTACCGCCATTACGGGTACTTTTTTCAATATGCATACTAGCTACGTAGTATTTGGCTTCATTTTTTGTAACAAATTTGTCTGCAAATTCCATAAGCAAGGGGGGTGTCGAAAATAGTTCGGCAATATCAAGGAAAAAAAGAAATTCAAAATTTGGTGTAATTGTTGGGCGTGAAAAAAAAGCTAATGGAACTGTATAGTCCAACAAAAAATTTGGAAATAATTCACCCCAAAATTGCTCTACAGCAAGACGTAATGTGTGATCAGTTTGTCTCCGAGCCAATTCAAGTTTGATTTCACTTATTGGTGTGTAGATTTTGGGTGTATATTCATTAAATATTGGCTCCATGTTCTGAATAAGTTATCTCTGTGGTGCAGGTGTGGTTTTTGCAATACGTAACGATACATTGTCCGTCATCAGGTTCACAAGTAAGTTCTTTTGAAGAGATATGTACTCCAATAGATTCACATGATGTTGTTGCGCACTGCGGTTCTATCTCGGTGCATAGTGTTGAGTCTTCACTGCAAGAAAGAGAATAGTAAGTTAAAAAATCATGAGAGATTCTAAATTTGTGATAGGCATAACCTGCACTTGTCAGTAGTAGTATTCCTACGCCGATAGTCAGACCATAGTATCTAATCTTGTTCATATAACCAAGTATACACCATTGTTTTAAAGGATTTAAAATTATCGACTTAAGATGATACTTCCTCCTGCTATAATAACGATACCGATTCCTTTTCGTAGCAGTGTTAGATGTGCGTAGTCTTCACTTACTGAGGTTACACCTAGCCGTGAAAGTACGAATGTAATACAAATAATAAAAAGTGGCTGATATGCTTCGGTTGTTTGAATAAGTGCAATTGGCGCCAATAAAACAGCAAAACCAAATAACGTATCTCCCAGGAGAGTCAGGCTTTCATTTATAGTATTGAGTGAGAGACCGCTTCCGAGGTAATGAGCGGCAAAATGGTAAAATTTCTTTCCTATACTTGGAATAAAAATACAGAGTGCTATTCCAGTAATAACCATGCCTGCCGAACGCCAAAATAGTGAACGCCAAAACTCATCTGTAATGGTAGAGAATTTAAAGAGTGTGTGCATTAATCCCATAATACAGCTGGCAAATATGGCATAGCCAATGAGTTTTAAATTAAAGCCTTTTGCATTTGGAGTGTAGCTTATAATTAAAGAGCCAATAATAAGTAGTCCCCCGCCACACATTTGCAATAATGAAAGTGTTTCCTTGAGAATAAAATGGCTCCAAATGAGTGAAAAAAAAGGTGCGAGCACCAAGAGTGACATCACAACCGAAGTGTCATCTTCAGTAAGTGCTTTTAGATAAAAGTATATCCATACAACCATTAATGCGCCGGTTATGAGAAGTAATGTAATGTCCCAGATCGGGGCATATATTGGAGTTAGGTATGCGCAAATTGGCAATAAGATTCCAGGAAAAAAACATGACAAGATTAAAATGCCCCATACGTTACCGTCCTCTGCGTGACGAGCAGTCAGGTATTTGTCAATAATGTTTGTGAGTGACCAAAAAAAGGCAGCCCCAATTCCAAGTAGAAGTCCATGAAACATATAAAGTGAATTGGGTTAATTAATATACAACACCACAAACGGAGCGAGGAGCCACCAGAAGAAGTAGTTTTGCGGGGCAAAGAGCGATTGTATCGGGGTGCCAGGGGTGAGGATTTCGGTTACCGGTAAGACATGGTAACTGAAGACCATGATGAGGATTGTCCCGCCAATCGCCAGAAGGATTTTTTTATGAAAACTCTCGAATTTCTTTTCTTTAAATTCGTCGGGCATGATGCGCTTCATAAGGAGTGTGGCTAAAATAGTGAAGACGCCAAAGATGACGATTTTCCCAATTGCCACACTGTGAGCGTCGCCAGCGTGTGCGAGGAGTGCGTCGTAGTATGGGAATTCGAGTGAAATGAGGAGCGCAAAGTAGAGGCCGACAACGAGATTGATAACTGCCTGTCTACCACGGATAGTAGCGTACACAATAAAAAAACCAAAGGTACCAAGGAGGTAGGCCAGCTCTTGGAGAGTATTTAAAATTGTTGCAGTATCCATTGTGGGTACACTAAAACCGGTACCACTCTATTATATGCCCTAACCACACTATCTGTCCCCTATTCTCTGTGGTGCAAATCTTAGGGGTTAAACCCCTAAGATTAGGTTATACTGTCTTATAATAATTTTATGCCAAGAATCGTCGTTCCGCTTATAACTGATGAGGTATATCATATCTTTAACCGAGGTATTGATAAACGTGACATTTTTATGGATAAAGGCGACATACTACGTTTTTATCAATCCCTCCATTTTTTTAATTCGAACGAACCGATTGTTAATTTTGATAGTGCGAAAGTGCAAACTAAGTTGAATGTGTTGAGAAATAAATTAGTTACTATAAAAGCTTACTCATTACTCCCGAATCATTTCCATTTAATTTTAGTGCAAAAAGAAGAAGGAGGCATTAGTGAGTTTATGAAAAGAGTTTTAGGTGGCTATACAAGTTACTTTAACCAAAAGTATGAACGTACTGGTTCTTTGTTTCAAGGAACTTTTAAAAGAGTACACGTAAATTCAGACGAACAATATAATTACTTGCTTGCTTATGTAAATGAGAATCATTTTGTGCATAAACTTATTCTTAATCGTGAGATTTGCCACACAAGCTCGCTCCACTACCAAGGTATTGCGAAAAGTGCATTAATTGGAATTGTTGATACCCCTTATAATTTTTCAGAATCTGTTGCACTTGCCGATCAAATTTACAATCGGCGATTAGTTGATAAGAACAATAGCCTTTTTGAATAATCTTAGGGGTTTAACCCCTAAGATTTACTCCATGTGTGTGAGGGCGTGGCGGGTGGCGTCTTGGATGTGTTTAAAGCGGTCACCCATTAATTTAATGCCGCCGAACCAGCGGGTGACACAGATGACGCAATCCGTGACGTCAGCTGCCTGCATGAGGCGGAGAATGACCATTCCTGCTCCAGTTTCGCCATCGTCATTTTTGGTTTCGTAGATGACTCCTTCGTGCGAGAGTCTCGCTGCCCAACTGTTGTGGTCGGTTTTTTGATATTGTTTTTTGGTTTTGAGCTGTTTGAGGAATAACGTAATATCGTTTCGACCGGTAACGTGGCCGATACTGACTGAGTACTGACTTCCACGGTCAGAAATTATGTACTCAAAAAGTTGAAACTTATTAGTCGGAGTTTTAGCATCACCAAAGTCTATGCGAGTATTCTGTAGGGGCATGTGGTTATTATCGTACTACAAAACACGCACCTGTGGTGCGTGTTTGCAATTTAGATACCCTCAGCTTTGAGTTCTTCGATTAATTTTTTGGCTTTGCGGGAGAGACTCTTTGGAGTTTCGATTTCAATTTTCACTAGGAAGTCACCCCGTCGGCTGCCGTCTACTGGGACTCCTTTGTTTTTTATACGGAGGAGCTCGCCATGACTGATTCCGGCAGGAATATTGATATCGACTCCCCCATCAAGTGTTTCGACGCGGTAGTGGCCACCAAGGAGAGCGTCAGTAAGTTTAATTGGTAAACGAGAGAGAAGTGTACTGCCGTCGCGCTTGATAGTCGCATGTTGTTCAACGTGGACTTTGATGTAGAGATCACCAGCTTGTCCATGTGGCATCGCTTCACCGCGGCCGGTCATGCGAATAACTTCACCATTCTGAATACCAGTTGGAACTTTGATTTCAATTTCTTCTTGGCTGCGAACGATGCCGTTCCCGGCACATACTGGACAACGTTCCTTTGGAACTTTTCCGGTTCCGCGACATGGTTCACATTCACGAACGGTTTGGAATGTCCCCATTATACTCTGACGAGTTTCGTGGATCTTACCGGCGCCATTACAGGTGGTACAGGTCACCATAGCACTCCCCTTCTTTCCTCCTGTCCCGGTACATTCTTTACAGATATTATTTTTCGTTAAGAGAACTTTGCGCGTGACACCAAAAATAGATTCACTGAACGTGAGATTGATATCAATAGAGATGTCTCGCCCGCGGGTCTCACGTTGTCGTCCACCGCCGAACCCAAAGTTTTCGAAGATATCGCTGATATCAAATTCAAAACCTGCGCCACCCTGTCCACCGCCGGCAAAATCAGCCCAGTTAAAACCGCCGGCTCCACCGCCAGGTTGTCCGCCACCAGCAAACGAATGACCATAGGTATCGTATTCTGCCTTTTTCTTTTCATCACCTAAAGTCGCGTAGGCTTCAGTGATCTCTTTGTATTTCGCTTCGTCGCCGGTTTTCTTGTCAGGGTGAAATTGAGCAGACAATTTACGAAAGGCTTTCTTGACCTCATCACGCGATGCTCCTTTCTGTAGCCCAAGAATTTGATAGTAGTCTTTCATAATTTATTTTAGATTATTACACAGGATTCTGTGAGCTGCAAAAAAGTTTTGCAGCTCGGAAATCCAACGTAGCTTATTTTGTTTCCTCGCTATCCCCGGTGACATCCGCATCACGGACGTTTCCTTCTGAGCTAGCTTCTGGTGCTGCGGCTGCGTTGTCTGCTGGAGCAGCGGCGGCCATTGCTTCGCCAATCTTTTGCATAGCATCAGAGAGCGCGCTTGCGGCAGTTTGAATGGCCGTAATGTCATCCTTGGCTTTGACTTCATTCACGCTAACAATTTTAGCTTCTACATCTGACTTTATTTCTGCGGGCACTTTCTCTGCGTGTTCCTTGAGTGCTTTTTCTGCAGTGTAGACCATTTGTTCCGCGATGTTACGAGCTTCGATCAGTTCCTTTTTCTTGGCATCTTCGCCGGCATGTTCCTCGGCTTCTTTTTGCATGCGTTCGATGTCGGCTTCGGTTAAACCTGATGAAGCTTCGATACGGATTGATTGTTCTTTGCCAGTTGATTTGTCTTTAGCGGTTACTTTGAGAACACCGTTACTGTCGACGTCGAAGGTGACTTCTACCTGCGGTACACCGCGTGGTGCTGGCGGAATGCCGTCGAGCACGAATTTTCCGAGGGATTTGTTGTCAGCCGACATTGGTCGTTCGCCCTGACTAATGTGAATTTCTGTTGAGGTTTGGTTGTCAGCAGCTGTCGAGAACACTTGTGATTTCTTGGTTGGAATGTGAGTGTTCTTTTCGATCAATTTTGTTGCCACGCCTCCCATTGTTTCGATGCTGAGTGAGAGTGGAATAACGTCTACGAGCGTAATGTCTTGTACATCACCCTGGAAGATACCAGCTTGAATAGCAGCTCCGAGAGCAACCACCTCGTCAGGGTTAATGGTGAGGTTCGGTTCTTTGTTAAAGAGGGCCTTCACAGCGGCCTGAATGGCTGGCATACGGGTCTGACCTCCTACCATGATGACTTCATCAATCTCGGCAATTTTAAGTCCGGAGGCCTCCATGGCGCGCTTGGTGATTTCAATCGACTTGTCGATGAATTCATGAGCGAGCTCTTCGAGCTTGGCACGTGATAGTTTGATAGCGAGGTGCAGCGGTCCGTCAGAACCTTGTGAAATAAACGGAATGTTAATTTCAGTTTCGTTGGTAGTTGAGAGTTCAAGCTTGGCCTTTTCAGCCGCTTCATCAAGACGTTGGAGAGCGAGTTTGTCTTTACTGAGGTCAATCGCATCAGTAGCCTTGAAGGTCGCAATTAGGTGACGGATGATGGCCTGGTCAATATCACGACCACCCATATGTGCGTCTCCGTCAGAAGATTGTACTTCAATAACGTCATCTCCTACTTCGAGAACAGAAACGTCAAATGTTCCACCACCAAAGTCGTACACGACAATTTTCTCATCCTTCTTTTTATTAAAGCCGTACGCAAGCGCTGCAGCAGTTGGCTCGTTAATGATACGGCGAACATTGAGTCCTGCGATTCGTCCGGCGTCTTGTGTTGCTTTACGCTGAGAGTCATTGAAGTACGCCGGTACCGTAATAACCGCTTCAGTAATTGTTTCGCCAGTTTTTGCCTCAGCGTCAGCCTTCAGTTTGGACAGAATCATTGCTGATACTTCCTCTGGTCGGTACTCCTTGCCATCCATTACCACAACAGCACTTCCGTCTGCTCCGCGCTTTACTTCGTATGGAACGATTGCTTTGTCACTCTGAACCGCTTCTTCTTCATAGGTGTGACCCATGAAGCGCTTGATACCGTAGATGGTATTGGTCGGATTCGTTACTGCCTGACGCTTGGCAATTTGTCCTACTAATCGTTCGCCAGTTTTTGAGATAGCGACGATAGAAGGAGTGGTACGTACACCTTCAATGTTTTCAATAATGACCGGTTCTCCAGCTTCAATGATTGCCATTGCTGAGTTCGTTGTTCCGAGGTCAATTCCTAAAATTTTTGCCATAAATTCTGTTTAAATAATTAAGTTCAATAATGTACTATTCGATTTCTCCGACTGAGACACGGGCTGGACGGATGATTTCGGTTGCGTCCCCTCGTTTCTGTTCGTAGCCCTGTTGGATCACGTTGATTACCTTATGATTTTGACTTTCATCGGTCACTTTAATCATGCTGAGTGCTTCGTGTCGTACGGGATCAAAATCCTGACCGGTTGGGTCGTACGCAGTTACGCCGTATGACTCAATAAGTGCTTTCATTTGACTGTAGATTCCCTCAACGCCGCGCCGCCATTTTGGATCAATGGTTTCGAGTACTTTTTGGTCTAGCATCGCGAGGTGAAAACTATCACAGAGTGGTAGTAACTTCTCGATATGCATGATAGCCACTCGTTCGCGGTCGCGGAGACGTTCTTCTTCCAGTCGTTTGCGGGCATTCAGGAAATCAGCTTTGTTTCGTTGTAATTCTTCGTGGAGGTCGCGATATTTTGCGTCAGCCTCCTTTAACTCTGCTCGTAATTTTTTAATTTTGTTTGCGTCAGTTGCTTCTGCGTCTTCCAGTTCAGAATCGATTGTTTCCGTATCAGTATCGTCGTTGGTGATTTCAATATCGTCCTGAACTGTATCGTCGTTGTTGTTTATATTCACCATACAAGTACATTATAACTGCAAAAAGAGTGCGTGTCAAAATTGGATGTAAAGCAAAAGGCGCGGTGTTATCCGCGCCCTAGATTATTATTCTTCGTAGTTTTGTCTCGGTTCGAAATCGATGTATCTGGCCGGGGTTGCCACGACTAAGAAATCAGTGTTCTCGGTCGGGATCTCACATAAAGCCATATACATCACCCCATCAGCGTCCTTAAACATTCGAGGGCTACATCCGGGAGTGAATATGTCGTATGTGTACCCCGGTGAAGCGATGTAGCTTTCCGGCAATGGTACACTGCCTCCTAATGGTTTATTGTCGGCACAATGTTCGAAGACAATTTTCTCGAGTCCAAACCAAGACAAGGTAGCCGCGCTGGCTTCGTCGCCCTCGCCAAAGGTATCTTCAGCGTGGTAGCGCTGCTCAATTGCCCAGAAAGCAACCTCTCGGTTTGCAGCGCTCGCAAAAGCAAAATTGTCATGCGTTGTAAAGAACTCGGGGTAGTATGCCATGACACGGCGCTTGTCATCTTCTTCGACTGCCTCAAGCAGGAAGTTTTGCAGCGCAAAACTGGTTCCTCTCAGAAAGCGTCCGAAGTCCAGAAATTTTTCCGTACGTTTCATCTTGCTACTCCTAACTAAATTCGGACAGCATTATATCTATAAAACTTGTTTGTGTCAAAACGGGTATTTCGTTACACTGAAAAACCGGACGCTACTTATGTAGTGTCCGGTTTGTTATTTAGCACTCTTTCGAGAATCTCTGCGATTTCTGTCGCGTACGATGCGTCTACAGTTGGAGTCAGTTCAGCTGTGCAAAACGGAATCCAGGTACCCTCTTGGGGCATTTTACGGGCAATGCGGAGGGTGTAGGTTATATCCTCGACACCAAATGACAGCTCTTTAGCCCAAGGATAGTCGAGTGCCACAGTCTGGTATTTAAACACTCCCCCAGACAGACGAGACTCCTGCATCAAGCTCCGCCCACCCCACTCTTTCCGAGCGATTTCCTCTAGCAGTTCATCGATCCTATTCATCAATCATCCTTTCAAAGGGCTCTAAAAATTTACTGTAGCATAGGATGGTAAAAAAATACAAATTCGGCAACCATATTGAGATGGTTGCCGGTCTTACCACGATTAACTTTCATCGCCCTCAAGCTCGATCAGTTCGGGATAGCTTTTATAGCGATACGCGCACTCCCAGGTACCCATGATGTAGGTTCCGTCAATCCGCCGTTTTTCGTAAAACCTGAACCAGATATAAATTTTTTCACCATTTGCACGGGTTGAAACATGCGTTCGTGTGAATGCAAAGTGCCAGCTCCATTGGCAAGAAGTCAGCCATTTCTGGCGTGCAAGTTCTTTTGCGAGGTTTTCATTCATTTCTCTACTCCATTTCTAGCAGGAAGTCTTTAAATTTTATATCATAATTTTAAGTATATGTCCATATATAAACAAAAAACTCCCGAAGGAGTCTTTTGTGTTTCTTGAGTTAGGAAACGATATATTTCCCTATTTGTCTTTAAAGCGCTATAAATTGGATACAGAGCTAGGCGCGCAAGAAAAAAGACCTGAGTGGGGCGATTGCCCAGCGAAGGTCTTTTTTCGTAGCGCAACAACGCGCTGTGCCAATTTCTAGCGCTTTGACCAGGCCGGTCGCTTGCGAGCTTTCCGAAGTCCAAACTTCTTTCGTTCAACTGAACGAGGATCACGTTTGAGGAAGCCGGCTTTCTTGAGGTCAATACGGCGGCCTTCTTTCTCTTTTACGAGAGCGCGAGCAATACCGAGACGGATCGCTTCTGCTTGAGAAGAAGTTCCTCCACCTAGTACTTTTGCAGTAATGGTGTAGTTTTCGATACCAGCGTCTTTGAGTTCAAGGACAGACTGAATATCTTTGTGTAATGAAAGGTGTGGGAAGTACGTTGTGTACTCCTTGTCATTTACTACGATAGTAGTTTTGTCTGACGGGGTGAGGCGGACACGAGCTGTGGCGGTCTTGCGACGACCAATGGCTTCGATGTACCGGCCAGTAGTTTTAGGTGTAGCCATATTATTCGGTGATTACCAGGTTCTTAAGCATTGGCTTCTTGAGCTTTGTGTTAGCAAGCATTCCGCCGATGGTGCGACGAACTACTTCGGCATAACCGAGACGCTTTCCAAGGTGCTCAAGAGTCTCTTCGTTACGGCCTCCTGGGTAACCGGAGTATGACTGATAAATTTCCTTTTTCTTACTCTCGGGAATGTCGAGTTTACTCACGTTCGTAATGGTCAATGTAACATTTGCTACAAGGTTTTTTACGAAATCTGGCTGGTCTTTACCAAGCAGAACATGAGCCGCTTCGGTCGCAACAGATCCCAGCCGCTTTCCAGCAGCGTCGATTGTGTGAACGCGGTTTTGAGTGTTCTTTTCCATACTAATAGTTATTCGACGAATTCGATTACTGCTTCATCGCGTCCAGCAGGAGTACGACCCATCTTGATGACACGTGTGTATCCTCCTGCGCGTTTAGCAAACTTTGGTGCGTTTTCTTCGAACACTTTTTTGATATTATCTGCATTTGGATCTCCTAAACGACTCGCCACAATGCGACGAGCAGCTACAGTGTTTGCCTTCCCGTGTGACACGAGACGTTCTACAAACGGACGCAACTCCTTGGCTTTCGCTTCGGTAGTTTTGATCGCTCCGTTTTCAATCAGAGCAACGGCGAGTCCACGAACAAGCGCAGTGCGCTGGCTGCGTGAACGTCCGAAAGTTCTGTTTTTATTTCCGTGTACCATATAGTTATAATTATTCTGTGAGAGACAGACTCATTGTAGTGAGAAGAGCCTCAATTTCTTCAACACCTTTTGGTCCAATTCCGTCGAGGGCAAGGATATCATCTTTTGACTTTCGCACAAGGCCACCAACCGTTCGGATAGAAGCAGTTTCAAGGGCCGCAAGAGTTCGACTTGAGAGTTCAAGCGTTTCAATACGAGTCTTAAGGACTTCTGTATCGGGCACAATTGCCTCTGGAGCTGCAACTTCTTCTACGACTGGAGCTGCGTGACTCTGGTCCTGGAAGCCAATAATAGCTTTCAGTTGATGTACCATAATCTCGATTGATTTCTCAAGAGCCGCACGTGGAGTAATAGTACCATCAGTTTCGATTGCAATGCGGAGGCGGTTATAATCAGTACGATCACCAACACGCATGTTTTCTACTTCGTAGTTAGCTCGGCGGATTGGAGTAAATACTGCATCGAGTGCAATTGTACCAATCTCTACCTTGTCACGCTGGTGGATTTCGCGTGGTACGTAACCGAGGCCACGTTCAATACGGATTTCCATATCCAATACTCCTGATTTGGCAGTGAGTTCAGCAATGTGCTGGTCAGGATTCAAGATTTGAACCTGAGTTGGGCATACAATGTCTGCCGCAGTAACTTTAGTTGGACCAGTCTTCTTCAAGGTAACAGTCATTGGTTCATCACCATGGAGTTCGAAACGAACTCGCTTGAGGTTCAGAAGAAGCGTAATCACGTCTTCGTTCATACCAGCGAGCGTTGAAAACTCGTGCTGTACACCTTCGATCTTTACCTGCGTAACAGTCGCTCCTGGAAGAGAGGCGAGGATGATACGTCGGAGTGAGTTACCGAGGGTGTGACCGTAGCCAGGGAAAAGGCCGTCGATTTCGTAAACACCTGAGAATTCAGCTTCAGATAGAACGCGTGGCTTTGAAGGTAGTGTAACATTTGTTTCTAACATAATGTGTGAAATTAACTTTAATAAAACCGCGCGTTATTATCGACTGTAGTATTCCAGAACCTGTTCTGGATCAAACAAATAGTCGGTCGCCTGATAGGTCGGAACACCTGCTACCTTCCCGGTCATTGTTTTTACGTCAAACGTAAGCCATGAAGGAATACTTTGAGCTTCGTGAGTATCAGCAAACATGGTGAACATGCCGGTACCTTTACTACCCTCACGGACAGTAACGACATCATTTGCAGTCACTTTGTATGAAGGAACGTTCAAACGTCGCCCGTTCACATAAATGTGGCCGTGAGACACCATTTGACGAGCGTAGCGACGAGTCTTGGCAAGGCCGAGACGGTAGACTACGTTATCAAGACGAGATTCGAGACGGGCAATCAAGAGAGCAATTGGCTGGTGACCAACAGTAGTTGCTTCTTGTACGTAGCGACTGAGTTGTTTCTCAGTGATACCGTACGTAAATCGCATTTTCTGTTTTTCGATAAGCTGCTTCTTGTAGTCACTCGCCATGCCGCCTCGCTTGCGCGTACGACCTTGTCGAGCTTGTGAAATAGCAAACTTTGGAGACAAAGTCTTTTCAAAGATTGGAGCGCCGAGACGCTTAGCAATTTTGTATTTTGGACCGATTATCATATAAGTATAGATTAAATACGACGTGGCTTAGGGGCACGGGTACCATTAAATGGTACTGGTGTCATGTCCACAATACGAGTAATCCCTATTCCCTTCCCTGCGAATGCACGAAGTGCAGATTCGCGTCCAGCACCAACACCACGTACGACAACTTCAGCATCCTTCATACCCATTTGCTGTGCCTTCTCGCCGATAATTTCGCCTACCTTTGCAGCAGCGAACGGAGTACTCTTGCGAGAACCTTTGAAGCCGAGGGCTCCACTAGATGCACTCATAACTGCGTTACCCTTTGGGTCACAGAGAGTGAGGAGAGTATTGTTAAAAGTGGCAAGTATATTAAGTTTGCCGGCGATAACTTTTCGCTTTGGAATTCGGTTCAGAGCTCGTGAAGAACCAGCAATGTCTGATCCTCCACTCTTCTTCATGATACGTTTCTTACCCATATGTCGTTACGTG
>JANPGF010000101.1:0-6663 GCA_031423775.1 Candidatus Kaiserbacteria bacterium | reverse complement strand
TGAAAACGCAGTAGGGATATTTTTCAGTTCAAGTGTCGTTGTTCGTGATTCAGACCCATCGATCCAGAGCAATATTCCCATCCGCACACTATCAATACCAGCGAGGCCATGGAGACCTGGTGTACCGATTGCTGTAACATTTGCCCCACTGAGAGCCGCATGCGCAACTGGTAATTCGGAATACAGTTTGAGTGCAGCGTACCTCACAGTTGGGGCTACAGTACCGGTATTGTTATTCCGGTCAAGTATCCCGTCTTCTCCACCCGTCCAGTAGGACATACAGAAGTGTGCAATATCTGGCTGTTCGATAATGCCGGACATATCAGACAACATGGCAAGCGCTGCATCAATGGTGGTCGGGTTAGCGTCTTTGCCTTTAGCTGCCTTGGCTGCACGGATAGAGTTATCTGAAGCTGTTGGCTGTTCAGTTGGTGTGTGGTCACCGTCGTCAGCAAACTTCATGTTACTTGGTGCGTACTCATTAAAGATGAGTGGTCCAATGTCAGTACGGGATGTAAGTGCTTTGCGTGAACCTTGGACAACCTCCTGCCAGTGTCCGTTATATGAATCAAATGAGAGGAATTGCAGTGGTACCGGTGTTGTATTGCGAGCGGTATGTTCGTCAATAAACGCCTTAAATACCGGTTCGGCTGGGTGCAGTGCGGTGGCTGCGGTGAGCTTGTCCGCATCAAAACCTGAGTTCAGAAAGCCGGCTAAACCATAGTGTGAATACGGAGAGAGGGTCGGCTTCATGGCTGCATACCAGGCGCGATATATTGTATCGAGAAGTGTTGGGGTATTTGTGCGAGCAGCAGCATCACGTGCGTCATAGAGGGCTTTTGGTTCAGTGTTGTCTTTGGAGTAGGGCGCGATGAAATCACCACTCAGGTCTTTGCTACGGCTTATACCGAGTAGATTGTGTTCTGGCTCATGCCAGATGGACCAGAGAATTGGTGCTAGGTGATTTTGAGTTGCAGTCCAATCGCCGATAAGTTTCGCTGATTTTGAAAAGTCCGGTCCGTCGGTAGGTGCGGGATGAACAGCTGGTTTGGATATTTTGGCTGGTTGGTATGGAGCTGGTGCGCCACCAAGCTGGACCAATAGTTGGATGTTTTTACTCGCCAGCGTTGTTTCAAAATCGCGCATCCACTCGGTTGGGGCTGGATTGAGTGCTTGTCTTCCGAGATCGTCTTTATGGAGGGTGAAGGCTGGGTTAACTTCGTTTTTGTCAGTCCGAAGTACGCCATCAAAGGCGACTTGCGTACAGAATAGTCCTGGTCCGAGGTCATCGATGTAGTCTGCTTTGACGCTCTCGAGTAAACCGTCTGACGCAATATTAGTGGCGATACCAAATGTTGATTTGAGCATTGGTGCTCCGTTGGTAGAACCAAAGTCAATAACCACGCCACCGTTTTTAATTGAAGTAATTGCATTGATGTCTGCTCCTGTAATAGCGGTGGTAGTAGTCTTGTGTTTCTTTGGTTGTTGTTGTGTCGCGTAGTAATATCCGCCAGTACCGAGGACCAATACCAGAATACAGATCCCAAAAATAAGCTTTTTCATACAACTAATTATAGCACTGGGCCTGTTTCGCCTGGCTATCTAAAGTTGATACGATACGTTGTGAAATTCTGCTTAGAAAATTGATTTTTATTTACAAAGTAAACCACTATATTCGATTTAGCAAAGAAGTTGCATCAACGAAAGATAACAATTGTTGTACTGCAATTTCCACCTCAGGCGTACAAGCTTCAGAGACATGAGGGTAGTTTGGACGAACTTCAATTACTCCAGGTTTTGTAGATAATCTGTAGTCCTGAGTCGTCTCACTGAGCGCAGTATACGTGTTTGCTGCTGCACAGTTGTTATCGTCATTTGGATTTTTTAAAATGTACTCACTGGTTGCATCCAGTACGTCTTTGTAGATACTCGTGATAATTTTTTGCGTATCTTTTTTATAATCAGCAAATAATTGTTCAAAGGTAACCTGATTACCGGTCTTCATATCAAATACCTGCGTGCTTGAATAATTAGTAGTGGGATACGGTCCTCCACAATTGTAGTCACCATGTACGTTAACACTGAAAATGTCATTTTTTGCATAATCAATGGCAACTTTTAGATTCCAAGTAGATTTGTCTATTGGCGTGTTTTCATCACAGCCGAAATCTTTGAACGTTTGAACGAGCGCTTGATTTACTTTATTCATAGTTGCGGCATTTGGATAATCAATCACCTGAGGATATTCGTAGAGTCCGTTAGAAGTAGTAACCATTTTATAGGCAACTGCGGTAGACGAGGTTTGAGTGTTTGTGAGCACTGGAGTGGTGATGGGTTTCTCTTGTGTAAAAAAGTATACCCCTCCCCCAACTGCTAAAATAATAACTGCTGAAATAATTACAATGTGTTTAGTGTTCATTGTAAAATAACTTTACTATAGATATTATTTTGGAGCAATTGATTAAAATGTCTGTTTGATATCGTGATTGTTAGTGGTCATGAATCATGTTTAATTTTTTTTACAATAAAATCCATCGCTTAATTACACACGATGGATTATATTGTTAGAAAATAGCCTAAGTTTAGTTTTATATTTTGATGTCCACACTTGCTGAGCTGCTCGCTCCGCCACCATTTCCTTCGCTACCCTCAACCCTCTGCAGCTGGATATTTGCGTCTGCTGCAACACCTGTATCTGAGTCAGAATTGGTAGAAGTGTCTGATGCGCTTGTTTCCGATTCTATGTGTTTCGGTGGTACGTTATCAAAATCAATGTTGATAATGGCACCCGTATTTGGATCAGTTTCGGCTGTACCTAACAGAGAGAGCGTAGACTCTACTTCCCCTGCTAGTCCGGCTGCCTTCATAAGATTTTGCTGAGATTCAAGTTCCGCTTCTGTTTTTGATTCTAGAACAAGTTTATCAGCTTCGTCTAATTTGACTTTGATATCTGCGTAGACTTTAGCAGAAATTTTCGCTTTGCTCTCAGTTACTACTTTAGATAAGTTTGTTACTCGAGCAACAGTTTGTGTTCGAAGTGCCTCAGGGCTCATTTTTCGAGTGGCCAAGGTTGTTACTGCAACCGTTGAAGTTTCACTTGTGCTCGTTGTGCCTGGTACCGCAATTGCTAAAGCAGTATCATTTTTTACCAGCACATTAAAGCGGGCAATAGCCAGATCAATTTTGGCATGAGTGGAGACTCGGACGTTATCGTCACTTTTAATCATGGCTTCTTCGGCTTTTGCCATGTGGCTTTGGAGATTGGCTGACAATTTCGCAGAGGTGTCAGTGTCAAGTCGTCCTTCAGTTTCGAGTTCTTCAGCTTCTGATATTCTTTCTGCAACAATACTGGCTTGGAGATTTGCTTCAGCATCAGCACTAAATGCAAAAGCTGAACGTACCGGTTCGTTTACTTCAGTTTTAATAGGATATAAGAAATCTCCTGGTATAGCACCCTGTGCGGCGAAGGTAGTTCCGCCCCCGACAATGAGTGCAAATAAGATAATGAATGGCATATACGTAAATTTAAAGGCAAATAATGAAGTACGTGTCTGTACCTTACTATTAGAACGACTGTCCCCTGCTACTCTTACAGTATGAAATTTTGCATATTCGAGCAGGTTACTCTTTATGCGAGCATGCGAAGAATCAGACAACTTGAGATTGCTTAGTTTTTGCAGGTATTCTGTTGTCTCTAATTCATTATTCATAGGTCATTTTTGACTTCAGTTTTTTGGTTGCTCGATTGATTCTGACCGAAATGGCATTGGTAGTTTCATTCAGAATGTCAGCGATATCTTTTATCTGCAATCCTTCAACATACCTTAGCAGCAATACTTCTTTATTTTTTTGTTCTAAATCACCGATTGCATCAATGACTTCTTGATATTCAGCCATTCTTTCAGGATCTGGCTCGCTACCAGCAGGGATAGATCCTGTTTCCATTTTTTCATCAAGAGAAACAGATTTTTTCTTTTTATACCAGTCTTTGGCCAAATTATTCGCGATAGTATACAGAAACGCTCGAGTGTTAGTCATTTCTTTCCCGTCACGTAGATATTGCCAGTATCTGGTAAATACTTCCTGGGTCATATCTTCCGCTAGGTCACGATTGGATACTTTGAATACGCAGAAGCGAAAAATTGCATCTCCAAAAGAGTCGAATGATTCAGTAAATATTTTTTCCAAAGTCTCCTGATTCATATAACGATTAGTACCTGTAACTCTTACATAGTATGGGGTTGAAATCAAATGGTGGGTGGTGGCGGGTGGAGCGACCCGACGCGGACTTCACTAAGTAGAATTTGTCTAACCTAAGCGGACTTGATCCTGACGGTCACTAAGCTATATTGTTTCGCCTTCGGCTCGCAATCTAGCAAGTGCCGCGTTGGAATATAACAAAAACTACTTTTTGTTATATCTGATTTGCAAAGCAAATCTGTCGATGTTTACGAGACAGAAAGGCCTCATTCGTAGCAAAGCTACACCATTCCGGCGGTTCAAGTCCGCCCGCAAGCAAAGCAGTTTGCTTGCTTAGGATCCACGAACTAAAAATGGCATGCCGTAGTGTGTGTTTATCGAGCCGCAGTGGTCACGAATCACTAAGTATATTTGTTCACTACGTTCCAAATCTACTAAGTGTTCTCGACCCCGCCTCGCGGTTTTCTTTTCTTGGGAAAAGAAAACAACGCTGCGGCTTCCATAACGGCCTGCATTGCACGGCTGTGGTCACAAGTCACTAATTATATTTGTTCGCTTTCAGCTCCAAATCTAATAAGTGCTTTCGACCCCGACTCGACTGTCGCAGAGCGACATGTCTCCGTCTTCCACAGCCGTCCGCAAGCAATGCAGATTGCTTGCTAAACTAAAACACCACCGTTTACAAACGGTGGTGTTTTAGTTTACGGCTGTGGACCCTAGCGGACTTGAACCGCTCGCCTTTTCCATGCCATGGAAACGCTCTACCGGATGAGCTAAGGGCCCGGTACTTTTGTAAGCTTGGGGATTATAGCGGTTTTTATTGTCAGTCACAAGCGTTTACTTGTTCTAGGAGCGCTCGCGGGTGTAGTATATGAATTGGGAGGACCTGCCCGTTATATCTGGAGGTTCTGATAATGATAGAAGTTCCTGTGTATCACCTGACTCTGATTGGTCCACCAGGGCGTCCGAGTGCGGTTGAATTTTCAGTACTGGTAAATGCGGGGCACGCATCGCTGTCCCTCTCTGAACATGCGGTGCAAATGCGTCGGCCGCTCGCAGTGCGCGTAACTGTACCGCCAGGCTGCCGTATCGTCGGATTGCAGAAATATGAGGGTGAAGAAATCATGCTCGTACCATGTTAAACAAAAAAAGCCGCCGGAGATATTCGGCGGCTTTTCTCATGTCAGGGTTATTTCGCTGCTTTCTTGGTAACTTTTTTCGCTACCTTTTTTGCTACAGCTGCCTTCTTTTTTACCGCCGCTTTTTTAATAGCTGGAGTAACTTTTTTTGGCTTGCGCACTTTTACTTCTCCTTCAATTGAAGTTGTAGGAGTTGCTGCTGCTGGAGTTGTTTTATCTTTTACCACCGGTAATGCCTGAACCAATGTTTCTGAAACGCGGATGAGTTCAAGGATTTGATTGACCTTGCTCTCTACCACAGCCAATTGTTTGACAAGGAGTGTGTAATCGAGAGAATTTTGTGGAGCTGGGCGTGCAGCTGTAGTTGCAGGTGTAAACTCTCGCTGCGGCTTCCGACCGACGAGTTCATTTGTGGTGAACTTATCACGGTTGTAGGCGTTAGTAGGTGCAGCATTTTTTGCAGCGAAACAATCGCGGCATAGTACTGGCTTTGTGCCATCTGGACGGAACGGTACTTCACACGCTGCGCCACAAGTAGTACAGGTAGTTTTGTAGAGCGTAACATCTTTTTTATCAGCAAATTTCTTGTCTGCGAATTTTCCACCACTCACTGGCTTACCATCAAAACGCTTCTTTGGAGCATAGTTATTTACATCAGATTGTGGACGTCCTCCGAGGTCTGGACGGCGGTTACGTAAACCACCTGGTTGAAAGTTTTTCATGTGGCTTGATTATATCATAAATAATCAAATTTGCAAGTACCTATGACTACCCTTTGATTTTTGCTTCCCGGTTTGATTTCCGTGCAAAACGGATAATGTGAAGGGCGTAGAGTGCAATAAACCCGTATATCATAATTTTAGTGAGTGGTTTGATATATTCATCTGCTACCGTAAAATCGGTAAAAATAGCGTAGCCAAGGTACATGAGTCCCCCATTCCAGAGGAGTGATCCAAGGACTGAATACAATAAAAATTTCTTTATTGGCATTCGTACGCTACCAGCAGGTAGCGAAATAACACCTCGAATGACAGGTATCATACGTCCAAAGAATACCGCCGGGACTTCATAATGGGTAAAAAATTCACGGGCTTTGTGAAAGTCTTTGTGACTAATGGCTACGTAGCCTCCATACTTACGTAAGAACTTTTCCAGTTGGTCAGCCGAGAGGTACCAACCAACTGCGAACCAGACCATGGTACCGAGCATTGACCCGGCAGTGGCACAGATAAGAGCAATAAAAAAATTCATTTCGCTTGAAGCCACCGCATGCCCAATAAACGGCAATACAATTTCCGAGGGAATAGCCGGAATGATATTTTCG
>JANPGF010000100.1:0-22762 GCA_031423775.1 Candidatus Kaiserbacteria bacterium | reverse complement strand
AGCAGGCTTTGCGTACGCTACTACCTCGTTCCCGAGTACTCTCGCAACCGCCTCTGGCGCAAGTGCAAACACTACGTACTCAATTCGTTACCTCGCCAACATTGCCGCTAATACTGAGGCGGGGGTGTATACGGCGGCGGTGTCCTATATTGCAACCTCTAACTTCTAATTTTGTACTTTATTCAATGTGAGGTATGATTCTCTGAAATGAATGCTCCCAAACTTTTTATCCTCGTCCCGTTTCTATTTGCTGTTACCTTCTTTGCTGGTGTTCATTCTGCGTACGCACTGACACTCTCACCGGTAAAAGTTGAAGTAACGGGTAACCCTGGTGACACGTTACATGGTGAACTCGAGATGATGAACGAACAGAACTTTTCAAAGACGTACTTTTCGTCGTTTGAAAACTTTGAACCAAGTGGAGACACTGGTTCACCTAAATTTATTGGTGCAGCAGACGGACTAGCCACTTGGCTGCAAACTGATCCAACGTTCACTATTGAAAGCGGTAAAACCATTAAAATTCCGTACACTATTACTATTCCCCCTGCAGCAGAACCGGGTGGATATTTCGCAGCAATATTCTGGGGAGAAGATAATCCGTCAGCAAAAGCGGGTGGTGAAGTTTCCATTGGTGGAAAACTCGGTGCCCTTATTCTGCTTCGGGTAGCTGGTGATATCCCCGAGGCTGCTGGTATTCAGGACTTTGCCACTCTAAATGGTACAAAGTTTTTCTCACATCTTCCTATTGCTTTTACCTACCGTTTTAAAAATGAAGGTGGCGATCGTGTAGTGCCGCTTGGAACTGTTCTCGTTACTAATACATTCGGTTCAAATGCTGCGACACTTAAGGCGAACGAAACTGAAGGTAGTGTACTGCCAAATAGTATTCGTAGATTCGGAACGATGTGGGGTGCAGTAGCAAAAGACGCATCGACTACATCGTTTTTTGATACGGTAAAGGAACAGGCTTCCGATTTCCATTTCGGCTATTACGCCGCTTCGTTATCGCTTACGTATGGAGCTACAAATAATACCGCACAGAGTAGTATTTGGTTCTTGATTGTACCGTGGCAGTTACTGCTCGTTTCTTTATTTTTCATTTTGGGTGTCATTGGAATAGTTCGTGTCTATACTAAGTGGGTTATTGCTAAAAGTAAGCAAAACGTGTAATGTGCAGCGTTTGTTTTTATTTCTCGGTGTCTCTGTAACTATCGTTATTGTAGTTTTTGTTGCCGTTGCTATAAAGCAGTCAGGCTCTCGTCTTCCAGCTGAAATTATTATGATGACTGCAATCGTTCCTGGTTGTGGGAATGCCATTCGGGAAGTAGGGGAAGAATGTGACGGAACAGATTTGGCTGGTGAAAGCTGTACGTCAAAAGGGTTTTCTTCTGGAGTGTTGTCGTGCACCCTTTCTTGTACGTTTAATACCACTGCTTGTACGCAAACAGTAAGCAGTAGCGGCTCTACAGGTGGAGTGCAGTCGACCGGTGCGCAAGTAATTCTCGCGGGTAGTGCGTACCCCAATAGTCGAGTGACAGTGTTAAAGGATGCTCAGGTTATTGCATCAACGGTCGCAGATGACCGTGCTCATTTTCAGGTGATTGCTTCTAATTTGTCAGCCGGAAGATACATGTTTTCGCTTTACAGTGAAGACGTAAAAGGGAACAGATCTTCGGTCAGAAATTTTCCGCTTACGCTTACAAAAAATATCTTGAATAAGATTGATAGTATTTTCCTTTCACCAACTCTGTCTGGAGATAAAGTGCAAGTTCGTCGTGGTGATCCGGTTGTATTTTTTGGGCAGAGCTCGCCGATTGCTGATGTGACGATTGAAGTGAATTCGAGTGATCCCCATTTTGTAAAAACAGCAGCTGGTAAAGATGGTGTGTACCTTTACAATTTTGATACTTCAGTTCTTGAGCTCGGGCAACATCATGCAAAAGCTCGTTCCACCGCTGAGCAGATTATTTCACCGCAAAGTAGTGCGTACGGATTTACCGTCGGTACCACAAATGTTTTTGCACCCGCATCAACTACATGTGGGACTAAAGGTGATTTAAATAACGACTGTCATGTAAACCTGGTTGATTTTTCGATAGCGGCATTTTGGTATGAAAAAGTACTTAGTCCGGCATTTAGTTCGCGGGAAAAAGCACATTTAAATGGTGATGGTAAAGTAACTATTATTGACTTCAGTATAATGGCGTTCCATTGGACGGGATAAATTTATGCGCACTTTTTTCTTCATATTGCTGATGGTAGTTTGTACGTTTGGGACGGTGCAGTTTGTTGATGCTGCGACTATTTCGTTTGATAGTTCTCTACCGGTAGTACATGTGGGTGATACTGTCACAGTGCACGTGCAGGTAGATACTGAGCGGCAGACATTAAATGCGATTGAATCAACTGTTGTATTTCCCAGCAACCTTTTAACATACGAATCAGCTGATGACGGCGATTCTGTACTGAGTTTATGGGTTCAGAAACCAACTCTTGTCGGCACGTCACAGATACATTTTTCTGGTTTCACTCCTGGCGGCTTTGTAGACACGCATGCGCCACTCTTGACCCTTACCTTCAAGGTTATTGCTGTTGGTCAGGGTACGCTCGTGTTTAATGATACAAGCCTTTTGCTACATGATGGTTCTGGCACTGAAGCTTCTGTTAAAAAACTTCCTTTAGAGTTTAATGTAGGTGCTGGCGTTCCAACTGCAGTAGTCCCGACTCCCGATACTGAGTTACCTGAGCATTTTGTGCCAGAGATACTGAATGATCCTGATGTATTTGAAGGACATACCGCTCTCATTTTTGCGACGAGTGACAAGGGGTCAGGGATGGATCATTTTGAAATTAGAGAAGGGTGGTGGGGTAAGTATGAACGAGTCCAAAGTCCGTACGAAATTAAACATCAAGCACTTGATACCGAGCTCTATATACGAGCGATTGATCGCGCCGGAAATGTGCGCCAAGAAATATTCTATCCCCACAATTGGTGCCTGTGGTATAAAGCCCCTAAAATAATTGGTACTATAGTAGTGATATGCGTTCTCTTGTTCGGTCTTGTATGGATAGCCTATCGGCGTATGTGGTGCCGGTACTCTTTCTCTTGGTAGTATTCTTTCTGTTACCGATTTCAGCCTTTGGAGCTACGCTTGCGGTGACTCCTGAAAGTGGTAGTTATCCGGTCGGTACAACGTTTACTACATCGATCTCTGTACAGAGCGACGGTACTCCGCTCAATGCGGTATCAGGTATATTGTCATTTCCTGCAGATACGCTTGAAGTGGTTTCTCTGACAAAAGGTGGTTCAATTATTACGCTGTGGATTCAAGAGCCTTCATTCTCTAATACCGCAGGAACTATTCAGTTTGAAGGTGTCGTGCCAAGTCCCGGTTACAGTGGTACCACCGGTAAGGTCCTCGGTGTTACCTTTAAAGTAAAGGCGGTTGGGCAGTCACTTTTGACTTTTACGGCAGGCTCAGTGCTGGCAAATGATGGTGAAGGGACCGAAGTGTTGACTGCAAAGAAAAGTGCCCAATTACAACTTCATCCAGCGGAACCTACCCCGCAAGTAGTAGTGAGTGATGTTCCAACTCTTGTGCCAGCCGATATCGATCCAAGAAGTTCTGTAAATTCGAAAGCTAAAAGTACCGCTGCACCGCTTGTGACATCTGAAACTCATCTAGCGGATGTGTGGTCACGACTTACCACTGGTATCTTTGATTTTGCTCTTACTGGTGACGTGACTGCACTCCGGTTACTAGTGGACGACAAAACAAATACTGTCCCGGTTGTGACGTATGCTCCTCCCGTCAAAACCCGTGAAATAAAAGATTTAACCGAAGGAGTTTCGTACCTCCATGTGCAGTTCAAGACAGCGTCTGGCTGGGGAACAGTTACTCATTATACATTACAAATTGATACGGCTCCGCCATTGCCTTTTACGATTATCGAGGTAGTTCCTGGTACGTTTACTTTCGTAACAACTGATGCACTCTCTGGTATTGCTCGTTACGATATTCAAATCGATGGTGGCGCAACAACTACATTTGCAGATGACGGCAGCCATTCTTTTGCGGTTCATGATTTGACCGAAGGTGCCCATACATTCGCTGTGTGGGCAATTGATGCTGCCGGTAATGGTATAGAGAGCACCTGTTCATTTATCGTTCCGGTACAAATTGCCTCGCCCCACCCCGTGAGTGAATCTGCTCCGACCATCGCTCCTGATTCACTGTTGGTTACAAAGGGGACAATCGCGATCGCTATACTTTCGGTTATCACGCCGCTCGTGGCGTTGGTGCTTCTGCTGGGCTGGTTGCTCTATCTGGCATGGAGAGCGCTCGTAGGTATACGTCGCAACATTGAACATGAAGTTCAAACAGCCCGCACCTCTGTTCATCAATCGTTTGTCATCATGCGTACCGAATTTGAAGGGGATATTGAACTGCTGCGAAAAGCGAGCGTAAAACGTAAACTTACTCGTGAAGAGTCAAAGATTTTAAAACATCTGCAACAAAATATAGACACAGCCGAAGCGACAATCACTAAGGAAATTACTGACATTGATACCCGTTCATAAAATACCAAATACTCTATGCCAAGCCCATACAAAACTAACGTCCCGAAAATGCGTGGTGTGAAAAAACGAAAGACGGAAGTGTTTTCTAGAGACAATGAAGATCAGGCGGTTGCTCTCGAGTTTGTGCCTGAAGTGTCAAACGAGATTCTCGATACCGTTGAAGAATTCTCATTCATTAAACGTGCTAAGAGTTTCACCTACGCTGGCCGTGGTCTGGTTGTTTTTGTTAAATCAACTCATAATGCCTGGATCCATCTCGTAATTTTAGCAGTAGCAATTAGCCTCGGTTTATATCTACATATCACAGTAGTGGAATGGATGATGTTGGTGCTGGTGGGTGGGTTTGTGCTCACTGCAGAAGCTTTTAATACTGCAATTGAAATTGATATTGATTTAACGTCACCGGAATATCATCCCTATGCACGAGATACCAAAGACGTCGCCGCCGGAGCCGTACTGATCGCTGCAACAACAGCTCTCATTGTCGGCGTCTTCATTTTTGGTCACTACCTGTTTTAGCTAAAAGCTGTTAATTTAAATTGTGAGTATTGCAAATATACGTCTATTCACATGGTATAGTGAAAATATGCAATTAAAATATATCATTGTACCAATGTTGCTCTCGGTACTAGTGTTTGGCGGAACGAGTAGTGCACTCGCGCAGACAGAAAACTCTGCCCAAGAATCAACCTTAGAAAAAATAAAAAGTATTCTCACCACCATTGGTCACTTTTTTGACGATACGCTCGCGCAGGTGACGGGGACGTATGCAGTTACAGACGCAGTTACGATTTCTACGCCAGTCGTAGCTGATTTTGGATTGGTTGAATACTATCCAAATCTTAAAACCAAAATTGGTTTTGCACAAAATTTTAACGGTGCACCAACTGATCCTGCCATACTTGCAACAAGCGTAGGAAAACTTGATGACATTGGTCCTGGACTTGTGTGTTCAAACAATGAATTTGATATGTGGTATCGCTTTCCGGACCCCGCAGAAAATAATCCTGCACTGGAAGTGGCTACTAGAGATACAGCAGGAAGACCGACCGCGATTCAACCGTTTCCAAGCGAGGCACTTAAAAAGTACCAAACAGTCCTTGGTGATAAAAACTTTTCACAGTTATATCAACTCACGGGCGCTCCAGCTCAATTTCAACTAGCTGATGGGGCTCGGATTGATACGGGTGACAATAATAATGTACATCCCGCACCAACTGATGCTGTGGCAGCAGCAGAATTTGTAGGTAAATGGGCTGCTGGTGCAAACCATTCGTATCCCGTTCTCTGGTCTTTCTGGAATGAGCCGATCCATACTTTTGCTGCAATTTCACGAACCCGGGATACTCTCGGCAGTACAACACTGCCGAACGAGACGCAGTCAGAGTTTGAATTGCGACGAATTGAACAATTAGGATCAAGTAGTGCTGCATTTTCAAAATTATTTATGCTACATGAACGACAAGTGCGACCCTCAATGAATCGATATTCTCAATTGGGACTTGCGAGTTTTATAACAGCTGACTTCAATCCCTATAATCTTACTCCTGACAATAAAGAGTATTTCGAATCGATTGCGTATACACTCAAAAATAAATATCCAAACGCGTCACTTGATTTTGTGTCGTTCAATATTTTTAGTGGCGGTCTAGGTATTAGTCTGAGTGGAGCTAGAACGGCTCTTGGTGTAGTTGGGAATAAGGCACCAATACTTGTAACGCAGTACTCTCCGGCTGCATTACAAATAGTTGCTGCAGATGATTTGGCTGGTGCAGGTGTATCTAAAATGAAGGTTTCTATCGCTATGCTGAACGATCTTGCTATGCTCGAGCGAGCAGCGGACTTCAAAACACTCTGTATGTCGTACTGGATTGGTTCAGGTTCTGGTAAATACTCTTTTTTAGCAAATAAAGGAAACCAGCTTGTAGAAAACGAGCCATATAAAGTTATAAAACTATTTGCTCAACTACCAACTGTTCGCACGAGATTAAATCTTGGTGGCTTGGGAGTAGAGGGGGTAAGTGGCTTGGCTGGAGTCAATCAATCAAAAGCAGCTGTATTGCTGTGGAATGAAGGCTCAAGCTCAGTTACCTTCCCGCTCACGTTAGCACGACTTCCAAAAAATAGTAGCGGTGTACCAGTTATGCAGATTATCAGTGAAGGTAATCCTACACTTATGACCAGTAACGTAGACGTTGTGAATGGTACCGCATCAATTAACTTGCCACCGCGCAGTGTTGCATTTGTGGAAATAAAATCCTCCAATAGTGTGAACGACCCGCTTCTCCGGAGAAATAGTGTTACTTCTGGTACCGGCACCATAAAAACTCGCTTCTTGCAAACTAAATCCTTTACTGATCGAGTTACTGGCAATTGTACTGAAGTGACAAAAGTGCCAGACATTGCAACCTCTACATGCTACCGAAATACCGGTACATACGGTTTCTATGATTCAGTGCGAAGTGCCGCGTATCTTGGTCGAGGAGATGGAGCGACGGCAGCGACTGTGACTGCTACGTATGAAAGTCTGCCGTCGAAGTTGTATATTAATCCGCAAGTGTTTGCCTACTCAGGCGCTGGGATTAGTTCTAGCTCGTTACCTGTCGATGTAAGTGTGTATTTCCCGGTTTGTCAGCAGACAGTGCGAGCAGTGCTAAATACTGCCGGCTACCTTGTACTTGATTTTGACGCTGCTGGTATAAAACCACTCCAGTGTAGAACTGGGAAGTCGGCGACGATCACGTTTACCATGCCTGGCTCCACGCAGTCCGGAACTCAAGCAGAGCTCTTAGTTTCGAGTTCCGAAGCAGAGGCAATCGCCTTGGCGCAACAAAATCGTACTCTTTCGCTCCGCAACATAGCGATTGATACTGCTGAACATCTCGTCGTAAAGCCTTATTTCCCTGCCATGACAGGTGTCCGTAGTTACGTGCTCGATGGTGTGCGTATAACAGCTATTACTCCGTGTGCAACCCATGATGCACAGTGTCCGCGCTACTCAGGTTCTCTGGCACTGATAGCGAAAGATGGAACTATTGTCAACAATTCTTTTGCGCCGGGCGCTGAAGGAGCTGTAGTGCGGGCAGTTCGTGGTAAATATACGGTGGTAAAGGCTGAAACTGTCGGTACAAAAACCCCTGTACAATGTCCGGCAGTCATTGGTGAGGTTGAAACATCAAAAGGTATTCTCAATAACGCAACCGTTGAGTGTCCTCTGTAAAAACGCTTTTTCATCACGATAAAAAGTCGATACCAAAACAAAAATTTTTGGTATCGGATAGTAAAAATAAAATATCATTATATTTTTAACAAAAACCTGCTCGGTAAGTGCCGAGTGGGTTTTGTCGTAAACTATTTTGCCTTATTACCGTAGACTTGCTTCAAGAGTGCAACATGCTCCTCGTAAGTTTTTGTGCAATAGAATTTTCCGTTGCGGTCATGGAAGTAAAAGAGGCAGTCAGTTTTACGAGGATTGAGGGCGGCAATAATGGCGTCAATTGAAGGGTTCGCAATTGGGGCTGGTGGTAGACCTGCGTTTTTGTAGGTGTTGTATGGTGAGTCGATAAATTTATCGGCTGGGAGGGGAGTGGGCCACCAGTCATTGATGCCTGGGTTTTTGAGTTTACTAGCTTTTGCGTACTGCATCGTCGCATCAATTTGGAGGCGCATGTTGATGAAGAGTCGATTCCAAATAATACCTGAAATGTAACGCATGTCTTCAAAATCGTAGGCTTCACGTTCAAGAAGTGAAGCGAGGATGAGTGTGTCTTTGAGAGGGACTACGGCTTCAATATCCTCGGTATAGTGGGCGCGTACTTCACTATCGAATTTATCTGCAACGGCAGTTGCGACCGTGTCAGGGTTAGCTCCCTTTTCTACAACATAGTTCCCTGGATAGAGTTTACCGTCAGGCAGTTCGGGAACTTCGGAGGCCAGGCGAGTACGGAAGATTTCTTTTTCTGCCTCGGTCCAACCGAGTATGTGTGCAAAGTGTGAGGTGATTTCTTCTTGTCGCTCGCCCGACTGGATTACGAGGAGGCGACTAATAGGGGAAGCGAGATTTTGGAACCAGTCGCTATCAGCAAACTTTGCCGCTAGTTTGGTAAACCAGTTTTGGGCAAGTGATGGGCTTGTATGGTTCGACGCTACTATAGTGCCAATATAGTGTGCAATAAATGGACTCTCTGAGACTGTTTTTGTTTTCGGATTAACTCCAATAGGGAAAGAGAGCGAGGTGCTTGCTTGCACCGGGGGCGTTGTACCAGCTGTAATGAATTCACTTTGCAGATAGGGAGCGAGGAGCAACTTTGGAATGGTGAGCATTGCAAAGGTTCCGCCTACAATGACAAGACCTCCCACTAGTGCAGTTTTGCGGTTCAGACGGTTGGTTTTAACTAGGGGTGTGGGTGTGATGCGGGCCATAGAGAGATGCTGCCAAATTATGGCATAAAAAAATGTAATGTGTAAGGTCTAGTGACCGTAAAAAAGCACAACGGTGGTAAGTCATGTATACTGACATCGCTATGATTCGTATACTCAAGATTATACTAATGGTACTAGGTGGTTTATTTATTTTAGAGCTACTTGGAATCGTGTATCTCGTGATAGCGGATCCTTTTCATGTTCGCCCACTGATGCAAGTACTGTGGCAATCTGAGAAAACACAGTCGGCCCCTATACCTACTTCTGTTGACACTCCGTCGAGTGCCCCAACTAGCGTGAAGACGGGCACTGCTCCGGCTGCAGTGTCGCCTGCAGTATCAGCAACTCCAGTTTCCGCACCAGCCATGACTGCAGCCCAAACTAAGGCACTTCAGTCTGTTGGTATTGATCCGAACACTATTACACCAGCACAGCTGTCATGTTTTACGAGTATTTTAGGTGTGACACGAGTAGCTGAAATAAAGGCAGGAGCGATGCCGACATCGGGTGAATTTTTTTCAGTGAGAAGTTGCCTCTAGTCGCTCTTATTCAGGTATCGCAGGCTTGGTAGTCGTATGGTAGTATCTGACTACTATGACACAAGACATTATTTATATTTTTGGGAAACATGCAGTTTTTGAGGCTTTGACCCATAAACCAGAGTTGATTGCTGAGCTGTATATCGAACATGGTTTTACTGATGAAAAAATCTTTGCCAAGCTAACTCGGGCGCAGATTGCTCCTCGGGTTTTAAATCCAAAGAAACTGCCCGGAGGACTACGTGGCGAAGCAGTACATCAGGGTATTATCGCGGGAATTGCAGTAAATAAACTTATGGTCAATTATCGAGATTTTGTGTCGACACTTGTACCTACTCCAGAAACATGTGTATTAGTGCTCGGTGAAATCCAGGATCCGCATAATGTGGGGGCGGTAATCCGTAATGCAGCTGCGTTTGGAATTGCGGCAGTCATGATTCCTCCACATAACCAATCGCCCGTTACTGGTACCGTAGTAAAGGTTTCGGCAGGCATGGCGTTTCGAGTACCGCTTGTTGAAATTAGTAATGTTAATACCGCCCTGCGCGATTTACAAGAACGCGGTTTTTGGGTGTATGGTTTGGCCGGGGAAGACGGTGCGGCGCCGGTGACAACTGAACAATTTACCAAGCCGACAGCGTTTGTGTTGGGAAATGAAGGGTCAGGATTACGAGCTAAGACACGTGAAGCGTGTGACACGCTGGTTTCCATCCCGATGCATCCACGGTGTGAATCGTTAAACGCAGCAGCCTCCGCCGGAATAGTTATGTATGCCTGGAGCACGCAGCATCCGCTCGCATTGTCCCCGCAGATAGGGTAAAATAGGCTACCAACCATTTGGTGGCCATGGTACCGTAGTGACATATTATTTGAAGTATAAGAATTAACCTTTTTCGTATGGAAGACAATAATCAGAAAAATACAAATGACGTTACCGCTGCCGGTGCGCCAGACACCCCTACTACCCCAAGTGTGACTGACACAGTAACTGAGGTAGCTACTGCACCAGTCGAAATGACTCCAGTTACTGTACCCGCAGCTGACTCTGCTGCTGTCGAAGTAGCGCCTGAACTTGTTGTACCTACAGCAGACGTTGCTCCTGAAGTTATAGCAGAGTCTGTAGTAAGTGAAGCTAGTACACAACGCAGTACAGTCGTGAAGCAATACGCAATTGCACTTGGTATTGTGGTTGTTATGGTTGGTGGGGTATTTTACGCACTCGTTCAGCAGGGTCGCATTCAGACTAAAGCCTTTGATAAAATTACCGCTATGGTTATGCCGGTGCAGGCAGCTGCAGTGGTAAATAGTGTAAAGATTTCAATGGTTGATTACGAAAAAAATAAGGCTCAGATTGAACAGTCTGCTACGCAAGGTGGTGCGGATCCAAAAGATCCTACGACTGCAGAACAGATCAAGACGCAAGCGCTTGATGTGCTCATTAATACAGAACTCCTTCGCCAAGAAGCCACCAAAGCTGGCGTTGTTGTAACCAAAGAGCAAATTGATGCACGATATGCTGAGATTGTAAAAAGTCTTGAAGGAGAAGATAAGTTAGCTGCTCGCATGAAGGAACTGAACATTACCAAAGAAGGTCTTATGAGTGACATTTCTTCTGAGATCCTCATTCAAACCTTCTTAGCGAAAGCTGTTGATACGAGTAGTATCAAGATTACACCAGAAGATATCAAAGCTACTTACGACAAGGCCAACACCGGTCCTGATGCAAAACTCCCCCCACTCGATCAGGTAAGTAGCGCGATTGAAGCGCAACTCCGTCAGTCAAAAGAGCAGGAGCTCATTAGTGCGTACATTCAGAAACTACGTGATGGTGCAAAAGTTGATATAAAAGTTAAGTAAGTATTCTACGTGCGAAGTGGCCTATAATTTTGTTCTATTTTGAAAGACAGTATTGAAGAAATTGTTGCTACCATGATTCATAGCCCCCATGCGCGTGCAGCTACGCTACGCTCATGTTCGCTTGCAGAGCAAAGCGCTGTCATGACAGCGCTTTCTCCGTATGTGCAGCAGCAACTCCTCCATGAACTTACCGTTGACGAAATTGTGGCATTAGTTGACCATATGGATTTGCTGACAGCTCAAAAGGTTCTCCGCAGAATTAAAGATACCCGTCGTCGCCATAAAATCATACATCGATTAAAGACCGAGCTGAAAGAAAAGGTTGATTATTTCCTCCGTTTTCACCCAAAGGCCACCTTGTCATTGGTGCATTTTAACTACGTGTTGTTGTCAGCTGATAGTACGATTGCAACTGCAGGCGATGCGATAGATGCCCACTATAAAGAAACTGGAAAGTTCCCTGAAGTATTGGTGCATGAGTCGGGGACATTGCTTGGTGAAGTTCCGCTCGCGACGCTCGTCCGTGAACGTAATTCTCTCACGCTTGCTTCGTGCGTTACGCCGGTTACCACTATTCCATTTCATAGTGAAGTGCAGACAATTGTTGATGTGCTCCGAACATCAAAACGTAAGAAAATCGTTGTGCTCGATACTGACGAAAGTGTGATTGGTATTATTTATGCGGACGATACAATTGAATTGTTTGGTCAGTTACCGCTTGAATCACTGTATAGTTTTGCGGGAGTAGAAGTAAGTGAACTGCCGTTTGATTCAGGGTGGAGCAAATTTTCACACCGGTATCGTTGGTTGATTGTGAATCTCGCTACTGCATTTCTCGCAGGTTCTGTAGTGCTCTTGTTTAAAGATACGATCGATCGTCTGGCAATCTTGGCTGTATACATCCCAATTGTGACGGGTATGGGAGGGAATGCAGCTAGTCAAACTTTCGCCGTGGTCGTCCGTGGCATAACAATGGGTCAGATTTCTTTGCGAAATGGAGTTCCCGCAATTTGGAATGAATTGCAGGCCGGCATATTCAATGGTCTTTTGATCGGTTGTATCGTCGCCTGTATCTCAGTCGTTTTTCATGGCAGCTATATGTTGGGAATAGTAGTAGCTTTGGCGATGATTACGGTACATACCATAGCGGGAGTAGCAGGGGCGGCGATACCACTTCTGATGAAACAACTTGGTAAAGATCCAGCGTCGGTTTCTATGATTTTCATTTCTACATTAACTGATGTGTTCGGTATGTTGTCCCTCTTGGGGTTTGGTGCGTGGTTACTTGGGTAGTCCTCTTGTGTGCGTAGACAGAGATGGCGCATTTGTTACTATTGACGTATGTCTAAATCATCGAAGAAATGGAGTCGCTTTATGCGCATCCTGGGTCCAGGTATTGTAACCGGAGCCGCTGATGATGATCCTTCAGGAATTGCTACCTATGCGCAGGCAGGAGCACAGTTTGGGTTTCTCATTCCCTGGACGATGCTCTTTACATATCCGCTTATGACTGCGGTACAAGAAGCCTGTATGCGTATTGGTGCTGTGACCGGCAAGGGTCTCGCCGCTGTCATTCGTGAGAATTATTCAAAAGCTGTTCTTTACCCAGTGTTACTTCTAGTTGTGGCTGCAAATACACTTAATATTGGTTCTGATATTGGAGCCATGTCAGCTAGTATTGAACTTATCTTCCCGCAAATTCCTTTTGCCGTAGCAGCAGTGGGTATTGCACTTCTGGTGGTAATTCTCCAGGTACTTGTGCCATATCGAAGTTACATCAAAATTTTGAAGTGGCTGGCTATCTCGCTCTTTTCGTATCTCATCACAGCGTTTTTAATAAATGTTCCGTGGACACTTGCTGTACACTCGACTCTCGTGCCACATTTTGAGTGGAGTAGCTCGTTTCTATTTATCATTGTGGCAATTTTCGGGACTACAATTTCACCCTATCTCTTTTTCTGGCAAGCAAGTAATGTAGTTGAAGACGAAATTACTGAACATCGTCTTGCGCAAAAAGGCGGTGCGCCACGTCTCAGTAAACCCTATATCCGGCGTTTACGGATTGATACCTTTGTTGGTATGTTTTTCTCGAACGTCATGGCATGGTTCATCATCGTGGTGGGGGCTGTAGTGTTGCACGAAGCTGGCGTGACAAATATTGCAACCGCAGCTGATGCTGCACGGGCGCTTGAACCGCTCGTTCAGACTTTTCCAAATGCAGGCTTTCTCGCCAAGCTTATTTTTGCTATTGGTGTTATTGGCATTGGGTTTCAAAGTATTCCGGTCCTGGCTGGTTCGTCAGCGTATGCAGTTGCCGAAACCTTTGGCTGGCGTGAAGGGTTGTTCCGTAAATTTAAACAGTCGAAGAACTTTTATTTGGTGATTATCATAGGGACATTTGCCGGTTTGGGATTTAACTTTCTTGGTTTTGATCCCATTAAGGCTTTATTGTTTACTGCTGTCTTTAACGGAATTGCTGCCGTACCGCTCATTTTTCTCATTGCCAATGTAGCGGCAAAAAAGTCAGTCATGGGGGAGTACCGAAGTGGTGTGTTGTCAAAGGTGCTGATTGCGGTCGCCTTTACTGTGATGACTTTTTTTGCCGGTGCGCTGATACTATTAACAGTACTAGGGTAAGTATAAGGTTGTACGGATAGAGTAATCTGTGTTTACGTCAGTACAGCAATGTGAAGGTGGTATAATGACATATATATGAATATTCAAATTTTCTTAACGTTGTACGCTATGAGTGTCCCAGTTTTTTTTGCTATTGATATGGTCTGGCTTGGTGTGGTTGCAAAAAACTTTTACCGTACCAGGCTGGGAGATTTGCTCGGTGAAGTCCAGTGGATTCCGGCCATCATTTTCTACTTGGTTTTTTTGGTTGGATTGACTATATTTGCTACCTATCCGGCTGTAGAAAAATCTTCAGTCCTGTACGCTCTTGTGTATGGTGCGCTCTTTGGCTTTTTTTCTTACGCAACGTACGATTTAACAAATTTAGCTACGCTGCGTAATTGGCCACTTTCTGTATCAATTGTTGATATGGCATGGGGAGCAATACTCGGTGGCTCAGTTGCTGCGCTCACAGTGCTCGCTCGTGGTTGGTTTGCCTAAATTACTATGTACAACAAGCTGGTGGTAATCGTAGTGGGTTTGGGGAGTATTTTATTACCACTCACGCTCGCATATGTGTTGTTCATGGTGCCTGCCCCACAGGCCCAGACAACTTTTGTTCAAGCAACTTCGACGATTAAAAAGAATCCTTCAATTATGCAGACCACTACACAGCTTGATCGAAATGAAGTTATCGAAAACTGGTTTGCTCCGCTAACGCCACTCACGCTCGGGGGAAAATCCCTTCTTGCTTCGATTGCTGATACTGAAGCTGAACGTGAACAAGGACTTTCCGATTCCCCCTATATACCAACGGGTGTGGTAAAGCTATTCACATTTGACAGTGCCTCCGAATGGGCTTTTTGGATGAAGGACATGATGTATCCAATTGATATTATCTGGCTAGATAAAGATAAGACCGTGATTCACATTGCTGCGAATCTGACACCCGAAACCTATCCAAAAACTTTTGCGCCGTCTGCACCAGCTCTGTATGTTATAGAAACAGAAGCGGGTTTTTCTGAAATGTACCATATCACGGTAGGTTCAAAAGCCCTGTGGTAACAGATAGTTGCTGTTTCTGTAATGATGTTGTATAATTTAGCAGCATGATGATCGCCTCTGCTCGTAAGGGTAGGGGAGGAAAGTCCGAACACACCCTGGTTTCGGCCAGGAGCAAGGTAGCGGGTAACGCCCGTCGCAAGTAATTGTAGAGGTGCGAGCAGAGACGCCTGAAGCGAAAGCCGATGGATTCCAAGAGTATAAAAACCTTTGGAATAGCTCTATTGGTAACAATGGAGGTGAAACGGCCAAATCCTTACCCGTGTGCAAGGCCGCGCAGTCGAGGGCTTTCATTGTGAATCTATTCATTATGAGCGCCCTCGACTGAGAGCCGCATGAGGTGGTTGGTAACAGCCATCCTAGGTATATGATCATCCGGGGGTAACCCTGACAGAATTCGGCTTATATGCACAAAAAACACGATTGCCTCGGCATCGTGTTTTTTGCTGTGATATAATATATGCACTTTACTCGTTTTATGTGTTTGTCGTATGGAAACCACTTCGTTTGTGCCAAAATTACCCGCTAAGGGAGATGCTATCAGCCACGGACTAATGTCAGTTGCTCGATTCTTGCTAATTGCTGCTGTCGGTTTTTTGCCTCTCGTTTTTATTCCAGGTATTCCAATGCTGCTGGGGGCAGCCAAGATTTTTTACGTACTGCTCTTACTGCTGGTCGCCGTCATTGCCATGAGTCTCTCGATTCTGCGAAGTGGAGCAATTACGCTAAGGTTTTCGCCACTTCTGGTCTCCTGGTGGGCGGTAGTTGGTACAGCGCTTGTTTCTGCGTTACTTTCACCAACACCACTCTGGTCGCTCGCTGGAGACGTGATTGAGACACATACTGCAGGTTTTTTGGCTATTCTCGGTGTACTGATGACGATAATGATTTCTTTTGGAAGCACCAAAAAAAGCATTGTGTATCTCTATGGGGCGCTCCTCGGTAGTACCGCTCTTATAGTAGTGCTTCATTTGGTGCGATTGATTTTTGGTCCAACCGTACTCACTTTAGGTTTCTTGAATGCACCATCAGCAAATGTGATTGGTAGTTTTAACGACCTTGGTTTATATCTTGGTTTAGCTGTTTTGATTGGATTGGTTGCTATGGTGCAATTGTCACTGTCACGAATCGGAGTCATTCTCACAGGTATTGTGATGGCGATTTCACTCATGATTCTTGCACTGGTGAATTTCTTTGCAATTTGGCTTATTTTGGCTCTCTTCAGTTTACTTCTCTTGATGTACAGTTTAACGAAAGACCGTTTTGGAGTTGAGCCAGGTATGGCGCCGGTACATAATGCAAAATTATCTTTAGCTTCTACCGGTGTAGTAGCGATGGTGTTTGTTATTTCAACAGTATTTTTGATTGGTGGCAGTTCAATTGGTGCATATTTATCACAAAAAACGGGTGTGAGTTATTTAGAGATTCGACCTTCAGTTTCAGCCACTCTTGATATATTACGACAGGTGTATCATGAGAATGCATTTACCGGTAGTGGTCCGTATCGTTTTGGTGACAGTTGGCAGCTCTATAAAGATTCATCGATTACTCAAACAGTATTTTGGAATACTCCATTTAGTGCGGGGAGTGGGTATGTTCCAACGTGGTTCATCACAACTGGTCTGCTTGGAGTACTAGCGTGGTTAGCATTCCTCGGTCTCTTTGTGTATACCGGTATTATGATGTTGGTACGTGGACAATCGACTGATGTCTTCTGGTACTTTACGGGAACCCTTGCTTTTGTATCGGCATCATTTGTTTGGATTATGTCTGTGTTGTATGTTCCAGGTCCAACCTTGCTCATCATTGGAGCGGCGAGTACTGGTATCATGATTGCAGCATACCAAGCGTTGTTGCCTCAGCATCAGTCCGTCTACAACATGCTTACAACAGCTCGCACTGGCTTTATTTTGATCGTGTGTGTCATGCTCGTTATCATTAGTACGATTCTGGTTGGATACGGAAGTGTGCGCGAGTTTATTGCCGCCTACCAGTATGTGACTGCAAGTCAAAATCTTCCACAGGACGGCACTCAGATTAAAGTCGTGACTGATCGCCTCGTTCAGGCGTATACACTGTATCCGAGCGATACGTATGCGCGGGAAATTGCCTTGTATGATTTATTAAATCTTAATAACCTGCTTTCATTACAGAATGCTACACCAGCACAGCAGCAGGAGTTTCAGCAAACCATTACAGCTGGCATTGCCGCCAGTAGCGAAGCAGTAAAGCGAAAGCCAACTGACGCTCAAAACTGGCGAGTGCTCGGGGATACGTATGCTGTGTTGGCTGCTGTCAACATTGAAGGCGCTGCCGCTCGTGCGAACGATGCCTATCATGAAGCTGAAGTTCGTGACCCGCACAATCCATACTATGTGTTACAGAAGGCGCTCATTGCATTTCGAGCCAAAGATGTGACCGAGGCTCGTCGTTTAGCTGCTATGGCATTAGAACTTAAATCAAACTACACTGATGCACTCTTTGTACTTTCACAGATTGATATTGCCACAGGGGATGTGCCAAAAGCTATTGCCTCAACGGAATCACTTATTGCCCTTGAGTCGGGTAATTCAGGTCGGTACTACCAGCTTGGTGTACTCCAGACTGCAAACAAAAATCGTGAGGCAGCAATTGCCGCCTTTACTGCTGCACTCAGTATTGATCCGAGTTATGCCAATGCCCGCTACCTCCGTGCGCTCCAGTACTTGGCTGCTGGAAATAAAGACCTAGCTGTAAGCGAGCTTAAAGCTGTGCGAGATCTGAATGCTGACAATAAAGCCGTTGATGAACTCATTGGAAAAATTACTCGTGGTGAAGTGACAACTGAAACCTTAAATCAAACTACTCCTACTCAACCGATTACAGAACCGGCAGCTGTTACTACAGACAACAACACTACGACTACTGACACTGCTCCAGATACAGAACTGTTGAAACCGGTAAATACCACGAAGCCAAAGAGTCCTGCAGCTACTCCGGCAGCTGTAGATTCTGCAAAAGTAAAGTCCGCTACTACGTCAGTTGCCGAGTAGTTAGCACCACTCCCAAATGGTAACTCGTGTCATCAATTTATTCTATCGCGAAGTGCGCGGTCTTCATCAGGCTGCTTACGTTCTGGCACTCTTTGCACTCGCGTCGCAAATATTGGCGATAGTACGTGACCGATTGTTGGCGCATCAGTTCGGGGCTGGTCCTGAGCTTGATATGTACTATGCTGCATTCCGAATCCCGGATTTACTCTATGTACTGTTTGCTTCGGTGTTGTCGGTGTATGTGTTGTTGCCATTTGTGTCCCGGGCAAGAACGGTGAGTGAAGATGCCGGCAGAGAGATTCTCAGTCAGATGCTGACCTTCTTTCTATTTTCGTATGGCATTATTGCACTCGGGGCATTGGTCACTGCACCATATCTTGTTAGCTTTCTGTTCCCAGGTTTTGCGCCTGCGACACAGGTGCAGGTTGTCCTCTTGATGCGTATCTTGCTCATGCAGCCGTTTCTGTTGGGTTTATCCAGTTTACTCGGTGTCGTCACGCAAATTCAACACCGGTTTGTTATTTATGCGTTATCTCCTGTCTTGTATAACATTGGAATCATTGTTGGAGCCGTGGTGTTGTACCCACGTTTAGGTTTGCCTGGTTTGGTCTATGGAGTAGTGCTTGGGGCGCTATTGCACGTTATTATTCAGTGGCCTCTAGTGCGTAGTAGCTCGCTTTCGTTTGGAGTCGCTCGTTCATTTAATATGAAACTTCTGCGCGAAATTGCCCTGGTTGCTATTCCTCGGGCGATTACGTTATCACTTGGTCAGGTACATCAGTTGGTGCTGGTGTCGCTCGCGAGTACGATGGCGGTTGGGTCTGTGGCTGTTTTGCAGTTTGCCTATAATTTACAATCAGTACCACTCACGATCATAGGTATGAGTTATTCGGTGGCTGCATTCCCAACCCTCGCAGATCTACTCGCAAACGAAAAACGATCAGAATTTAATGCATACGTTTTAACGGCACTGCGACACATAATGTTTTGGTCATTTCCTATTATCACGCTTGTCATTGTGCTCCGTGCTCAGATTGTGCGCGTGCTTTTGGGTAGCGGTTCGTTTGACTGGTCTGACACCAGGTTGACGGCGGCAGCGATGGGGATTTTTGTTATCTCGCTGCTAGCACAGTCGATACTTCTCCTCTTAGTTCGGGCGTTTTACGCAGGTGGACACACAAAATTGCCACTGTTACTAACGCTGTTTGGTTCTATTGTTGGTTCTGTAGTTGCGTATGTAATGTATGTGTGGTTTATACACGCTCCCGCACTACAAACATTTTTTGCACTGCTGATGCGTCTGGATAGTGTAAAAGGTAGTGAGGTACTCATGTTACCAATTGGTTTTACTGTCGGTATGTTGGTGCAAGTAGTAGTTATGTTAGTTGTGATGGCTCGAACATTTGAGATGTCGTTTACCGGTATGGGGCGACATTTTATGGTTTCACTCGCTGCCTCTCTCGCTGGTGGGGCGGTAGCCTATTTCACACTGGTGTTTGTAGTGTCTGGGGTTAATCAGGATCGTTTTGTGGGGATTTTGCTACAAGGAGTAGCTGGTGGAGTATTTGGACTCATTGCTACGGTTGTAACGTATCGATTGTTAGGTTCACCTGAACTCCATGAAATCTACCAATCATTCCGCAGTCGGTTTATGGGTGTTGGTGAAGTGGTGGTGCCGCAACCAGCCGAAGTACTCTAACTTGCCGCAAAACGGTGCAATCTACTTCGTTGCGGCGCAGAAAATAAATGTCACCGTACAAAAGTACGGCTCCAATCATTTTCTTTCCGCGCCTCGTATCTCACACCGTTTTGCGACAAGTTGATTTGATGTGTATAAAACCAGAGCTTGTGAATTAAATCTTAAGAGGCTAGTAATTTGGGGGTTTTTCCGGTACAGTAGGCTTTACTTATGGCTATTCCAATTAGAAATTTTAGTATTATTGCACACATCGACCACGGCAAGTCGACCTTGGCTGATCGTATGCTTGAAACGACCAAATCGGTAGATGCTCGTAAAATGCAAGCTCAGGTGCTTGACTCGATGGAGCTCGAGCGGGAGCGGGGTATTACTATCAAAATGCAGCCCGTACGAATGCGGTATATGCATGGTGGTATTGAGTACCAGCTTAATCTGATTGATACGCCAGGTCATATCGACTTTTCATATGAAGTATCCCGTGCCCTTAAGGCGGTAGAGGGTGTGCTCTTGCTGATTGATAGTACCCAGGGTATTCAGGCGCAGACTCTCACGACACTTCAGATGGCTAAAGAACAGGGACTCACTATTATCCCCGTGCTGACCAAAACTGATATGGGCCACTCTCGTCCAACTGAAGTGGGGGATTCGGTGATGAAACTTCTCGGTTGTGCTCGTGAAGATATTTTGCTCGTATCAGGTAAAACTGGAGCAGGTGTACCGGAATTACTTGAAGCTATTTGCGAACGAATTCCCGCGCCTCGTCCCAGTGAAATTGACGCCTACCGTGGACTCATTTTTGATTTTACCTATTCTAACCATCGTGGGGTGATTGTCTTTATGCGTGTGTTTGATGGTGAGATCCGTAAGGGCGACCAGCTTTGCTTTGTCGCTGGCGGTAAAAGTTTTACCGCACTTGAAGTAGGAATGGTAACGCCAGCCGAAGTACCGTGTGATAAAATCTCTGCCGGGGAAATTGGCTACATTGTAACGGGTATTAAAGAACCAGGTGTTGCTACCGTAGGCGATACGTTGACCCTAGAAAAGAAACCAGCCCCACCGCTTGCGGGGTATGCCCCAGCTCGACCAGTCGTATGGGCGTCTATTTTTCCAGATAGTCAAGATGACTTTACGATATTACGGCAAGCACTTGATCGCTTAAAATTATCTGATTCGTCACTTTCGTATGAAGAGGAGTCGTCCGGGGTTCTCGGGCGTGGTTTCCGCTGCGGGTTCTTGGGAATGCTCCATCTGGAAATTGTGACGGAGCGACTCCGTCGCGAATTTGATATTGAAATCATTATTACGTCACCCTCAATTGCGTATGAGATTACTTATGATGATGGGCATGTTGAATCAATTTATGCCGCGTCACGTTTTCCTGATCATGGTGAAAAAGTAACAGTGCGTGAACCGTGGGTATTGGGACAAATTATTTCACCCCCGGAATATGTGGGTAATATTATGTCTCTCCTCTTTGATCATGAGTCAGGCATTTTAGAAACCGAAGTACTCACTGATGGCCGTAATTTAGTGACGATTGAAATGCCTTTGCGCGAACTGATGCGAAACTTCTTTGATAAATTGAAAAATGCCAGTAGTGGGTATGCCTCGCTGTCATATGAAATTGCTGAAATGCGCCCTGCCACCGTAGTGCGTCTTGATGTATTAGTAGCAGAAGAACTCATCACTGCGTTTTCACGGGTGGTAGGGGAACGGCGGGCTGAATTTGATGCACGCGCCGTGGTTGATAAATTGTATGACAACCTCCCTCGCAATCAATTTACGACTAAAATCCAGGCTAAAGTTCGCGGTAAAATCATTGCCTCAAAATCACTCTCGGCACTTCGTAAAGATGTAACCGGTTATCTCTATGGAGGAGACATTACACGAAAAATGAAGTTGCTTGATAAACAGAAGAAGGGAAAGAAGAAGGCGCTGGAACTAGGGAAAAACCGGGTGAATATACCCCAGGAAGTCTTCATGAAAATGGTAAAATCCGATTAATTTTACCCCATCTACTTCGTTAGGCCGCGGTAAAATTATGTGCGCCGTACGTTTAGTACGTCTTACATAATTTTCCTTGCCTGCCTCGTACCTGGGGCAAAATAAATCGGATTTTAGGTTTAGTTAAGAAATAGAAAGGACTTTTAGAAACGAGTGCAATTCTAGATGAGGAAGTGTCTAAACACTTCCGCAAGAGCTTGTCTGCTAACTCTGTATCGTAAGTGGAAGAGTGGCGACAGGGTGTACTGTCCCTGTAAGGGAGACAAGTAAAATTAGAGATGTGGTCCAGCGATTTGCCTAGGGTAGGGCAAATCGGGACATAAATTCAGAATAATCGCTACGCTCGTTTCTTCATTCACATTTCTGGAAGTACATCTAACAAAATACCTCACGCTTCTGCGTGAGGTATTTTGTTAAATTTAAGTGGTGCTGCCTCCTAGGCCGTGGCTGTATGCTAGGACCATACTGAGGATGATGACAATTGCGACGCCGCCCCAGATATAACCGATAACTTTTTTCGTGCGTTTATGGAAAAGGAAACTCATATGTATTTAATGCTACAATAGTACCATATGCTCGAGTTTTACCAAAAGCGCTCCTTGCGGACAGTTTTACACTCACCGTTAGCCCTGGCTATTGCGGTATTAATCTGTTTGGGTTTGGTCCGAATCGTCTACGATCGATATTCGATTGAGCAGGAAATGATTGGTAAGCGCGTTGAGGCTGAATCAAAGTTACATGATCTCGAAGTGCGTAAAGCTGAACTCGAGAAAAAAGTGCAGTATTTGAGTAATGATCGTGGTATTGAAGCTGAAATGCGGCGCAATTTCGATGTAGCACGCCCCGGTGAGCAGGTGGTGATTATTCTCGATAAAGAAGCCTCAACAACTGTAGAGCCGTTGCCAAAAATGCCGGTTGAGGCTGCTCCCGCCTGGTACGAGTTCTG
>JANPGF010000099.1:0-3774 GCA_031423775.1 Candidatus Kaiserbacteria bacterium | reverse complement strand
TCAAAGGAACTTGCCCCCGTAGAGCTAGAACGATCATCAGGTACCATATACGTACATCATAGCATTTAATACTTTACTGAAACGTCCTAGGTGAACACAGACCTGTGTATTACTCGACAGGTACAGCTACTTGAGTACTTTTTATTGCCTCTACCATTTCTGTATGCACGGCAATCAGCAGCGTTGGGAATTTTTCAAATACTTCAATGAGTAAATTTGTATCTGACTGGTGAGCTTCGACCCACTCAATAAATGAACTAGCGGTCGTAGCATCTTCAGTCGAGAGAAAAGATGCAATGGCACCTTCCATAATTACCTCTTGGAGAGCTTGGACCGTGAGAGCTGCATCAGGTGTTGTCGTACCACTACCAAGTCCGAGTTCGGTTTGTAGTGTCGTGATAAGTGAAGTGAGCGGATTCATATACTAAAGAGTTGTATTAGTAGTTTTTGATAACTCTGCATCGGCATACATTAATTCGGCCGCTTTTTCAAGCGTCAGGTCACTGGCACCTCGAACATCATAATGACGAACAAATTTTTCTAGTTTGTCAGCCCATTGCGCAAATCCTTCTCCTGTAATGCGCCACTCATTAATCGCCTGACTGCGTGCCAAGGTATTTTTATTACCTTGTAAATTCAAGATTTCCGATACGGTTTTGTTGGCAAGTGCTTTGTATGGATCAAGGTATTCAGCATTAGTAAAAATAGAAAGGAGGCGATTCCCTGGAGCAATAAAGTACGCACCCTCTACCGACTTTACCCATTTTGCCACCGCGTCTCCTAGCCCGGCTGGACCGCCATCAAAATTTTGTACATACTCACGCAAATCGGTGAGCGACACAGGCTGTGCCTCTTCTACATTAGTTACACCTGACTCCGTAGCATTACCAGCCACCGGAACTACTTCAACGGTTGTCGGGCGAGGCGGAATCGCTGCACTAGTTTTTTCACCACTCTCGACATACACACCAACAGCTTTAGCCGTAATGGACAACTCTCGCTCGAAGGCCGTAAGGTTAAGGGCTCTACCGGAATAGATAAATACATCATCAGTCACCCGATCAACACCAACATTTAATTCATCCTGCAGGCTTGGACTATTTGCAATACGAGCCACAGTCAAATCAATCACGGATTCACGTTGTTTAACGGGAACATGTTCCATAACGGACAGCGCTCCCACTTCAGTCACGCCGCGACCAATTTTGATAAGTCCCTCCCCTTTCGTGAAATTATGTGTTACGAGCGGAGGGATTGCCTCGGTACTCGGAGCGGTTTTTTCCACTGGCATTGAACCCCACCGATCAACCTGTGCTTGAGGCGCTACTTCGACAGTACCAGAAACCGTATCGCCAAAAGTCAGCGCTCCCTCGACTCGCGATTGCTCTAGAGGAGGATACGCAGCATCAAATGCCGGAGCGGTTGCCTTAGGTGCACTCTCTGAAGTTGGCTTTACCACAACCAAGTTTGGAGTTGGCTTGAGAGCCTCCATAGTGGGTGCTACAGAAATTTCACTCGCTGTATACGGAGCTGGAGCTGGGATTGATTCAACTTTACGCGTACCGTCTGCGACTTCTTCGGCTGCAAATATCCCGAGACCGAGTGCGAGTGCACCAATCACTCGTTTCAAACGACTTTTCCTTTTCGTCTCATTATTTAATTCAGCTTCAAGTGCAACAATTTCGGTTGCCGGTTGCGCTGACGCAGCATTGCCGAATTGCGACCGTGCGTCCCAAAGTAGACTTTCGTACGCCTCTTTGGCTACCAACATGTCTTCACGCGCGCTTTTTGTAAAATTTTCATAGCGGTCGGCGTCAGCAAATGCCTTATTGTTTTTTTGGAGAGAATTAACTTTGATTGAATACACGAGGGCATCTCGATACGCATTTTTAGCCTTTACCAATTCCACAGAACCGATACCAACCGGTATAGATTCGGCACGAGCCATTACCTGTTGCGGCGTTTCGTACTGACCAGCATTTGGTAGCGCAGCCTTCTCGGCACGCACACGAGCAGCATCATCAGCAATATACGTTACCAAGGTTTTGTAAGCAGCAATGGTACGTGGATGATCGTTCGAACTGGCACTTTCTTCAGCCGTAATCCGCTCTACGTTTTCGATCAACGTTAGAATTGTCTCCGTATCACGACCGGGAATATTAGTACTCGAAATCTCAGCTTTTACCGCTGCCAAACGTTCTTGAAGCTTTGCAGGATCAGGATGCTCAACCAAATCATCAGCGTAGGCCTGAATATTAGCCAGTAGACGTTCGAGATCAGCCGCAGATCGACCCTCTTGCTTCCAGTGAAGGTAATTTTCATACATTGACTGTCCCGTCGTTCGCTCTGAAGGCGTCAAATACGGTAACGATCTGAGATATTCTATTGCTGCCGGAACCGCTTCCGTAACAACCGATTCGAGAGCTGCCTCTGGTAGCGGAGCGGACTCCACCACTGGGTCATTCGAACTAATAACCTCACTAGAAACTGGCTCTACTTCTAAGGAATCTGCAGTTGCTGTCTCTGACAATACCGGTTCTGCCGAGGGAGCAACACTAAACGTGTCAAGCAAATGAGTGACACGAACAATATCAAGCTTGTCCGCTTTTTCAATGTTAGCAATCTCTTTTGCTAGTCCAGGTGTTACAACACCACGTTCCAGTACGCGACGAACAACTTTTCTGCCAGCCAGTTCTTTTTTAAATCGAGTGATTTGTGTAACGAAATTTTGCTGTTCTTTAGTTAAGGTCTCGGCTGGCATACCATCAAACTGCACCAAGCTCGATTCAATGAGCGCAATCACTTCATCAGCAGACATGAGGGGGTCGAGCTCGAGAGCGTCAGCTACCTTTTCAGTACGAGAAACTCGGTCCGATTGTGTCAACACAAGCTTTTCCAGTCTTTGAGGAACTAATTCGGCTGCAGTAATAGGTTCTCCATCTGCAACAGCAGCAGAACTTTTTTCTGCAGACAAAATACTTGACTCAGGTGTAGAATCGCTATGTTCATTCGAAGGTGTATCAGAAACAGCCTCTGTCTGTGACAGAATCTCTAATTCTGCAACAGGGACTGCAGGCGCTTCGACGGTAGGTGCCAGCACTCCTGACTCAGGAATAACTGCTACTGCCGGAACAGGTTCAGTTGGCACACTCGCCTCCGCTTCGGCAACCAAATTTTGGATTAACCTTAAATCTTCGTTGACCCATTTGATTGTTTGCGGTACCTGTTTTTTTACTAGGTTCTGATCAGTCTGATAGAGTCGTTCTTCTAATCGTTCACTTAAACGTACTAAGCGATCATGAATATCGACTAATTTCTGTCGTTGTTCAGCATCTATATGGCCTGGTCCGAATTTAGCCAAACGTTCGTTCACCTGCCGCGAAACCTCTTTAACCTTTGCTACATATACATCAATTTGTTTTTGGTACGGTAAACCACTCACGTCTTCTACAGAAATATCAATTTTTTCAACTGCAGTATTGGATTGTTCGATTGATTCAACAGGAGACACAGTATTCTCCGCTAACTGCACGGATTCAATTTCACTGACTTGAATTATTGGCGACTCAACTTCTGAAAGAATATCTTCAATTTGTATGACTGGGTTATTTTCAGTCGTCACAGCTGCTACTGCTTTATTAACAATAGAAATCTGACTTTCAATAAGTACCAATGTTCGCAAAATTCCATCTTCCTGCGTTTTAATATCAATTCGATTACTCGGATCACTCATCGCACTTTCAAGACGCTTCATTTGAGCCGCCAACTGACCAG
>JANPGF010000098.1:0-9403 GCA_031423775.1 Candidatus Kaiserbacteria bacterium | reverse complement strand
CTTTATTATTCTATTTTGATCAGACATATAACTCACTTATACCATTTTTTGCTTTGCGCAGTGTTGCATTTGTGTGGGGTGGGGTACCAATTGCGTCGTATCTCTTTTCATTTACTCACGTGCTCTACTGCATCGTGGTGTATGAATACTTTTTTGATGATAAAAAGACAAACGTAACAAAGAGTTACGAGCGTCAAAGCTTGGTGTTGGTTGGGGTAGGGTATACGGTGCTCGCCGGGTACCTGTATGTGAAGCCAGGCATCTTTTTTGATTATCCATTTGTTGTGCTGCTTGCGGCAATGAGTACTGTGCTTGCCATATTAATTGCGTGCAAACGAAATGTGCCGCATATCATGCTCATGTGGCGCTCTCTCCGGTTTTCACTGGTGTTATTTCCAATCTCACTTGTCTACGAATGTGTCATGATTTTGAACGGAATACGCTTCTTTGCAAATGATCACGGGTATATGTTTGTGTTAAAGCTAGGGTTACTTTCAGTCCCAATAGAAGAATTTTTTCTGTTGCTTTTGGTGCCGTTTGGAGTATCTCTACTATACGAACTCTATTTCGACGACTCACGCTAGAAAGCGTAAAAAGACACCTGATACTTCGTTGCCCGGCAATCGGAAACACTCACCGTATAAAAAATACGCCTCGCATTCCCTCAATTGGGCGCCTCGTCTGAGGTGCCTTTTTCCGCTTTCTAGCATTTGCGCTTTTTTCATAGTTTTAAGTACAAATGTTATAATGGATGAATGCAATTGGTAAATGATGAGGCGTTTTTGGGGGCGTATGGGAAACTGAATGAAAAGCAGCGAGAGGCGGTGGATGTTATTGATGGGCCGGTGATGGTGATTGCGGGGCCGGGGACAGGGAAGACTCAGATTCTGACTTTGCGGATTGCGAATATTCTCCGCCAGACTGACGAGCAGCCAGAAAATATTCTGGCGCTCACCTTTACTAAATCTGGTGCTCGTGCCATGCGAGAACGCTTGCGCACCTTTGTTGGTGCTGTTGCATACCGGGTACCTATCTACACCTTTCATGGTCTCTGTGAACGTTTAATTCGCGATTACCCCGAAGCCTATACTAAAATTCTTGGTGGCAAGGCGGCAACTGAAATTGAAAAAATTGATATCGTTGAACGTATCCTCGAAGCGCCTGAGGTAGCAATGCTCCGTCCTGCTGGCGATCCGTCGTTCTATGTCCAGCCGCTTTTGTCGGTGATTAGTAACATGAAGCAGGAAAATGTACTGCCTGATGATTTAGTCACCATTGTAGATACAGAAGAAGGGAGGTTGCAGGATATCGAACAGTACCACACGAAAGGGGCACATAAAGGGAAAGAGCGAAGCGAGTATACAAAAGCTGTTGCACGTCTCGAAAAGCTCCGTGTCCTTATCTTCGTATACCGACGCTACGAGGCTTCTATGCGAGAGGCAAAACTGTACGACTTTGATGACATGATTGTAGAGACCGTGCGTGTGCTCCGGGCACAGGAGTCAGTTCGTCTTGATCTCCAAGAAACGTATCATTACATACTGGCCGATGAGCATCAGGATGTAAACGGAGCCCAGAATGAGATTTTGCGTCTCCTGGCTGCCTTCCATGATAATCCTAATCTCTTTGTCGTGGGAGATGAGAAACAAGCGATTTACCGTTTCCAGGGCGCATCACTCGAAAACTTTTTGCACTTTGAAACACTGTTTCCTGCTACCAAGGTGATAGTGCTTACCGATAACTACCGCTCGACACAGTCAATTCTAGACGCCGGTCATGCGCTCGTCGCAGTTACTGAAGGACCACTCCTTGATTACCGTTTGCCACTTTTAGCACATGCGGTAACTCCGACTACGCTCTCGCTTGTTATGTATCCTCATGAAGCGTACGAGCATGAGGCGGTGGCGCAGTCTGTCGAACAGACACTTAAAAACGGGACGCCAGCTGAGGAAATTGCAGTGATTGTCCGTTCAAATCGGGATGTCGAGTTATTTTCGGTACTGTTGCGCTCGCGCGGTATTGCGGTAGAACCAAGTGCTGACAGCGATATTCTCGAACATCCACTGCTGCTTGCAATCGTAGATTTAATTGATGTAGTAGTGTCTCCTGGAAATGAGGCCCTCTTAGCAAGGGTATTCCAGTCTGCCTATTGGCACATTAGTATCGCTGATATGATGCGGGTGATGGGTGCTCGTTCATACCACGAACCGCTCGCAGCCCTCCTCTCTGATCGTTCCCGACTCGAGACACTCGGACTCGACAATATTGACCTAGTGGCCAAGTGTATGACGACAATTGATACGGTCCGAGGAGAAATGTTAGGTGAAGCTCCACATCGACTTTTGGCTCGATTGCTGAATTTATCGGGGTTATTTGATCAGGTGGCCACGCATGATGCGCTTGAGTCTACTCGGGTTATTCGTCGACTGTATGATGAAGTTGAAGGGTTGGTTTGTAGTGGGGAGGCAACGACCCTGGCTGATGTGGTGACACTGCTCAGGCGGCGTATGGCGTACTGGGTGCCGCTCAATGCTCCGTTTCTTAAAGATTCAAATAGTGCGGTTCAGGTGATGACCGCACATAAATCAAAGGGTCTTGAGTTCGAGGTGGTCCTTGTGCCACACGTAACTGAAGCCGCTTGGGGCGGCAGTAAACGACCTGATTATTTTAAGGTACCACTCGTCCGAACGGGTGAACTTGCGCTCGCTGCAAACGAAGATGAGCGGCGTCTCCTCTATGTTGCCATGACACGAGCAAAGCGGACGTTGCTATTATCCTACGCTGAAACAAATACCGAAGGCAAAGTGTTGTCCCCGTCGCCCCTTCTGGCGTCACTCCCGGATACGATTGTTGCACAGGCAGTAACGTATCCAGAAACTGCCTCTTCAGTATTTACCGCCAAGGTACCAGCTCTGGCTGACAGCATTCAACCTTTTATTTTACGAGTGCTCACTGATCGAGGTCTTTCAGCTACTTCCTTGAATAATGCTATTAAAAACCCCTGGGATTTTCTGTTCCGAAATGTCATCAGATTACCAGAAGTGCAGACGTCCTCACTACAATTTGGTACAGCTATACATGGCGTACTCGAATACTGCACCAAAACCAAAACCGCTAAAAGTGCCCTCCCTTCGTTTACCGAGGTAAAGTCACGATTAGAATTCGAGCTAGGGAAGTTGCCGCTCAGCACTGTCGAGTTTACCAATCTGCTAGCGAAAGGACTTGAACTTCTGGTTATCTATTTGCCGCACTTGGAGTCGTCACTCCCTGTCACAACTAAAGAGGAGTTATCTGTTCGAGTCAGTTTACCGATTGGGTTACCAGGGTTACCAGAGCTTACCCTAACTGGTAAACTCGACCGGATTGATATAGGAGACGATGGTACGGCAATCCGTGTGGTTGACTACAAAACGGGTAAACCGAAAACTCGTAATGACATTGAAGGGAAGACTGCGAAAGCAGACGCAAGCTACCGAAGACAATTGTCGTTCTACTCATTATTACTCAGCCTGCATGGAGATGATCGGTATATGACAAACAGAGGGGTACTCTCTTTTGTAGAGGCTGACAATAAAGGCCGTGTGCACGACGAGGAATTTGAGAGTGGGGATACGGAACGGTCTATTCTCATTGAAGAAATTACCAAGGTTGTAGCCGCACTCCTCTCCGGTGATTTCTTGTCCGATGAAACGCTGCTCGAGGCGAGCGACTATAAACATCTCGCCCGACAGTTACTATCTCGTACTATCTAAGGGTACAAAAAACTTCAGATCACATTGATCTGAAGTTTTTTTGGCAAACTGTCGTTACGGCTTTGTGGTCGTAGCTGCGGTTGGCGCTTTAGTCGGGGCGTCGCTACTATTAAGCTGGCTCACAAGGTTGTCTATCAGTTGTTTTACAAACTCGTACGGCTGAGCACCGTTGATAACGGCTTTCTGATCGCCTACGACAATAATAGAGTAAGGAGTACCTTGTGCACCGGTTGCGATAGCTTCGTTTATACTGGTGTTGACCGCTTCCTTAAACTTGTTGCTGTTGAAACAAGAATTAAAATCTTCTCGCTTAATGCCAGCTTTTTCTGCGTATTCAGGCAGTCTTGTCATATTAGTCTTTTCATCTACCGCTCGTTCATTAAAGAGAGTATCCGAGAATTTCCAGAATGCGTCGGTACCGCCCAAATCTTTAACACAAAATGCTGCTTCTGAAATCTTTGGTGCGTTAGGATGGAGTGAGCCAATGGGGAATTGTCGGTAGACCCAGCCAACTTTGCCAGTAACTCCATAGTCCTTCATGATGCGGTTCATAGTGTCATTAAATTCTTTACAGAATGGGCAGTCATAATCAGAGTATTCAACTACCATAATTGGTGCCATGGGGTTGCCTCGAATAGCGTCAGTTCCATCGATTGCTTTTATGTCTGTTTTTATAGCTGCGGCCGGACCGGTGATTTTTGGCGCTGCCAGAGGTTGCGTAGCCCGATTACCACTGAATAAAATTGCCGCAGCAATCAGTGCAAAACCGACTAAAATTGCTACAGGAATGGCAATAGATTGTTTTGATTGGGGTTCCATATGTTCGTAATAACACTAAACGCTAAATAAATATAAAGAAAGTATACCATTATTGGGTGTAGTCGACATAAATACCTGTGTTATACTCTCACTAAATATGAGTATCATTCAAGCCATCGTACTTGGTTTCGTGCAGGGTATAACCGAGTTTTTGCCGATTTCTTCATCTGGACATTTAATTTTAATGCGTGAGCTGTTAGGTTTGCAAGTGAAGGGTTCACTCGGTTTTGATGCTGTCTTGCAGCTTGCAACAACGCTCGCCGTTATTTTGTATTTTTCAAAAGACTTGTGGCTGATTAGTCAGACGGCACTCCGTAAGCTCGGACGATTGCCAGTCAATCAGAAAGATCTGACGCTGCTCTATGCGCTCCTCATTGGTACAATTCCGGCTGTGGTGGCTGGGTTATTGCTCGAGAAATATATGGATACACTCTTTCGAGATCCAGTGCTGGTTGCTGCGGTCTTTGTTGTTGGTTCGGTATTATTTATGTATGCCGAATGGGTCTATTACGGGTGCGTGCCGCAAAATAATTTGACTCCAGCGACTGGTTTTAAAATTGGCCTCTTTCAATGTTTAGCGCTTGTTCCTGGCATGTCTCGTTCCGGTTCGACTATTTCTGGGGGTATGTTGCTCGGCTTGTCTCGAGGTGAAGCAGCACGATTTTCATTTTTACTTTCAATTCCAATTCTGCTTGGTTCTGGTGCTAAAAAATTAATTGAATTAATCCATGTTGGTGGGGATGTGTCGCTTTTATCTATTGCTGTTGGGTCTGTCGTAGCGTTTGGGGTAGGGCTCGCGTCAATTCATTTTCTTTTGACATTTATTAGACGACATACTTTGTGGCCATTTATTTGGTATCGACTACTACTAGCGGCATTTGTCTTCTACATTTACTTCTTAGCTTAACATCCGCAAAATCACCTCATCTACTTCGTTGGGTGGTGAAAAATATTTTTCAATGTGCAGACGCACACCTCTCAATATTTTTCACCATCCGCCTCGTACCTAAGTCAATTTAGCGAATGTTAGATCTGCAAAAAGTACGATTTGTATAGTATATTTCACGCCTAGCAGCTAAAACAATTTAAAGCGTTTAGTGGTCATGACAGTTGAATTTAAGATAAAAACAGCGGGGAATTCTGGTGAATTCCCCGCGGGTTATTTTGTATTTTCGTAGTTGTGTTTACGTAGGTGTAAGCGTTTGATGAACTGTTGAAAGCTTATGTCGTCAGGATCTAGTGCTTGTAGTTCGCTAATAATCCCGTCAATTTGGTTCATCATAGATTTGTTGCCGGCCAGTGCTCCGATATGTATGATGTCTTTTGGCGTGCTCTCGAAACAATGTTTCCCATGAATGGCCAGTCCATTGCAGAACTCAGTGTAGCTTTTGATGTGAAGTTGCAGCGTGGCTTCTATATCTCCCCAGGTAGGTCGATAACCGCTGCCTCCATCAGCTGATGTGTCGTCGAGCATCAGGTCGTCTCCTTATCCTATGTCTATAGGTATACTAAACAAAAAAAGAATCTTGTCAAACTTTAAAATAGTAACGAATGGGTCATGACCGTATCATCTTTAATCATCCAGGTTGAGATGTCTAGTGGAATCTCGCGGTTGCGGGAGCCGTCTTTGAATTTTACATGGCCGTGGGTCATGGCGTAGTCAAAGACTTTTTTGGTGACTTTCACGTCTTGTTCACAGTATTTTTTAATCTCAGCAATTTTGCCTTCTTTCCACCACCGTACCGCCTGAAGTCCGTCTGCTGATTTCTTTGCGCCAATTGTTGCCTGGGCGATACTATCGAGACGGAGACGGCGACCAAGTGACATACGGATTGATTCGAGTAAGTCGATACTTTTAATATGGGTGAGGTCACCGGGGTAGTATTTATTTAAGAGGGGAATGTCAAAATGGTTACTATTGTAGCCAACGAGAGCGTCTGCTTGTTCGAGGATAGGCCAGACTGTTTGTAGTTCGTCGACAGTAACAGTGGTGTAGGTATCGGTCAGACTGTCATAGAATGATCCAACAGAGATATCGAGCGCGGCTGGATCGCTGCTGCCGACCTCTTGGAAAATATTCTGAGTTTCGAGGTCGAAGACAATGTAGCGCATATGTGTGGATGACAGTATATCACAGACAAAAAAAGACTGAATTGCTTCAGTCTTTTTCTTCCCTCGTATTTACTCTAGGATGCCCTCAGTGAACTGAACGATAAGTTCGTCAACTGTTCCAGACATCGTCGTTTCTTCATTCATGCTTTTGAGGGTGAAGGCGTTATCTCTGATTTCGTTTTCCCCAACGACAACAATGTAGTCCACTTTGCGTTCGCTCGCGTCACCTATTTTCTTGCCAATCTTTTTTGTACTGATATCGGTGGCGACACTGATGCCAGCTTCATCTCGGAACTGTTTCGCAATTTTTTGGGCAGTCAGATTCTGGGCAGTTTCCATCGGGATTACCACGAGTGTTGGGGCCGTAGTGTTACTGGTGAGGAGGTTGTGGGTTTCGAGGAAGTCTTTCATCGTGACGTCACCCATACCAAAGCCGATACCCGTGATAGGTTCACCTCCGAACATGCTGGTCAGGTTATCGTAACGACCACCGCCCAGCATCGCGCGGTTGTTTTCACCAGAGACATCAAATATTTCAAAGATGGTCCCCGTGTAGTAGTTGAAACCACGGGCGAGCGTACGGTCGATTTTTACGTTGTTGATACCGAGTTCTTTGAGTCCGTTTGCGACAGAGTTATTTGTCTCAGCTCCGCCACTCGTTACAAGTTCAAATACTTTTTCAGTGAGAGTGTGGTCACTAGTGATTTCAGTAAGTAACGTTTTGTATTCGTCTGTTGAAATTTTATGGAAGCGGTCATTCAGTCGAGTGATAGCATTTTGCTTTTCGACATCAGTGATACCAATACCCGCATACAGCATTCCCATTTCGGCACGGTTATTGATGCGAATTTCGAACATGTCTGACTCAGCGCCAAAGTTAAGGAGCATCTGGTGAGCCAGGGAGATAATTTCAACATCAGCCGTAAAATCAGCCGCACCAAAAATATCGCAGTTTAATTGCCAGTGTTCGCGCAGGCGTCCCCGTTGTGGTCGTTCGTAACGGAAGAGGTTCGGGATACTATACCAACGAACAGGAAAGGAGAGTTCACGTCGACGGCCTGCCACCATGCGGGCTACAGTTGGAGTCATCTCGGGACGGAGTGTTACTTCTCGGTCACCCCGGTCAATAAAGGTGTAGGTTTGTTCGTTGACCATTTCTTCATTTTCAGCGCCTTTACTCTTGTAGAGTTCTGATGGTTCGAGAACCGAGGCATCATATCGTTCAAAACCAAAGCTCTCGGCTGTTTCGCTCCAGACACCGAAAATATAACGTTGAATCGCCATGTCTTCCGGGTAAAAATCACGTACACCTTTGTACGCGTCGGTCGTGAGTATTTTGTCTGTCATATAAAAGAGATTGTAGGTGAAAAAAGCTTATTTTGCAAGGGTTATTCGAGAGCAGCGTCAGGGATTTTTTCAATCGTTGTCAGACGTGCATCCATGGCGGCCTGGATCTGTGATTGGAGACCGCGGGGGTCAGGGAGTCCAAAGCTGATAAAATTGTTTTCACTCGCACTCGCAGTCTGAGCACGGATAATACCGTAGTTAAGGAGGGTAGGAATGAGTCCGCGGATCGAGACGTTGATGTCCTGTAATCGTTCGAGTCTAAAGTTACTCACCTTACGATTAAAGTAGGTAATTTGATCGATAACAATAATACGACGGTCGGTCAGAATCCAGAGATCGAGGTAGTAACCAGTCCAGGAAGTAGCTGCAGCAATAGTACTCATAAGCAGCCAGGCGGAGAGACAGAAGATAATAAGTGGGGTTTGCGTCATGATGAATGAGGTCACCGAGGCCGGCACTGTCATAAACTGAATCGCCATAAAGCAAAATACCGGTACAAGACCAAATAAAATAATGACCGACAGTTCGATTAAGATTAAAAACCAGTGTTTACGAACGGTAGTAATTACTATCTCGTCCGTTTCTAGTTCAATTTTCTCGTAGAGTTTTTTATTGTTCATATTATAGTGCAAGTAACGATAGTCCCATGAGTGCCAAAAGGGAGAGGGTGATACTGAAATAGGCAATATACGTAGCGGTGCTCGCTGCTTTGCTCATTGAGTAATTTTGCCAGTGGTAATAAAAAACCACGCTATAGACTAAATAGATAATAACAAAAAGATAAAATCCAAGAGTGACAATCGTTTTGATTGGTAGAGCTAGGTGAGGAATGTTTTCCATATCAATTATTGTGCCATAGTAAGGACAGTAAAACGAGGGGTGTCGTACTGGTCAGGGTGGGTAACGCCGGTGAATCCATTAGTCTGTGCCAAGAGAGCAATCGCTTCGACCTGTGCGGGTTCGTGCTCGATCCAAAGTTGTCCTTGTGGTGTCAGATGTTTTTGTGCTATTTGAATGATGCGAGCAATTATTTCCATACCAAGGCTACCGCCAAAAAGTGCGAGATGTGGTTCGTGCTCGACAACGTTCGTGTTGACGGTATGTGCTGCAGCATCTATGTAAGGCGGGTTCGTCAAAATGAAATCAAATTGTCCAGATACTGATTCAAATAAATCACTCTGTACAATTGTGCAACCTTTCATTTGAATGAAAGGTTTGATGTGTGCATTGGTTGAGATGTTTTTTTGAATAGTGGAAAGGTGAGCAGGGTCAATTTCCGCAAAAATAACCTGTGCGGCGGGAATTGCTTTTGCCACAGCAACTCCAATAGCGCCCGAACCCGCACAAAGATCAAGTACTCTCAAGTTCGAGGC
>JANPGF010000097.1:0-4321 GCA_031423775.1 Candidatus Kaiserbacteria bacterium | reverse complement strand
GGTGGTGATACCAACGATGTCACCAACTTTAGCCGCCTCACTCCATGATGAGAGTTCACCTGAATCAGAGATGATGATTTTTCGTGACGGGTCAATCGCTCGCACGGCAGCTACTTCGGCTGCAAGAACACTTGTTTCCGTTTTATAGTACCAACCTGGACACGTACCAAATTTTATAAATGGTTCGTTTTCGACTTGCCAGTATTCAACGGCTTTTGAGTTTTTGTAGCGTCCGACAATGGTGCTGGTATATCGAATGATTTCTGCCTCGCGATCCTCTGGTGCAATGTTCGCAAACCATGAAGGTGTATGACACTCGGGCCAGCGGCCAGTTTTCATGCCAACAACCAGAATCAGTTTTACATTATTGGCTTCCGCTTCGCGTACTTCAGCATCAAGTGACGTGAAATCAAATTGGTGTTCGACTGCTTCAGTCGCGTTCCAGTTGATGTGAATTTTAATATGTTTGGAACCAAGATCATGAATGATAGCTGAGTAGACTTCAGCTGGATTAAGTCCGAGATATGTTGCCTGACTTTCGGAAAAGTCGACACCCCAGATAGTGTCTTCGTCAGCCCGGAGGGTGTGTGCCCAGAGAGTAAGTGCTGTTGCGGCCAGTACTAAAAAAGCAATTGCACAAAATACAATTCGTACACCAATTCGGATGAGGGGTGAATGACGCATAAAGATAAATGATGAAGTTATTATTCACAGCAAAAAACACAAATAAAATCGTCCCAAAAGTAAAAGGGGCGCTGTAGAGTCAGTAGACAAAAGTGGCTACTTCGTGACTCGTTATGTGTTTTTTGAAAGTTCGGGGGAAGTCGCTACCTTACCATGACTGTCTCTTAAAAAACTGAATTGCTAATATTATAACACTATTTTATGGGATTTGTCAAGTCATTATTGCAGTTGTTGAATATGCTCGTTTTTACTCACTCAATAAAATACCGCCCCATAAAATTAATGGGGCGGCGTTAGGTCTAACGTACTGGCGGATAGACGAGGACTTGGTCGCCTACCGCGACTGTACCAGCAGAAAGAACAAATCCCATAACACCACGTTTATGTTGGGCCGCACGGATGAAATCCGTTTTGAGACCGGGCGCCTGGTGGTGGTCTTCGAGACGCTTTGCCACCGTGAGACACGGCCCATTTTCTTCCCAGACAGCAAGTATTGTCTGCATCGTGACTCCATCGACCGTGTGGGCAGGAAAAACGAGTCGGCTGGTTGGTTCCAGTTGAGTAAAGTTAGGAATGCCTGAGATGGTTATATTCTCGAGGAGACAACCGACTGGAATGGTATGTCCGATTGTCTTTTCAATGTCTGACACTTCTTCCTGTGAGAGTCCAGTCCAGCTTCGCCAGTTGAATGCCATGGCCCCTTTTTGGAGGTTTGAGGTTCTGATGTAGCCGCCATCGTGACCACTGAGGTGTCTCGTAAAGCCCGCGTGCCGGTCGCCAATTGGTCCGACCAGTTCAAACATGATGCTCGAGACTGGTGTGCCGTTGAGGGCGAGTGTTTCTACTCTGCCGATGAGTGGGGTTGGAATTGCCATAAGGTACTCCCTGGTTTAGAGGTTACTGTCGAAACAATATAACTAAAAAGGTAGATTGTACAGGGCAGTGCAGATGGCTCAATACATAAAAACCTCACCCGGGTTGGGTGAGGTGGGGGGTTTTATTCCCAGTATGCGGTGGGGTCGGATGGGAAGAGGGGGAACGACTTGGTCATGAAGTCTTTTGCAGCCACTTGCTGCGGACCGAGCAGTTCGTTCAGTTTGGGTAGAAAAACTTGGGCGAAAAATACGTTGTCAGCCATTTCTTGATTAGCCTTCACCACTTCTGGCGTGTTCGGATGTACTGTTTCGCTTTTGAATACAACTTTCTCAAAATGAGTCACTTCTTCCCACCAATCGTTTGGCGGAACTGTACCTTGGAAAGTTTTCGTTTGTATGTCAAACGGGGTGCGGAGACAGCAGAATACGATTTCTTCCGGATCGTATCGAATTGTCATTCTCCTACGGTTGTTCTGATCGTAGATCGACCATTCAATCGCGTGCCGGTGGGGATGAACGGTCCAGCCTTCAGGCAGCGTGTATTTTCCCACGTTCGGGTCGTCCGGATGCAGGACGGGTGCGCCAGATTTTTTGCACACTGGTGTGACGCCCCAGGCCTGGATGGCTGCATCAATGTTGTAGTACAGTTCGAGAACTCCAACGGATGAACAACTGTTTGGAATCGGAATCCAGATAGCGTCACCAGCCAGATCGAGTGGGTCGTAATTTTTGATACCGGTCGGCTGTTTTTGAAGGTGCAACATTGACTACTCCTCTATGTTCGGGTCTGTTCGCATAATACTATGCAAATGAATTGTGTCAAACATGAAGACAAAGAGGGCTTTACTATAAAACAGTCCCCGAAACAGGTTCGGGGACTTTCACTTTTGGTAACCTAGGCAACGTCAGTTCCGCCTACCAGGCGGGGCGGTTGAATCGGTTGGTCAGACGGGATTCCGACCAGGGTCCGCCTGGCCCTAGCCAGGATATCGCCGACTTCACGCTGCGTAAGCGGCGCGTCACCGGTTCCATTACAATGCAGGCAACCGTCTCCGAAACAAAAATCACAATCTCGTATAACTGCCATCAAGAACACTCCTTGTTTGAGACGTCGTACTATACCATATATATAGTAATTGTATATAGTATACATAAAAACAGCACCGTAGAGAGATGCTGTTGTTTGTTGTTTGGATAGTGTTATTTATGTCACCACTTTGTATGCAATAATATTCCAAATGCATTTCGGGTCTTCTTTTGGCCGATGACGCCAGCAAATTTGCGGCCAGTCGCCAGCTCGTACAGGTACCCGTGGAATATTGCCCTGAACGCGGACAGCGACGATTGTGTCAGGGTGAACTGGGCGGTCACCACCGGTCCAAATTTCCATTCCGTTTGAATCGGTCGTCATGAGACCCTCCTTGATTCGAGCAACATCTCACGTAAGAATAGAGTAAATTCATTCGGTTGTCGAATTGTCTACCTCTCGAAAAATCTAATTTAGCGAACAGGTATATAGATAGTAAGGGAAAGAAAAGCCGCCTTGCTGTAGCAGGGCGGCGTCGTTTTATTTTTTTCGCAATACGCGGGAGATCGATTCTTGAAACATCAAACGTCGCAACCCACAAAATTGGACTTCACCTCGTATGAATCCTGGTGTATAAGCGGGCTCTCCCACCTGTGGGCGATTTCCCCTCACGGTATGGGACAAGGCTGCTTGGTACGACATTCGGCGTGTCACAAAGACACCTTGCCACCAGTATTCCACCGCTACGTATATCTCGAGCGGGTACCCTTGGATCTGCCATTCCTTCAATGCAAGAAGGACGACAGTGATGGCAAGAAGTGTGAACGAAAATGTAGCGGGTCCCATGATGTACCTCCACTGTTGTACTGTTTGTCTTAAACAGTACACTACATATAGTAACTTGTCAAGTATGGTGTGTTAAGCTAGAAGTGGTTTGAGCCAGCCAATCTTAAACTTAAAAGAAATACTGCTCAAACGAAGTCGGAGTAAGTTTTTCTTTGGTGACTAGCAGTACGGTTCAAGTATAAATAAGAGGACTTTGCACTTTGGCTAAGTCCTCTTAAGTGTAATCACTTTTATTTTTACGACGTCTTGCTTTCGAAGCGTCTCCACAGTTGCCTGCAGAGTGGGTTCACCGTGCCAGTCAGGGTGAGCGCGCAGCAAGTCAAATTCGAACACCCGTTCCCAACTCGCGCGTTTCTCGCGCGTTGCTTGTTCATGGGTAATCTGACCGGTGTCCAAACGATTATCAAATTCGTCACTTTCATCTTCAGTCAGAGCTAAGTGCCAGTTATTTAAAACAGAGTGCCAACTTTCGTAGTCGGACAACAAAACACGTTCTACCGGAATAAGACATTCCAATAAGACAATCGGTTTGCCTTGTTTACAGTAATTTCTGAAACGGTACTTCCGAAAGTCAGGTTTTTTCGTCCAGAACCAGATAGGGAAGCGTCCGGTATATCCCTCCGTACGGAGTGACATTTGCTCCATGAGCCAACGATATGCAGGTCTGAACCAGTGGTCTGCACGCCTTCCGTCTCCAGAAAGTGAATTGTTTTGTTGCAACAAAGACCAAGCCAGAGGAGTCTGAATGGTCCAAAGTCGGATCATGTTGTCAGATGTCATCTATGGTTCCTCACTCAAATTTCTAGGGAGGTTATACCATAGATATACAATAATGCAAGATACTAAGATATATGAATATAACTCGCGCGAGCTGGAGTTGGTTCGACAC
>JANPGF010000096.1:0-2768 GCA_031423775.1 Candidatus Kaiserbacteria bacterium | reverse complement strand
CACTTGTCTTCCATACACATTAAGTCCACACCAAAAGTCTTTTAGACTGCCTGATTGATTTGCCATGTCCAGCAACTGTGCTGGATAGTTTTCATGCCCCTTCATGAGCACAACTGAAATCACACCCGTTACTGTTGCTGCGAGCAGGCATTTATAAATCTGCGTGTAGTCTTCATCATCGAAGTACAAATATGCTCCAAGCAATGCCAGGAGAAATTCAAATAGGGACACGACTCGTGCTGATATGTAAATATAGTCGCTGTACTTGGCAAAGTAGTAGCTCATAAAAGCAGCCGCAAAACCAACCAAAATCAGTAGCGCAAAAACTAGCTGCCTATTTTCTTTTTCTTCTGATTTTGAGTGGTGATTGTTAACCACCCTCTTTTGTACCGTCACAGAATTGTGACTACCGACGACGTTGCCATCGCCAGCAAAACTAACATTGGAATTTTTAATCGAGGACATGATCCTCTCCTTTCAAGAAGCGTTATTTTTAATAATTGGGCAGCAGTGATACCGCCCAATCTGCAAGTTGCATGCGAGACAAGCTCGCACAGGTCATCTACTTCGTCTTTTTCGAAGCAGCTCGTATTGGCCAAGCCTTCAACCCATATTTATGGGCGTCATAAACTTTGCCATCCTTGCCGCGTCGAAAGCGACGAAACGCAATCACGGCTTTGTTAGTAGTCATGACGTTGTCTCCTCATAGAGGCTGACGAGAAACACAACTTGCGGGTAAACGCTAATCTTGAATTAATAGCCTATGGCTATAATCTGGGACTGCGCTGTCGCGAAACACGCAAGAGAAAACGACTCGTCTTTTGTTTCGTTTTCCTTTACCTAAGAATCCCTGAGTTGGCGCTCAGGGTTTCTTTTTTCTGGGTTCTATATTTTTCAATCGCTTTCCAGCGAATTTCCGCTGCTTGTTTGGAAATCCCAAAAAGAGTAGCAACAGCTTCTAAACAATCGCAATCAGCTGTTAAATCTAAAGGGGCAAGTAGTTCTGCAGCAAAGTTATCAGCCTGCCATTCACTGCTTTCATAGATACGCATTTTTCCTTGAAAATCAAAACGTGCAAAGCCAGTGTTTTGATGAAGAAATAGATGTCCAAGTTCGTGAGCTACGGTGTAACGACACCGGCCATTGTGGGCAAGCAAACCTTCGTAGACATCTTCTCTAAGCTCCAAGGTCATTTCAGCAGGTGTTGTCATCGCTAAAGTGCCGGAACCATAAAGCGAAGTCATTTCCTCGGTAGTTCTAATGTCGATAACAAATTCAGGAAACAATTTTGGCAGCGCAATTTCAACGACCTTTATCAGAGGGAAAAAGGCCTCTTTGACCTGCAAGGCTTTACGAATCTCCAAAGCTTGAGCTTCTATTTTTTTAATGCTTAGTGGGGACACGCGATAAGCGTGATCATGTTGGCTCATTGAGGTTTGTCTCCTATTTTGTCTTGATTTAAAACATTCAAAATTTTGATGACCTCAGCTTGATCAAGCTCTGCAAATCGACGCGCAAATTGCGTGACTAGTTGGCGCTTGTCAGGAGTTGGTCTAATCTTGAAAACTGCAGCAGAATCTTCTGCTGCTCTATTTAGTTCTCGCATCGCTTTTTCATCTAATTCATACGCCTTAGCAACGGCATTCATCAATTCAGCAGAAACAGTTTTACGACCCAGCTCAACAGCAGATAAAAAGGCGCTGGATATGTCATAACCAGCTTTGGTTGCAATCTGTACAGTCATGTCTTTTAATGTCTGTGAGCGGTCAAGCCGCATGAGCCGAAGTAGCTTTCCAAAGGGTGTAAGTGTGTTCATGGTTTCTCCGTTTGAGTGAATAGTACATTTAAATAAGGTGGAAAAGTGAACCAATTATAGGTTGATTTTAATTCATTTTAAGAGTTTAATTTTCTACCGAAACTTATACGTTGCTTATGAACAACACTACCCAAACAAAAGCCGTCGCCATCTGGCTTCGCGTCAGCACTGAATATACAAGTACAGGGCGAATCTCATGAACGCTTGCAATATTCCTTAATGAACATCACTCGATCACCTTTAAAAAAGAGTGCTGGATTTGTCCAAAATGCCACCGGCCCTTTGGCGATATATTTTTCCCAGCAACTCTTTTAGTCCATGTTGAAAACGTTTTTCCGACATTCCAACATCGCAATCATCAATTCCTTCGTCGAATCAAATAAGTTGACATGATCCGAGCCCGTGACTCATTGGAGTGCGTTGATATTGATCTAGTACGATCTGAAAACCCATTGTTCCGTTTTTAATTTGCAGCAAAGGGTAAGTTGTGGCGGATAACCCAATTCTTTACTCAAAAAAAGAGGCTGTTTGTTGAGCGCGTAGGAATGAACGATGACGTGAGGATCAAAGCAGGTTTGACTGGCAACAACATAGACAATAAATCGGCTTGTAGCTCGCCTAGTCTTGACAAGCGGATGGCGTGATGAGCTACCGAAATACCACCTGCATTCGCGACACTTTGCCCGTGGCGAATAAAAGTAATAGTTTTCATGATGGGTGTTCGCAAAACCTTGCTTGAAAGCTTACCGATATCGGTGGCTAGAAACCGGCATCCACGTCTCACCAGGGCCATGAAACGGTTGCAAGGTGTTCAAATCCAGCAAGGTGAAATGACCTTGGTCTGTCCAGCCACCTGTGTCGATATAGTAACTATTTGTTGAATCTCACCCAAAATTGACCCCTAAAGGCCATTAATTTTCATTCAAATTTGACCCCTGTTAGAAACACTGTG
>JANPGF010000095.1:0-5330 GCA_031423775.1 Candidatus Kaiserbacteria bacterium | reverse complement strand
CAACTCCAACTCCAACTCCAACTCCAACTCCAACTCCAACTCCAACTCCAACTCCAACTCCAACTCCAACTCCAACTCCAACTCCAACTCCAACTCCAACTCCAACTCCAACTCCAACTATCGTTACCTCAGTGCCCGTTCGTATAGTGCCACCAGTTCCACCTGCGCCAGTTTCTGTTCCGGTAGCTGTATCAGATTTGGATGTGGGTATTGCAAAACCGGTTCAGCCTGTTGTGCCTCCGCCTGCACCTACCCCTACCCCAGTTCGTCCTGTTGTTGTAGTACCTCCGCCAGCTCGACCCGCTCCAGTTGTGCCAATAACACCAGTTGTACCTGAACCAGTCGTTCCGTCTCAGCCAGTGAATGTTGCCGTAGCGGTTGCTGCGCAGCCTGTTGTACCTGAACCAGCTCCAATTGTTGAACCGCCGGCTCCTGCAACGGCTGCCCGGCTTGATCGAATCCGTGTTATTAAATCTGATGTAAATAACCGAGTAGGGAATCCTGTCAATTTAGTGGCCATGGATAAAGCGGTAGGTAGTGAGTATATGAGCGCACTGCTTGATGCCATGAAACTCCTCAGTAGTGCGAGTGATGTCGAATCAGAGCGAGCCATGGTTCGTTTAGAAGCAGCATATGTATCAGTAGGCAATCTCTTAAAAAATGCGCCGGCAAGCACTCCTGCAGTAGAAGTTGTTCCACCCCCAACTAGTAGTCCCGTTCCAGCTGCTGCAGAGGTGCCGGTAGCTGCTTGGGGTGATCCAGAGCCCGTGAGACCTGTGCAACCTTCAGTTATTCCGCAGCGCCCAAGTGACGCAGGGCCACAAATTGTGCCGGCAATCCCTTTGGCATCTGCTCCGGCCGTGCCTCCAGTGCCGTCACCGTTTATTCAGTCGGTCGGGGCATCACAAGTGCCGCTTCGTTCTATTTCTGAATTGCCAACTGCGGACGAGGTGAATCATGCGAGCGTGAACGGTGATCCTCTCTTTACTAAAGAAGTGGATTCAGGTCTACAGCAACTACTCTCAGAATGGACACTCTTCAAGAAAAGTGGACTATTCGGTACTGGGCCAAGCGGCCGTGAGCACCCACTGTTTATTAAAATTGCACCATTAGTACTCCCATTGCTATTGGCTGGCAGATTTGAAGGTGCAACACAAGAAATCAAACAAAGTGTTACTGATTACATGAACGGTTGGCGTTATGAACAAGGAATTGTCTACGAAAAAGATGAAACCTTCGAACACTACCTCCGCCGTGTGATCCGTCATATCATTGATTTACAGAATAAAAAACGTGGCGCATAATAGGCGGTATGCCAGAACACCACGCCGTACTCTTTCAGGGGAGAGTGCTCGCCGATACAGCAATTGATGTCCCGTTACTTCGTAGTAAAACTGAACTGGAATTTTTATCAGTACCCGTTTTGTCTATTGCAATTGTTCGTGAATTAATTGCTTCTGCCTACGTCAAACCGTTTGAGAAACCAACCAAAACTATCGTTCTCGAAGTTGGGCAGATTGCACCTGAAGCGCAGCAGGCTTTACTTAAGGTACTCGAAGAGCCTCCTTTGACGACTAGGTTTATTCTCGTATTACCGAGTTTTGATAGTTTGCTTGCGACACTCCGGTCGCGCTTGTATCAGCCTATTGATGAACGGATGAGTGTATCAGTCGAATATCCGTTATTTCAAGAATTTTTGCGACGGCCGTTTGCTGAACGCATGGCACAGATTGCTGACATTGCAAAAACCAAGGAAACTTCAGATTTTGATCTCCTTTGCGATGGGTTACGTTCGTGGGCGGTCGAGGCTCCGGTAAATTCTCTTACAACACGTATTCATGAATGGCTCTTGGTATTACCAAAGCGTGGATCATCGAAAAAAATGCTTTGGGAGGACATTGCGCTTTCACTGCCGACGGTTCGTTAGTGGAGATTCCTCGAGGATGCTATACTGAAAGTATCATTATTTAATTAGGCTAGACCATTATGGACCAAACGTACGAAGCTCGTCTGAAAGAAGTAATTACATGGTTACAAAAAGAATTTGCTACCATCAGAACAGGGCAGGCTACTCCTGTGCTCCTTGATAGTGTACGAGTAGAAAGTTATGGCTCGTTTATGCCACTGCAGCAAATTGGATCAATAAGTGTTGAGGACGCTCGAACTCTCCGTATCAGTGTGTGGGACACAAGTGCAGTCCCCGCCGTCGAACGTTCGATTCGTGATGCTGAACTTGGAGTGTCGGTATCATCGGACTCTTCCGGGGTGCGTGTTTCATTCCCTGATCTTACCACCGAACGTCGCATGCAGCTCGTAAAGTTAGCAAAAGCCAAGCTAGAAGAAGCTCGAGTAACGGTACGTGGCGTACGTGATGACGTCATGAAAGAGATTGATGCTGCTCATAAAGCTGGCGAGATTGGTGAAGATGATAAATTTTCCAAACGTGATGCGGTGCAGAAAAATGTTGATCTCACTAACCGTACTCTCGAAGCGCATTTTGAAAAGAAGGAGGCTGAGATCAGCCGTTAATTTTATTTTTAGTATCTCACTATGATTGTCACAGTTCTCATTTTTCTTGCGGTTTTGTTTGTCCTGGTGCTTGTGCACGAGTGGGGACATTATATTACTGCGAAATTAACCGGTATGCGGGTAGATGAATTTGCCATTGGGTTTCCACCAAAAGTTTTCTCGTGGAAAAAGGGCGAAACAACGTACAGCTTAAATGCACTCCCTATCGGCGGTTTTGTCCGTATCTACGGCGAGGATTTAACTGAGGCAGTTGAAGCTAGTGCTGATTCACATCGGGCATTTGGTGCGCGCCCAAAATGGGCTCAGGCTATTGTGTTGATAGCGGGGGTGACTATGAACGTGCTCTTTGCCTGGGTACTGTTTGTCATTATGTTGACTGTCGGCGTACCGACTCAAGTTGAAGAAAATCTTGCGACTGATGCAGCGAAACTCACGATTGCTGGAGTGTTGCCGCACAGTCCGGCAGATGGCGTTGTTACACCAAATACTGTGATTACCGCAGTGACTTCAGGTAGTGATAGCTTAACAAAACCTGCACCATCTACATTCAGTGACTTCATCGCTGCCCACGCTGACGCCCCAGTAGTACTGACGACAGAAAAAGATCATGTATCTAGTACCGTGACACTGACACCGGTCAAAGGATTGATTGTTGCGTCTCCCGACCGGGCAGCTGTTGGAGTCAGTCTCAGTTTTGTTGAAGTTGTGTCTAAACCTTTTACCTCGGCTCTTGTTGAAGCTAGTCATCAAGTCTATGAGGCTTCAATGAGCATTGTTACGGGCTTGTTCGATTTGATACACAAAGCCTTTATCGGAAAAGCTGACTTTAAACAAGTGGCTGGTCCGATTGGAATTGTAAAATATGTGGGAGACGCTGCAGCGGTTGGATTCATGTCAGTGCTTTATTTTACCGCAGTCATTTCACTCAATCTGGCAGTGATTAACCTTCTTCCGATTCCGGCACTTGATGGTGGTCGGTTAGTATTTGTAGCAATTGAAGCAATCACTCGTCGGCCAATCCCACCAGTTTGGGCCGCTCGAGTAAATGCCGGGGGATTCATCTTCCTTATGCTACTTATGCTTGCTGCGACCGCCCACGACATCTTCAAAATGTTCTAGAATATCCAGAAATGGTGCGTCTCTTCGTTGTTCTGCAGAAATTGACATTCACCGTACAGAAAGTACGGCTCATGGCAATTTCTTTGTGCGCCTCGACCCGCACTCATTTCTGAATATTTTTGCCTGTTACAGATTTTATACTTCCGAGTATCGACTCACATGACTTTTGGTTGGCAGGGGCGGCAAAGTACTATAAAATGTATATATATGTATCGATTTAGTCGCAGATCAATTCCCATGGGGTGCATTTTTCGCACTGAGTTTTACTATTCAACTATGCAACCATTAAACTATTAAACTAACGAATCATGCGACAATCAAAACTATTTACGAAGACACGAAAAGAGGCGCCCGCAGATGAGGTGGCAAAGAATGCTCAATTATTGATACGGGCGGGCTATATTGCGAAAGAAATGGCTGGGGTGTATTCATATTTGCCACTTGGACTCAAAGTGGTGGATAAAATCAAACAAATCGTGCGTGAAGAAATGAATGCCATTAATGGACAGGAGCTCATAATGACTGCGTTGCAACGCAAAGAATTGTGGGAAAGTACGGGACGCTGGAACGATGAGGTTGTGGATGTGTGGTTCAAGTCAGAACTTAAGGCTGGTGGAGAAGTGGGTTTTGGCTGGAGTCATGAAGAGCCAATTGGTGAGATGATGAAGAATTACATTGGTAGTTACAAAGACCTCCCAATTTCGGTTTATCAATTCCAAACGAAACTCCGTAATGAAATGCGTGCCAAAAGTGGTGTGATGCGTGGACGAGAATTCATTATGAAAGATATGTATTCGTTCTGCGCCGATGAAGTCAGTCACCTTGCATACTACGAATCAACTAAACCCGCTTATATGAAAGTATTCGAGCGGCTGGGTATCGGTGACGATACGTATGTTACGTTTGCGGCTGGTGGAGCATTTACCAAATTCAGTCATGAGTTCCAGACAGTGTGTGATGCGGGTGAGGACATTGTATATTTGAACCGGGAACGAGGAATTGCGATTAATGAAGAAGTAATGAGTGAGGAAACACTCAAGAGTTTGAATATAACTCGTGAAGAATTGGTTGAGACTAAAACAGCAGAAGTAGGGAACATCTTTAATTTTGGTCAACAGAAGGCGACTGATCTTGGCCTTACGTTTAAAAATGCTGATGGTATTGATACTCCTGTCTGGATGGGTTCCTATGGTATCGGTGTAACGCGACTGGTGGGGGTACTCGTGGAGAAATTTGCAGATGAAAAGGGGATTGTCTGGCCAGAAAGTATTGCACCATTTGCAGTGCATCTCGTCGCCTTGAATACTGATGACGAAGAAGTACGTGATTGGGCTGACGGTATCTACGCTGCGTTCAAAGACCGTGGTGTTGATGTGCTTTATGACGATCGTGATGCACGAGCGGGAGAGAAATTTGCTGACAGTGACCTCCTCGGTATGCCATACCGTGTGGTGGTCAGTAAGAAGCTAAAGGAACAAGGTCAGTTTGAGGTGGTGACGCGCCGCTCAGGTGAAGTTAGATTACTTACCGAAGAAGAACTGTTCGCAGACTTGGTTGGTGAATAGAGTACAAAAAATAGCAAAAAGTAGGCGAGGAGCGCGCCGGCCTCGTCCCAGACGGCCCCGTCGATGAGCGCGAGGGGAGCGCCCGCGACGACGTCGATGCGCGTGCAGGCCGCGCCG
>JANPGF010000094.1:0-10350 GCA_031423775.1 Candidatus Kaiserbacteria bacterium | reverse complement strand
TTTTGGTTTACCTGCTACCGCTCGTGCGACAGCGATACGTTGCTGTTCTCCGCCAGACAGCTCACTTGGTAAATTTTTGTATTTGCCCGGGAGCCCTACGGCATCGATAGAGCTTCGTGCGATAACTCGCGCTGCAGCGGTGGTCGCACCTTTCATCAAGAGAGGAATCATGACGTTTTCTTCGGCGCTGAGGTCGGGTACTAGGGCATAGTCTTGGAATACGTACCCCAGAGTATTGAGTCTAAATTCTGTCCGTTCGGTTTCGTTCATGGTATCGACTGCCACACCATCAATCACAATGGAACCGCTCGTTGGTTCGTCAAGCAGTGACAATTGGTACATAAACGTAGATTTACCAGCTCCTGATTTACCCATGATAGCGACAAATTCACCAGCATAAATCGTGATATCAATCCCGCGCAAAATTTGCGTCAGCAAATCGCCACTCCCAAAGGATTTGGTAATCTCGCGAGCGGTAATCATAGCGTTCTGTTGGTGTGAGGTGTCTGACATATTATTTTATAAGTTGGTTAGATAAACAAATTGGTTGTGCCCGGATAATTTTTCTGGGAGGAAAAATTACTCGAGAAAATTCGCCATTGTCGCTGCGCTCTGTGGCTCATTTTACTTGTTGCGTCCCAGAATGGCATTTAAGGTATTCCCTCGAGCAATCATCCAGGCGGGAATATAGCCAGCGAGGAGGGTGATGAAAAAGAGGACAATAAATCGAATAAATGTACCCCACGGATCAGCCACCATAATCCCATCACTGAATGGGAAATTAATTGGATGTGCGGCAAAGTACGGTACAAGAATTACGTAGGTAATAAAGACACCAATCAGTGACCCTGAGAGGGCATACAGGCCAGCTTGAATAACGTACGCGATTTCAATGGCGCGTCTATCAATACCAATACCTTTCAGGATACCGATGTATCGTCTACGGGCGAGTGCATTAATAAAGATGATAATAAATATCGTAATCGAGGCAACAATAATTCCTATTGAACCGATAAAGGTACCGAGAACATCAAAGGTGTTTTTAATATCAGTGAGGAATTTTGGCACCCCCTCCTCATAGGTTTTGATTTTTGCGAGAGTGCCGAGACCGCTACCGACCAATGCTGTTTGCACTGCTGCGTCTTCGCTTGGATGGGTTAGTTTAACCACTATCTGATCAGCGTTTCGGTCAACTCGATTAAATAAGCGGCGAAACTCCCGTTCGGGGATGTAGGTACTGAAGGTTACCTCTTGTACCTTGGATTGAATAATGCCTTTGATAATAAATTCTTTGGTTACAGAACCAACGGTGAGACGGATTGTGTCACCAGGTTTAACATTCTCGACGGTCTCAAAGAGGTCGCGAAACTGCGCGGCGTATTCTTTGATATACAGGGCTCCAACCAGAATATATCCTTCATCATCGGGATTGAGGTATTCTCCGGCGATGAGCGCACTTTGTAGGCCGCTCATATTGTCTTCAGCCAGCGGATCAATGCCGGTCACCTTTACGTTCGCAATGTCACGATTGCCACTGAGATCACGTCGTTCCTTGTAATTAGCTTCGAGAATACCACCTCCGGTATAACGAACAGAATAGGTCTTTACCTCAGGGAAAGCCGCAATTTCGCGAGTAAACCGTTCAGTTTCGAGAATATGTTCCTCGCCAGTTTTAGGAGTAATTATGATGTCTCCGAGGGAGTGTTCTCGGACAGCCCGTTCCGCACCGACAATTAACCCAACCAAAATTCCCGAGACAGCAATCAGGTTGAGAAAGGTAAGTGCCATCACAAATACAATCAAAATATTCGTCCAGATACTGGCTCGTTGTATTTGTCGCAATCCAAGCAGTAATCCAATTCGAAATGCTCGCATAGTTCATTACGGGGTCACTACGGTTGTTCCCTCCGACACTCCTGCAATGGCGGTAAATCCATCGTTGCCTTCAAAGATGGTGGTGACAGTTGTGGTAGCAATTGTGTTCCCCGCAATGGTTCGGACTACACTACTGCTACTTGTCCCACTCACATAGCGTTTGGGAACTCGAAGCACGTTTTCTTTGCTGGCAGTAATAATATCAATATCAGCGTTGAGGCCACCGCGTAGCCAGTCCGGAATAACATCAAGCGTAATTTTTACTTCAAAATAAGCAACTCCATCAATTTGGATTGGCAGAGGAGCAATATAGGTGATGTGCCCGGTGTGAATTTCGCTACGGTCGGCATCAAAAAGAACCCGAACCGGTTGTTGTAACGCAATACTCGTAATATCAATTTCGGGCACCCGGGCAGTGAGTTCGAGGACAGTAGTTGCCAGGATAGTAAAAACCGGCTTGGTACTCGCTGTTTCACCCGGGAGGATGTCGACAGTAGTGACTATCCCAGGAAAAGGAGCTTTGATGATACGGTCGCCGAGGGCGGCGTCTATCTGCGCGATCAGTGCGGTACTCTTTGCTATTTGCGCTTCTGCACGATCTACCGCTTCGCTACGGGGGGCCGCTCCAGCGGCACTGTCCTGTTGTTCAGCTAGGGTTAATGCCTCAGTTGCCGCATCTGTCGCCGTCTGTTCAGTAGCGAGCGCAGTATCAAGTGCATTTTTACTGGCGGTATAGGTAGCGGCATTAGTATTTGGGATTTCAATTGACCAGACAGAATTTTCGTAATATTCGCCAGCAGTAATTTTTATAAAAAGTCCACAGGCTCCAATCGGGAGTGGCTGATCTGTTGAAAGGGCGCTGCTTCCGCTCTCTAGTCCGCTGTATCGAATCGAGTATCCCGATGGCGCGGTTGAAGGATAGATGGTCATTTGATACCTACCTTCGTTTGTACAGTGGTAGGTACCACTGACGGCTGGTGGGGTAGTCTGTTCACTTGGATTCTCTGACTGGGCTGCTAGCCCACTTGATAACAAGATGCGTTTTGCGTTTGCTACCAGTAACGCCTGTGTTGTTTTGATACGAGACACTTCAGCTCGTGCATTTGCAACGGTAGTGTTGCGGACCGCGCGTTTGTCTGGGGTGTCACCGGCAATCAGTTCTTTTAAATTAGCTTCGGCGATCCGGAGGTCAGCCACGGCACTTGAGCGCTGTGCAACGAGTGCCTCAGCACCAAGTGTTGCGAGCACATCTCCAGTCTGGACATGGTCACCTTCGTGTACATAGACTTTGGATACAATGCCAGGCGTCGGAAAGGCTAGTTCTGCAGCATTTGCCGCTTTGGTTAACCCGGACACTGAAACAATTTGTTCAACTGTCCCGCGGGTAACGCTCGTGGTGATGTGTCCGGCGAGTGGGTCAGTGGTAACAATTTTCCAGGCCATAAAACTGGCGCCAAAAATTAAAATTCCAGCTCCACTAAAAATAAGCGTGTGGTGGAGTATAAACGATCGCATGATAGCGACATTGTAACATTTTACCGATGGTGGAGTTTTAGAGTGGTGGGGGATAGGGAGGTGGTAATTAGGACGTTCTCAGTCTTCACAAATCCAGAAAGTCGTTTACTACATCCATCAAGACCCTCCGGATGGAGGGTCTTGATGGATGTCCAAATGTCCGTGTGCCTGGACTCGAACCAGGGGCCACAGAGGTATAAGCTCTGCGCTCTAACCAACTGAGCTACACACGGATGTAGGTTTGGTTGCAAAACTATACCGTATTTGGATGCTTGGTACAACGGTATGTCATTCATAAAAAAGTGTGGCATACTGTAGAGAGAGTATATCTGTTCATCAAAAGGAAGTCGTCGATGTCAAAAAAAACGAATCTTCCCATTCCGCTGAATGATATCTATTTTGAGCCGCCAGTATGGCGAATGCCAAAAGGTCTGGCGTTCGTCTCGATTCTGTCGCCAGCTGAGGTGTCCGTGCTTGATTGTGCGCCGTGCATCTTTGTAGTCAGGGACCATTGCGGTAATCCTTTTGCCGCGTTTGAATTTGTGAGTGATGCGCTCATTATGCTAACTGCAAATGGATATGACATCCGTTGGCGGGTCGAGCTCAGACAGTCGTCACATCATGTGTTTCAATAAAAACAGGCGGGTCATATGACCCGCCTGTCTCTTTGTCTATATCAAATTAGATATGTACAACGATATCCTTGATGTCCTTACGCACTTTTGCATACTGACTAGTTGCATCTTCGGCTGAGCGGTATCCGAGCACAAGGAGGGTAGTAGCATGAAGGTTGTGTGCAGCGAGACCGAGTACCTCGTCAAACTTGTCGGGGTTAAAACCTTCGAGTGCGGCATTGTCGACTTCGCGTTCACTCGCTGCTGCCATCATCGTGCCGAGTGCAATGTATGACTGCTTCTGGGCCCAGGCGAGGCGAGCTTCAGGTGTTTGGTTTGTGAGCGATCCGACCATCATCTCCTTGTAGCCGTCAACACTTCCCGCTGGCAAGCCGCGAGTTGCTTCGATTCGTGCAGTAAATTCACTGATGTATGCAGCGTCAACATCGGTTCGTGCAGCGATCACGATGAGTGCGCCATTCTCGGCTACCTGAGTCTGTCCGTAAGCGTGTTCAACGAGTGCTTGTTTTTTTGCAGCGTCGTCAACTACTACAAACGTAAATGGTTGTAGTCCGTATGAGGTAGCAGCCAGGTTACCGGCTTCTAGTACATAGTTCAGGTCCTCTGCGCTCACTGCTTTACTAGTATCAAAGGCTTTGGTTGCGTAACGCCACTTCAAATTTTCAATGATTGTTTTCATATTGGTTACTTATGGAATATATTAAGGAGTGCAAGATAGTATACATGTATAGTATTTTCCTGTCGAATATTTTTGCTTCAATTGAGTACTTTAGGTTGTTAGTTGCATTTTGTGGGCGAACAGTGTTTACTAATGACAGAAGCAGCGTCGCTTCGGTCTTTCACAGGAGGTCACCTTGAAACATTTTCCGGACCACATCCGTGCCGTGCAGAAAAAAGTCCGAACCATTAACTGAAAGGAGGTGATCTCAGAACGAGGGCCCACAAAAGACCCTGATTCGCTGGGCTTATCCCCCCGCGACCCACTCCCTATGGATCTTTGTATCCTAGACAACCGCTGTCCATTGTGACATGCGGTTGTTTTCTATATAAAAACCGCCCCCAGTGTACCGGGGACGGTCGTTTGTTTATACCAACGTTCCATATTTTATAAAGTGGAGAGCTCTGTCGATGACCTCTTTGCGGTAAATAATTTCGGTGTGATTGTAATCGAGGACGAGGTGTTCCTTGGCTGGAATGTGTTTGGTCGAACGAACACTCACTTTACCATCGTTAGGTTCATCAAAAAATAGTTGCGAGAACGGCCACTGACTTTTTGAGCCGGCTATCACTGCAATGTGTGGATGTGGAGCAGGGTCGCTGCTTGCGGTTTCAGCAGTCAGTAGTTCCTCGGTGACTGGACCATAGAAATCAGTAAACACTTTCCACTTGATGCCCTCGTCAATCACTGCGCTGCCACCAAGCGGTGGGGCAATCATAACAACGCGGCCAACCGGGATTGCATCCGGTCGTGCCAGGTACTGTGCCAGGATGAATCCTCCGAGTGAGTGAGTAATGAAATGAATCGGTTCGGCAGTGTTGCCAAACCGTTTCTGCAAAAAGGTCGCCAGGAGCTCCACGTTTTCGGCACTTGAGGCGCGGGTCGAAGGATATTTCCAGCCAATGACGTTGTAGTTGTTTTGCCAGCTCTCCAGCATAATACGCCACATCGACAGCTGCGTGCGTGCAATGCCATGGATGCAAACTATTGTCGGTTTTTGTGTCATGATGGTTTCCATTGACTCTAGGACACTTTCTAGTGGCTACTGTAGTCGCGTTCTGTGTTTTTGTCAAAGCTAATAAAAATTCGTCCGCAACCAGGGTTGGTTGCGGACGGGAGGTTATTTGAACGCTTTGCGAATGCTGGCCACGAGGTAAAAAATGCTGGCCACGAGGCCGAAGGAGCAGTAGTAGAGCAGGACCAGGGTGATGACGAGCCAGCCATAGCTCTGCAGGCTGAGCCAAGACTGGAGCGTGATGGTTTCCGTCAGTCCTGCGGCGCTGATTGCCTCAAGAAGGCGATCACCGGCCAATACAAATAGTCCAGCAAGAACATAGGACGAAAGCAGGATGGAAATCCTGCCCGCGAACCACATGGCCGAAAACGTCAGGCCGGCCCAGGTCGCATCGAGCCAACCCACACTGCCAAAGTGGAGTGTCATGCCGAAGATGAAGGTTCCCAAAGCAAAAATGATAGCCAACACGGCACATTGGAAAAGTTCGTTTTCCTCCATAAAGTCAGTTGTCTGCAGTCGGATGAAGGGGGAGACGAGAATCAGCAACAATTCCATCGCGGAAGTCCTTTTATTTGAGGGTAACAGTCCTGTGCAGCATTATAGCACAAAAAATATAAAAAGCAAGTTTTTACCGTCATGTTTAAAATATGTTCCAGCTTAAAAGACAAAAACCCTCTTAGTCTGACTGAAATACAAAGTATATTGTATCAGTCGATCTAAGTAGGGTTTTGATGCGTATGGTTGGTATGGATAGAGTTTAGAAAATATCTAAATGCTATTCCTTGTCCAATACGCGCTTCGTCTTCGGCTTTAATCTCAATGAACTAGGTACTTTTTGCGGCTACATGCTCGTTGAGGTGGTATGTATCAGAAACCGCAACGCGCACATCCTTTCGGATGTTCCCGCTTACGCACAGCTTCAGCTCGTGGGTCATAGCGCATCATATCGAGGCTCGGACTCCGAAGGATACGCTTCAGGCGGTTTTCCCCGTCGCCTTGCCATTTGTGACACATGCAGATACCAGGGGTGTAATATCCAAAGTACTTGCGTCGAGGGTAGGGCGGACATTCTCCTGTGTAGTCAGGGTCAATCGTGCATTTTTCTCGATGTTTGTCCCAGTACAACTCTTGTTGTGCCATCTCTGCTTTGAAATCATCAATTTGATGAGGGGCAATCAGTTCTCCACCATCAAACGCACCATTCCAGGTAAGTTGCATGAAGCAGTTGGGGAACAACACATGCTGCTCCTCAATCATGACTGTACCTTGGTCAAACTTTTTACCGGTTCGCCATGTATTCAATATCGGGTTACCCGAATGGCTATCGTTAGGTTTATAGCGATGCTTCAAGCGCAGTATCGCATAGGCGCGATAATACGGCGCCCCTTCACGCCGGATTTCGACAAAGTCGATATACCCACTACAGTCCTCGATACGTGTACCTACGGGCACAGGCTTTGGATCCCAGACAGGTTCCTCGGCGATATGAAGTGACGATAGCCAATTGTGTCCCACGAATAGTTTGCCGCGGAACCAAAAAAACGCCATCGGGCGCAAAACTGTACTGAAGTCACCGCGACTCAGCGGATGACAGACGGGTTCCCCTTTGTTGGTTGGGAAAATTGCCGGCTGGGGAAGTGTTGGTCGGTGCATGACATCATCCTTTCTCAAAGGTCACACTACTAAAATTAAAGCATATTTTATAAAAAAAGCAAGTATTACTCCATATGGAGAGATTCGCCTAATTTTGCAACTCGGTCGTAAATAAGAGGGAAGTCACGGGCGATGTTAGGGTGGGCGGCTACGAGGTGCTGCGCTTCGGTGCGTGCCGCTTCTACCAGCTTCAGATTCTTAATCGCTTCCATACCGAGGTCAGAGAGGCCTGATTGCTTCTGGCCATAGAGTTCGCCACTGCCGCGGAAATTGAGATCGTGCTCGGCGAGTTCAAAGCCGTTTTTTGCGGTCACGAGCGCCTTCAAACGGTCTTTGGTTTTATCACTCTTGCTATCTGTTACGGCAAAACAGTAGGGTTGATGTGTCCCACGAACCACGCGACCACGGAGCTGATGGAGCTGCGAGAGACCAAAGCGTTCGGCTCCTTCGATAATGATGTTCGTAGCGTTCGGCACATTCACCCCAACTTCAACTACTGAGGTTGCAACGAGAATATCAATTTTGTGAGCGGAAAATTCAGCCATCACTTTGTCTTTGTCCGCTGGAGTCATTTTGCCATGCATCACACCAACTTTATAATCCCGAAATTCAGTCGTTTGTAAGCGTTTGGCTTCGGCGATCACACTTTTCAGCTGGAGGGCAGTTTGCATGTCTGGATCTGGTTCCTCGATGCGGGGACAGATAACATAGGCCTGGCGACCGATAGCTAATTCACTGCGCACATGTTCGTACATCTTGGCTGATTGGCTCGGTCCTACAATTTGCGTGATGATTGGCTTTCGTCCTGACGGCATCTGGTCGAGAAGCGTAATGTCGAGGTCGCCATAAATAGTGAGCGCCAGCGTCCGGGGGATGGGAGTTGCTGTCATAGACAACAGGTGTGGCATGCGGGCATCTTTTTTCGCCAGCTGCTTGCGCTGGTTGGTACCAAACCGGTGTTGTTCGTCGATGATGACATAGGCCAAATGTTTGAACTCAACACTTTTATAAATGAGCGCATGGGTCCCAATCAAAATTGGCACTTCGCCGTTTTTTACCCACTTGAGTAGTTGGGCACGCGAAATTGGGGTAGATTTATTCGGGTTACTTTTGCTCGGAAATTTCTGGCAGCCCGAACCGGTAATGAGACCAATCTGGATTGGTAGGTGTTTGAAGTATTCAATAAATGATTCGAAATGTTGTTTCGCTAAAATTTCTGTGGGGGCCATGTAGGCAACCTGCAAATTTCCAAACTCCAAATCACGTACCTTTCCCAAGTTCGAGGCAAGACCTCGTACTTTCCCAAGTTCGAGGTCTTGCCTCGAACTTGGAGTTTTGCGACCTTCGGGGGGGCGGCTGGTTGCAACTGCATAGGCGGTGGTAGCTGCCACAGCTGTTTTGCCACTCCCTACATCTCCTTCGAGAAGTCGACTCATGGCGTGGTTTTTGGTGAAGCTCTCGATGATGGAATTAATTGAACTATTCTGGGCATCAGTGAGAGCAAAAGGAAAGCGACTGGTAAATGCCTCGAGATGTTTTTTATCAGTGTTGACCTGGTACGTTGAAGCGGCCGAGACAGCAGCGCGGTCAATTGCTTTTTGGGTTTGAATGTAGAAGACTTCTTCGAACGCAAAGCGCTTTCGAGCGCTCGCGGCGTGATCGGCTTTTTTCGGGGAGTGGATCCAGACGAGGGCAGTTTTTAAATTCGGTAGTTTGTAGCGGGTCAAAATTTCCTCAGGAATAGGATCGTGGAGTTGTTCTAAGATCCCTTTCTCAAAACATTTGAGGGCGGTGTGGTAGAACCACTTACTGGTGATGCCTTTGGTCTCCCGGTAGACGGGATAGATAGTATCGTCCATCATGGCGTCGGTCCCTTTGAAAATGCTATCGTGGCGGTCAATCGGGAGGGAATCGAGCTTCTCGACTTCGGGATTTGCAATATATAACTTACCCTCGGTGCCGGTAACTTTGCCCACCAATTTTACGTACATACCATCGCTATACATTTTTGCCATATACGGCTGGTTGAACCACATGATTTTAATTTTGGCTGAACCATCTTCAATGTAGCCTTCGGAAATTGGTCGCTTGCTCGTCCAGGCTTTACGGGTTTTAAGTCCAGACAATTGCCCAAAGACAATCGCTTCTTGGTCCTTTTGTAGTCCTTGCACGGATTGAATATCGCTCACGTCTTCGTAGCGTGCTGGTAGGTGCATCAATAGATCGTAGACTGTTACAATTCCCAGTTTTTTAAGTGCCTTCACATGAGGCGCGTCGAGGCGGAAGTGGCTGGCGAGGGTGTCATTAGGTTTCATAGTCTATCTATTCTATCAGAGTACTCCGTAAACCAGTCGGGAAGTATACTTGACTTTATCACTATATTATGCTATTGTTGCCGCTAGCAAGTTCTCAGTTTTTTGAGATGAACCCCGTCAGCTGTGTGCTGGCTACCTAGGAGAAGACCATGACCAAACTGATCAAAACCGGCGTTGTGAAATACTACAATGCCGCCGCCGGCTTCGGCTACGTCCACGTGGAGAACCAGGAAGTGCGGCTGTCCGCCGTGGCTGCCGGTGCGTTTGTCGACCAACTGGTCGCAAAAGCATTCGTGACCATGGACGTGGCACCGGGTCCGGGAAATCTGGACGTGATCGTTGCGATCACGGCTGTCGAACCCCCGCCTGTTCGCCCACAGGCTGTCCCGGCAAAACCGGTACCGCCTGTGAAAGTGGTCGCCCCGCGTGAAGAGGGGGTTCTGGCTACGGTGAAGTCGTTCGATCCGAAGAAGGGAGGGGTGGTTTACCTCTCCGGTAATCCGGATCGGTCCGAGGCAACGTTGTCGAAGGCGCTGTTTGACACCCCGCCCGAATTGCCGAAAGGCACCCCGCTCCTGGTTTCGATTATCCAGAACAGCGAAGGTTGGTTCGTAACTCAGTGTG
>JANPGF010000093.1:0-13249 GCA_031423775.1 Candidatus Kaiserbacteria bacterium | reverse complement strand
TGTATAGACATGTCCTCCATATCCTTTATCAGCACCGGATGACAGAGTGCCTGAAGCCGTGTAGGCTTCGAGCCCAAGAGATGTCGCCATTTTTTTTAAAAATTCAGCTTGATTACCGCAGATACCAACCGTACCTTTCTTTGTTTTAAGGGCGGTAAACATTTCATCAGCACTGAGCGCAACATATTCATGTTTGTTGAACATATCTCGGTCATACTTTGCACCAAGGGCCGAACCTAAAATACCCATCACCGCCAACTTTTCATCATCACTTTTTGCACTGAGTGATTCACGCAACTGAGTTTGAAACTCGGCACTGGTATGAGCACTGTGAAGTGCTGCAGAAAATATTTGCGACGCATCTCGGTACACTTCGCCTGATGTATAACTGCCGGGCAATGTATCCGCATGTGCAGCTTCAGATTCAAGTGACCCAGCGCCTGACAACGCAGCCACTAAGGCAAGCGCCCGCGGTGTGGATTTACCAAAGTGTTCTTTTAGCGCCGCCATTCGTTCAGCAGCGATGGTCATAAACGGTTTCCGATTATCCTCGAGGCCACCACTCATTTCTTCATGTGATATTTGTTCCATAACTAGGCAGGACTAAAATTACTCATAAGGACAGATTCATTCGCTAAAAAGGTTGCTTCGTCTATATATTGTTTGGCAAAGGCTGCTTCATTCTGGAGCAAGGTAAAGAAAAACGGTACCAAGGACGGTTCAGCTACTAATTGCTCTGCACACGCCTGACGCACCCCAAATGGGAGGGCCGCATACAGTTCCATAAACAACGTCACTTCATCCGGATATAATTGTTGTGTTATCACTAACTGTTCTATATGTTTTGCCGTAATCATATACTAAATTAAACTTACTAAAAGTATATCACGCTATTTTTCACTCAAACGACAAGTTACCTCCCCTGCCATACCCGAATCGCGTCGACTGGATACACCAGCATGATGATATTCAAAAGCAAGTTATCATGAATCACATAGCCAGCGAGTAGCTCAAGGAAAACCACCATACCAACTGCTACCCAGACTGGAACGTAGCGCGCAAACACAAAACCGAGCGCCATAAACGTAATATCAGAGAGTGAGTTCAAAATACTGTCACCAGTGTACCCAATCGCAATAGTTGCAGCTCGATACCGATCAATAATGAGTGGTGAATTTTCGAGCAACTCCCATCCAGACTCTATGACAATCGCAATAATAAATCGTGACCCGATACTCAGCTGCCGACGAAAGAGGTACAGAAAACCAAAGAAGAGTATCCCATGGATAAAATGAGACGCGGAATACCAGTCGGATAACTGCTGCGAGTCTTCAGGACTCCCCGCGCCACCTACCCAGAGTAAAATCTGACCACTGGCACTAATCCAAATTCGTCCAGCCGCATGGAGCAAAAACGCAACAACAGTCATTATTAATGCCCCAATCAACACTGCTCGTTTCGTAGTCATATACAAACAGTATACTGCATCGAAGATACGGCGAGCGACTGTAAATGGTAGAATAAGTGGGTATGCAAAATAATCGATTGGTGTTTTTAGTACTAGGATTACTGATTGTGGCACTAGGTGCCGGAGTTTTTGTACGGTACGAAGTCTTGCAGGGACGCACCATGCCCGGACCAGAACCAATCACTAACTTTACGAGCTGTCTCGAGACAGGTGGCGGACTCGATGTTACCGGATCAGTCTGTACGACAACCACTGGTCAGACCTATACTAAACCAGGAGCTACTCCGCCAGACGAGACCTCGACTACCCCACCAACAACTCCTCCTGTCGCTACTACCTCTGCATCCACTACAACAAACTCATCCCCCAAGTTACTACTGGGTACAGCTACGCAGTTTGCCCTTCATGATAGTCGCACCCTCCCTGACAATTCGACCTTTACTCTCGATACTATCGCTGATTCACGCTGCAAAACTGGCGTCCAGTGTATCTGGGCGGGCGAATTTGGAACCGTCTGGACATTAAACAGAAACGGCAAAACTGAGCCTGTTAATCTAGCTTCCGTCCGGACGACTTCAGTCGTTAAAAACGGTTACGTTTTTACGCTTGGCGAAACTACTGAGACCAGCGCATCTCTGACCGTTTCAAAAGTGACCACACCTGCAGCAGTAACTAGCACTGGGACTATTAACGGTACTGTCACTATTGGACCGGTCTGTCCTGTCGAAAGCATTGACCATCCTTGCGTTGTCCCAGCCGAAACCTACACCTCACGGTCAGTAATGGTATACGCATCAGATACTACTATTGAACTGGAGCGTCACCCACTTTCAGCAACAGGTGCCTTCACTCTCACTCTCAAACCAGGCACCTACGGACTCCAGATTCGCCCCGCTGGCATTGGAGCGGGCGAAATTAAAACAGTGACGGTTGTTGCAGATAAAACACAGATGATTCATTTTGATATCGACACCGGCATCAGATAAATAAACACAAACTTGAGAGAACGGAGTATACCCGCGTGGTATACTTTTTTCGTGCTCGCTTACCACCATTTCTCGCTCAATCGTTCCAAACGCCACTTGCTACTGGCGTTTGGCATGTTGTTGTTGCCACTATTTGCGCTACTCATTTTCTCGCTCGTCACCGACATTAACTTTGAAAGTGCGGTGTTTGATTTACTCATATCTATGTGGCGACTGGGTGTAGCGTTTATTATTGCCACCACCCTAGCCTGGCTACTTGTCGTTTCCGTTATTGGAAGCAAGGTCGAAAGCGCAGCGCTCGCGCTCTTTGACGTCCTCCAGAGTTTGCCAACGTTTGTGATTCTCCCTCTCGGCATCTACTATTTTGGACAAAACGAACGAACTATTATTTTCTTCCTCGTCATTACTATTATCTGGCCTATTATTTTCTCGATAGTGAGTTCACTCAAGCAGGTAAATCGCAGCTGGCGTGAAGCAGTTACCATTAGTCGTCTTAGTGGCTTTAATTACATTCGCTATTTCCTCTTCCCAGTTACGACCCCCGGCATCACTACTGGCGCAATTATCGGACTCGGTGACGGATGGGAGGCGCTGATTGCAACCGAACTTCTCCTTCATACTAAAACTGGTCTTGGACCATTTTTTGCGAGCTTTTCGACCAACACCACCATGACACTGTTCGGAGTACTCATTTTCCTCTCGATAATTTTCACCCTCAATAAATTTATCTGGCTCCCGTTACTCGAGAAAAGCCATCAGATGATCACCCCATAACGCTATGCATACCCCACTCATTTCTATCAAGAAGCTAACCAAATCATTCCCAAAGCAACTCGAAAAACGAGCGGTGTCTGTTCTTGAAGACATTACCCTCGATATTGAAAAGGGTGAATTTTTAATCTTACTTGGACCGTCTGGCTGTGGAAAATCTACCCTCCTCCGGATCCTCGCCGGACTCGATACAAAATCGTCTGGCATCATGAAGTTTGCGCCGGAATACGACCCAACCCGAGTTAGTTTTGTGTTCCAAGATTTTGGAATTTTACCTTGGCTCACCGTTGAAGAAAATGTGTCACTCAACCTCATTGGCAATCACACTACCCCAGACGAAACAGCTACTGCTGTTCGAGACATCCTTGAGGTATTTCATCTCACAAAGTTTGCTAAACGGCATCCTCATGAATTATCTGGAGGCATGAAGCAACGAGTGGGACTGGCGAGAGCTTTCGTTTCAAAACCTGAAGTTATTTTCCTTGATGAGCCTTTTTCTGAACTAGATTTCTTTACCGCAACTAGCTTACGTCAAGTATTACTTGAACTACGTGCCGTCTCAAATACAACAGTCATCATGGTGAGTCACTATATTGATGAAGCAGTCATGCTCGCTGACCGGATTGCCGTTTTTGCTGATCGTCCGAGCCATATCAAGGCAGTTGTCACCAACCACCTAACCCGTCCCCGTAATCCACGCTCAACTGAATTTTATGGAGTTGAAGATGAAGTACTTGGTCACTTTGATCCAATTGACCTTCTCCCACCACAACATTTTGTAGGTACTCGCCGCCAGTAAATCTTTTTTTGCATTTATGTTTATGCATGCTACATTGCTAGTATGAAACGAATTCTTAAATACAGTAGTGTTGCTGTTATCTGTCTGTTTGCCCTCGTTGGCATAGCGGGTACTAGTGTGTTTGTGGCGATGCAATACGGACTGCTGAATGTGCGGGGTACGATTACCGAACGTAACGCATCATTTGGTGCAATTCCTAAAATCACAAAAACTAATGCCACCTCAACCCCTGATACTCCGGCCGAACCCGTCGGTAACGGTTGCCGCGAGAGCCTCAGTCAAACTAAAGCCTGCGAATGGAACGAGACCGCCGCTTGGGATGTGGTCAAAGGCGGACTTACGAAAGACGCAGCTATTATCAATCGGGTAGCTGCTGAAACTGGTGTACCAGCCCGCATGATTGCTGCGGCTGTCGTACCTGAACAAACTCGTTTCTTTACCGATAACCGTGAAGTGTTCAAACGATATTTCGAACCACTAAAAATCCTCGGCACAATGTCAAAATTCTCACTTGGTGTGTCCGGCATTAAACAAGATACCGCAGCTAAAATTGAAGAATACGCCAACACTACCACTTCACCCTTTTACCCCGGCGCTGACATTGCTCCCCTCCTCGCCTATCCGGCGAGCACAACCGATACTGCAGACGAACTATTCAAGCGTCTGACTGACGAAAAAAATCACTACTACTCGTACCTCTACACGGCTGCATATATCAAAGAGATTACCTCACAGTGGGCGGCCAGTGGCTTTGATGTCTCAAAACGCCCTGACGTCCTTGTGACGCTGTTTAACCTCGGATTTAACGCCTCTGCACCCAAAGACAACCCCCAAGTAGCTGGCGCCAGCATTACGACCGGTGGCCACAGCTATAGTTTCGGCTACCTCGGCACCCTCTTCTACCAATCAGACGAATTATCTGACGTATTTCCGAACTAGACAGATTGCTTAAAATTTAAACACTACTCTTCGCGAAGTAGTGTTTTTTCAACCTCTCCGTATAATTGCTTTTTTACAAACACGTGGTACTGTTCTAAACAGTTTAGTTCGCTCTCTTACCCAGAAGGTCCGAGACCATGACAATACAGTACACAGAAGTCGAACCCGCACCGGAGTTCAATTTTCTAGGAATCTCTGAAAAGACACTTGAGCAAATGAAGAAGGATCAACAGATGGATCCCTATTTTGGACTGGCAGCATTTGCGCTCTCCATTATCTTTGGCATTCTGACATATGCCATAAACGGTGGGTTTGCTGTAATTGCCATTCCAGCCGCGGTAGTAGGAGCTGTAATCTTGTCGGTCTGGCACGATACGAAGCTTGAGGGTGGCAAGACGTATTATGCTCACCCGTTCTGGGCACTCATCAGTTGTGCTGACTATCTGAAGTTCACCCACGATGCGGAGTTTTCAGGAAGACGACCTCCCGGACAGAATGTTCTCTATGTGTCAGCACGAGAATACACTATCCCACTTGTAGCCAGACAAATGGCAGCAGGCGAGACAAATATTATCGCACTTGTGCAGCTCCGCACAAAAGTGCTGTCGGGTACTGAAACTCTTGAGGTCCTCGGTCCTCTGCGTTATCGCGCTCTCTAATGTAAACAGTTGACCCTACCCCACCATCCGAACTTCGGGTGGTGTTTTCTTTTATGTTTTTACAAAACAAAACACCCTGGCTTTGTAGCCAGGGTGTTTTGTTATTCATTAGTTACGATCAGTGTAGAAGTGTTCAACGTCTCCACAGACGAGTGTCTGATCATCATCACGATCATCGTACTCAACACAGTACCGGAAGTAATATTTTGTATCATCATTCAAACTATAAACAGTTGAAGTAAATGAGCGGTCTGAATCCAGGTTTGAATTCACAATGACTTTTCGCAAATCATGTCCATAGGTCGAGATATCAGAATAACGATTTTCACGATCAACATCATTGATCATTGATTCATCTTCGCCGTAGACGACAAAGGCAATACCGTTTTCGTAATCATTCATATCAACCCGACCTGGGAGATCGGCACTATCGGTATCAATTCGTTCGGCACTGTCTGTAGTTACATCAGGAGTACTGTATGAACTACTGTGTGAAGAATTCGAATAATTTGAAGAATAGTTATTCCCGGTATAACGGAATGACTTGATAGCCCCCTCGGTGTATCGACCGTCAGACCCTTTTACGACGGCCCGGTAGTAATAGGTTTGTGATGTATTAAAGTCAGGAGCAGTTGTCGTGAAAGTAACAGCTGAACCGATACTACGATTATTCACAGTCTGTGCAACCGTACTATAATTGAGCGCAGTCGTGAGACCATATTCGAACCAGACACTGACATTACCACTCTGCTTGAACGTCACACGACCGGTAAACTCTACAGAATCACCAAACGCATCAGCCACACCAACTGTTTCAATTGCTGCATTATTTGAAACGGGGCCCGTTTGTGACTGCAACGCATTCAACTGTGCCTGTAACTGTGCGATAACCGCATACAGATACGCTATTTGCTGTTGCTGTGCGGGAGTCTGATAATAATACTGTGTCGAAGCCATTGCCCCTTGTGGCGCGATAAACGCAACCAAAAGTGCCGGCACGACAACCCATTGCATATATTTTTTCATATGCCGGTATTATATCACATTTTTACAATAAAAGCAACGCCAAAAACCCTTGTTTTTTAACCTCAAATGTAACTTGTACAGATGAGAACTTTCAGAACGGGATGCAGTCCTAGGAGTGGAAGCAAAAAGAGACGAGCCGTACTTTCTGTACGGTGAGTTTCATTTTGTACGCCACGACAACGGAATGCGCCCGTTGTGGAAGTTCTCCTATTTGGATTTCCATGCGCGGTCTTGCCGCACAAGCAAACTCCCTGCACGTTCTGGTTCCGCCATCACCTCTTCGACTACCCTTTCTGCTCGAACACCCTGTGAACCTTTGACCAAGATAATATCACCGGGCTTAATAAAATTCTGTAGTTCACGCCCGGCTTTGGCTGAATCTTCATACTGGAATATAGTAGCTTCATTCAGCCCATGTTCGAGAGCGGCCTCGGCAGTCTTGCGAGATCGAATTCCGACAGTGATAAGGACATCGACATACTTTGCTGCCACTTCCCCAATGTGTTCGTGAGCCCGAGATGAATACTGACCGAGTTCGAGCATGTCCCCCAAAACAGCAATTTTTCGTTTTGCGCCACGGAGTTCAGAAAGCGACTGAAGTGCCGACTCGGCTGCCGTTGGTGACGAATTGTAAGTATCGTCAATTATGAGACTACCCTTAATACCCGGGATCATACACATTCGTCCGGCCGGACTCGTATAATCAGCCAGTGCTGCAGCAACAGCAGTGAGGGGAATATTGAATTGGTCTGCAACTGCGGCAGCGGCAGTATAGATATAGGCATTCTGAATGCCAACAGAACCAATCACTTTTACCACCGCAGTATCATGGAGGTGCGTAATGGTAAACATGGAACCTACTGGACGATCATCATGATAGATAACTTCATCATGTGACGCTGTGAAATGAGACGGGAGATATCGACTGAAACCAACTGACGACTGACGAACCCCTTTTGCAACTTCTTGCAACTGGATATCATCATGATTGTAAATAAAGACGCCGTCCGGGGTGAGAGCTTTCAACAATTCGAGTTTCTCGGCCGCTACCGCCTCGGGCGTGCCAAAATATTCTACATGCACCGGCACATCAGGTAGACGTGTCATAACAACAAGGTCTGGTTTAAGCCAGGTAGCGAGCGCAGCCATATCACCTGGACGATCAACCCCACACTCAAGCACTAGTACCTCGGGATACGTCCGACTAAAAAACATGATCATTGCCCCATCGAAAAAATTCTTGAACCACAGGAGTGGATTCCCCCACGCATTCGGTAAACCCAAGACCGAGAGCGGCACCCCAATTTCCGAATTAAAACTTTTTTCACTCTTGCGCACTGCGAGGTGGTTGCGAAGTACGCCAAAAATCGCGTCTTTGGTCGATGTCTTGCCCACACTCCCTGTCACCGCAATAATAAATGGCTTGTGCCGGCGCAGCGTCATCTTCGCCTCGTACGTCAACACCCCCACCACAAAATTTTTGAAAATCTGTTTCATCATAAAAATATAAAACGAATAAATAGCCCCAAAGGTTACTCGTATTTTATCACCCTTCCCCCACAAAATCCTAAAGTTATCAAAACCTCTTTTCGTCGAGAGTGTCTCTGGTTTTACTCTCACATTAACACCATTATTAATGGCGTACTATATTATATACACAAAAGGCTATGGCCCTCTCCATTAGGGGTAACAAACAAAACTTGGGCAAATAATGTCCTGAGTTTTGTTTTGATAATTTTGAACAGCGGCAAAAATATAGTCACCTAAACAATTGGACATGATTACCAATACTTACCAAAGTTAATACGAGGATTCCCTGATCGATTTGGTATATGAGTAAAATATCAGGAGCGAGGTGACATTCACGTAAGCCTTTCAAATTTCCAGTGAGTGAATGGTCCCGATATTCTGCTGCTAATTTTTTACCAGATGCAAGTGCGTCTACGACTTCTCTGTAGATATTTTCCTTAAAACCCGGCAATCTTTTGACACGCTTGAAAGCTGTTTTAAAACGTTTCGTCCGTACGATTTTGTACTGCATGGTAATTAATCGTTTAAATCACTCATGAGCTCATCAACGCTAGCGAATCGGCGACCGTTTTTTTTTGCAAGCTCAGTCTCCGCAAGAAGGGCTTGCTCTTGAGCAAGTGTAAATCCGTTTTCTGTTCTGAGATCTAGGGGAATCCCCTGTCGATTTACCACATTAGTCAAAAACATCTTAACCGCACTCGACATATCAATGCCCAGTTCATCCAAAGTTTTCCGAGCTGCCTTTTTAGTCTTGGCGTCGATTCTAATTTGAATTGTAGTTTGTGTATCCATATCTACTATAGTATATCATGTAGTGACAATGTCAATACAAACTAATCTTTCGCCTTAAACTCAGGGTTGTAGATGAGGCCAAGCAAATTACCCCAAGGATCCTTCATCGTCGCAACCATAATTTCCCCACCAACATTCATCGGTGGTTCAACTGCAGTCGCCCCACATGCGAGAAAACGAGCATACTCCGTTTCAATATCCTCCACACCCCAAAACACGGCCACATTCTCCCCGACCGAAACCTCTTCCGGTTGCAATCCCAACTCATATCCCCCAACACTAAACCCCACATAATAACTCTCATCAAAATACGGCTCCACCTGGAATACCTTCGAATACCAAGCCTTCGCCTTCGCCAGGTCGCCAACCTTATAAATAACCGTCCGCAACCCCAATAGTGGTGATGTCATATTCAATAGTATAACAATAAGAAATCTCAGAGACATCTTGTTGTTTCCTAAAAATTCACCTATTAATTGACATTTGATAAAATATATGTTAATATAACTGCAAACTTTCACATTGGACAGGAGATCCAAATGAGTGACTTTGATCGTTATGTTCCTGAAAAATTCAGTCCCAAAACCTGGCTGCCGCACCGGAATGCCCTCATGGCCATCATCAGCTTGACGCTCGCTGCGCTGGCTCTGGGAGCCTTCGGCATGTTGCCGCTGCTCCGCCTGCCGGCAAGTGGCCTGGTCGCGGCCTCGGTGTTTGCGTTTGCGCAATTCACCTATTCGGCCATCGTACAGCCCTACCCCATGGACGAGACCCTGACGGTCAAAGTCTATGAGCGTGGTGCGAGATGGTGGTTCAGATTTTCGCGTCCGCTCGCAGCCGCAGGACACAACGGCCAAGCGGTCTATGTGCGCGACTGCTGGGACTATCGCGAAATCTACGATCGGAAAGGTCGCCGCATCGGAACAGAACAGACCATCAACTGGTCTGACACCGATATGGACTGGTATCCTGGCAAACCGGAAGACGTCGTAGTGAAATTCACCTCGACCAAAACCGACGAACGCCAAGACCGAATGTCCTGGCTCGCCCGCCTCCGCTCGCCGGAACTCCCGGCGGTCCTCGAACCCAAACAGGCCATGCATCCGATTTCCTACCTGCTGAACGGCCGAAGCGAGGGCTACATCACCAACCTCACCATGAAAGCCGCCTGACCCACAAGGTCAACCAAAACCCCCAAGCCGCCCGGCACCTCCGGACGGCTTTTTCTTTTTCTGCTCACTCGCTATCACAGTAAATCCCAAGGGTTTTTACAACCACAGTTTTTAAAAGAATTAAAATTCAAACTAGTCTTACCTTACAATTCGTATGATATAGTTAATTATATGAATAACAAATCATACAACACATGGATTGCTTACGGTTCAAGGTTTGCAATCTATAGCTATATTGATTTGTACTTTGCTATCATGCTAAATGATGGAGGTAAAACACCATCTAACTATTACTTAGGCACTTTGTTACTGATTATATTAATCTATGTTCTGCCAATTTTGAGTGTTACATTTAATATCTATGGATTATTCACAATGGACAAAAAACGTGAACGTGGCATTTTAGTGGCAATTATTTCTATTGTCTATACTTTACCCATACTTATACTTTTTGCATTTCGAATAGGGCAAACGATTTATCAATATTTCTTTTAAAAATCCCAGGGACTCCCTAAGATTTTAATCTCAAGACGTAGATAAATGCATTTCACAATAAATATTTATTTTTTGATTAATGCCTGCAGCTACAAGGCATCAAGCAATGATGCCGGAAAGGCGTATGGATAGTACGTCAACCAAATGACTGACGCTGGCAACGCGGTAGACTTCTCTATTATGTTAACAAAACCAAATTTGGAGCGAAATGCGTCCAGATGCAAGGCGACTAGGAGGACCGGCCGGAGCCGTACAAGCGTACGGTAACAACGGACCGACGACAGCAACGCGGCAGGTGGGCGTAGTCCGCTCCAAATTTTATGATTTTTGATTTAATGTCTGCAGCTACAAGGCGCCAAGGAATGAACGAGAGAGACGAACGAATAGTACGTTGACCGGTGAATGACGCGGGCAACGCAGTAGATGCTGGCAGAAAATCGAAAATCATCGGTCTGGGGGGATATTGTAATAGTTTATGAGAAACTTCGTAATATCAATAAACGGCGTCGTCAGCGTCTCACTCGCATACTGCACATTCTTTGGCTCTACGGTATACAAGAACACAATGAATTTAGGGTCATACGACGGGAAATAGCCGAAGAAAGAGTGAAGGTAGCGGTCGTCGTAATATCCTCCACCACCAGGAATGGCAATTTGGGCAGTTCCCGTTTTAGCAGCTACTGAATGGTTCGGGAGCGCTACCGCGCCGTGACGCAAGGCTTTATCAACTACGGTAGTAAGCATGCGGGTAATAGTCTCGCTGGTGGCAGGGGTGAAAACTTGGGCACCATTCGGATAGGCAATGTCTTTACTGGTACTGTCCTCATAGACAATCTTGGATGCCAGATGGGGTGTCACGAGATGACCACCATTACCGAGTGTAGCCAAGGCCCGAATAGTTTCCATCGGAGACATCGCAATTCCCTGCCCAAACGACGCGGTGGCGTAGTCAACGTCACGGGGTGAGTCGAGTGTACTCACGAGTCCATGCGCTTCACTTGGCATATCAATACCGGTTTCACTCCCGAGCTGGAGGCCCATAAAATACTTACGAAATCTGTCATTCCCCATGAGTGACACTACGTGCGAGACACCAGTGTTCAGTGACTGATTTAATACTTCTTGCATATTTACCGTCCCGCGCCCTTTACCGTCGAAGTTTCGAATAGTTTTAGTATTTAACTCCAAAAAACCAGCGTCGTAGTAGGTAGACTCCGGGGTCACCACTTTACTATCAAGACCTGACGCCATGGTCAGAGGTTTAATAATAGAACCCATTTCATAGACGTTCTGTACCAAGGGATTATCAAAGGTTTCGAGCGACACCCCGGCATGTTCATTTAAGTTAAAGGTTGGCGCAACATTCATTGCGTAAATGGCACCAGTTTTCGGATCCATAATGATACCACCCGTCATTTTACTGTGATAGGTATCTTGGGTTTCCTGCAATACTCGGTCGAGCATTCGCGACACGGTTGGCTCAATCGTGGTGACGACATCCCCCACTTTCTTGTCATGATTTACATACACTAAACTACCAAGATTAGAAAAAATCTCAGCGAAAAAGTTTACCGATAATACCGTGTTATCCCGCATCAGCGTTTCGTCATAGTAGCGTTCTAGTCCATATTTGCCATGCAGCTGGGTTTGATCGTTACCCAAATATCCCACAAACCCAATCGTCCGAGCCGCTACGTCGCCACCAGGATAATAACGCCACTGATTGCGATACAGCATAACCCCCGGAATTTTCAGCTTTTCAATTTCAGCAGCATTTTCTGCACTCACCTTTGGATCAATTTCTACATAGGTACGGTTCGGCAAGGTAGCCTGTGCCATAAAATCTTCTTTACTGAGTGTGATATATGGCTGCAGCGTAGCGTACATGGACTCTGGATTCTGCAACGTGGTTGGATTTACGGCCAGTAAATAGCCAGAGGTCATCGACGCTGCCGAGACCTGTTCCCCATCTTTGGTCGTGAAATAGATACTGCCGCGGTTATAGACATCTTTGGCAGTATGAACGTACTGCCGTTCTGCTTTTGCGCGGTAGGCGGCGGCATCGTGAATCTGAATTACATACAATCTCACTATCAAACCAAACCCCAGTAAAAAAATAAACGCCGAAATCGCACGAATGCGTACAGTCGTGCGTAGACGTGAATGATTCTGTTGTCTATGGCCGTGCATCGGTAAGGACCGGAGCATTCGGGCCCCGACTAACAAAAATCTTGGCATCAGTTTCAGTAAAGGTGTTGAGCGCGGCAATTTTATCACTGACTTTATGCTGCGACTCAATATATGAGGCTTCTAACGTCGCAATTTGCGATTCAGTTTCGGTGACCGACCGATTGATTTCCTTTCGCAACACCACATGCACCACTGACATACTCAAAAAATACATATAGAGAATAATCAGCGTAAAAAACGCTATCCCAAGTATCGTAAAATAGATTGGTTTAGTTTGGGTTTGAAAAAGTTTTGTAAAAGTGGTCGTGGTCATATGCGACTATATGAGTTTCTGGATAATACGTAGTTTTGCGCTCCGAGCCCGAGGATTTGCCTGCAACTCCTCTCTCGTAGGCACAATAGGTTTTTTGGTGATAAGGGCA
>JANPGF010000092.1:0-4156 GCA_031423775.1 Candidatus Kaiserbacteria bacterium | reverse complement strand
GGTTTAACTGTTGCTCCTGATGCAACAAATACATCTTGGGGGATTGACGTAATTAGGACAATTTTTGCCTTTCCTTCAAAGAATTCACGGATTTTTTGAAGATTGGAATTATTAAGAACGCCTTCTGGGAGAACAATACCCATACGACCACCTTTTCTGAGAAGATTTAAACAACGCTCAACAAAAAGTACTTCAGTAAGTGTACTCATACTGCCTGTCTCGTAGAGACTAAGGAGTGGTTTTCCGATGTTTTCCGAAATTTGAGCTAGGGCCTTTTTATAAACATCACCATATTTCTTTGTGTAGAGTGCAATTTTTGTTTCATCGGTATAGCGATCTGTAGCTTCAATTTTTAGATCTTTTGGAATGCGTGACCCAAATGGTGGATTTGCTAAGATCACATCAAATCTACCTTCAAAAATACCGTTTACATTAAGCAAGCCATCATTATGATGCACGCCTCCATGCCCATCACCATGCATGATCATGTTCATTTTAGAAACGCGTGCCATTCGGGGGTTAGCGTCAGATCCAAAAATACTAAGTTTAGAAAGTGTATCAATACGTGTTGTAACCTGTTCACGATCTGTAGAAAGTTTCAATTCAGCGAGGAGTGGTGCTATGTGCGTTTCGGCTTTTTGCTGCAAGTCAACATCATTAAGTTTCTTGAGAAAAGCTATTTTTTCTTTATCAGTTGCATCATCACTACTTTTACCAAAAATTTCTTCATTTATTTTTTCGATTTGCCCTTCTATATCTGCTTCAATTTTACTTCGAACATACTCAAATGCCTTAATCAAAAAACCTCCAGACCCACAGGCAGGATCACAGATCAACTCACCTTCTTGCGGGTCAAGAACCTCAACCATAAAATCTACTAATGTTCGTGGAGTGAAAAATTGACCTAATTCACCTCGGAATGTTCGTCCTAAAAATTGCTCAAAAGCAATTCCTTTTACATCATCTGAAGTGTTAGAAAGATCATAAATTTGAAGTTTTTCAACAATCTCTTCGAATGAGTTTTCGCGGATATTTATAGCTTCATTTACAGCAAAAAGGTTGTCTTTGGCAAAGTCTTCTTTTGTTTTTTCAAATATGAATTGATAGAAGGGTTTATCGTTGACTGCTTTATATTCATCATAGTTCTTTTTGGATGCTCTAAAATGGTCAAGCGAGAAACGATTACCATTTCGTTTTTTTGCTTCTTCACGTTCATATCGAATTTTAATAAATAAAATTTTAGATATTTCATCAAAGGCAGCTTCTGGAGAAAGCTTGTCATTATTGCGTATTATGTTGTGACACTGGAAAAGCAGTTTAGCAAAATCATCACGCGTCATCGTTGTTGTTTTGGTCAACTCCTCATTCAATTTTTGACTATCGAGAGCGAGAGATGCAGGCGGGATATTTGCTATCGGAAGCTTTTTATACGGGAGAGCGTCTTTAAGTATCTTAAAAATTTTAATATCACCGTTTCGTACTTTTAGCTTATCTCCTTTCCCGTTTCTGTTTTCAACTATTTTTTCTTCAAGTATTGAATTTACAACAACAAGTATATCTGCGCCCGACCATCGCGCATAGTTTGCTCCCTGGTAGTAATCTTTATTGGTCAAAGTAAGATTTTCCGCTTTACATTCAATAACAATAAATGCATTTTTATTATTTTTTTTGTCGTCTTCAGTTTTCCAGACAACAATGTCTGCAGACGCTTTACCTGTGCCACGGTCGGAGTTTTCAGTAAGTGCTTTTTCTTCCTCCATTTGTTCAAGCGAATATCCATATTCGTTTACTAGTTCGCACACAAATGCTTGGCGAACTTTTTCCTCTGGTGTTATCTCAAGGAATTTTCCACGTATATGACTATAGATCTTGTCTCCTTCAATTCTTACGGTAAGGAAATTTATCATTTTGCAGCTGTAGTTACCAACTATTATATTTAAAAGACTAGCATTTATAGTACTAAACTACAATTTATGTAAGGTTATAACGCCTTTAAATATGAATTGTATATTATATTTTTTATGGTACTCTGTCGGGCTGGCGATGGTGCCATATATAAAGGGCTGCGAATGACGAAAATGTTCTTGAATGATAAGTTCCTTGGACTCTTGGGTGCGGCGGCGGTTGTGGGGGTGGTGGTTTACTTGGGGCAGGCTCCGGCTCCTGCGCAGACTGTGCTCGCTGATGGGTCGATCAATCCCCTCCTCGTGCAGACGGTGCTCGCGGATCGGATGATTCGGCCGCAGCTCGATCAGTATGAAATTGCGCTGACGCAGTTGCAGCTCGATCTTTCGAATGCGGCGCAGCAGGCGGCAATGATCGACAACACGCCGTTTGCAACCGCCACCGTTGCCGGTTTCGACACCATGACATATGACATGGACGTAGACGCACGTTTGGCTGATCTGCGGAGTGCGCGTGACGCTATCGACGAAGAACTGGCCAGCATGCCGAAGGAAGTCCTCGTCGCGGCGGACAAGGCCATGGATCCGGCCTCGCGGCAGGCGGCGATTGTCGCAATGCAGCACAGTCTCTGTGATGCCTTTGCGAGTGGTGGTCTCCCGCCCGGCTGTACGACCAAACAGGACTGACACAACAACGCTCCATCCGATGCTATATCGGGTGGAGCTTTTTTATTTACCGCGCTGTTGCAATCTGGTAGTAGTTTGGTGTAGGCTTTTGGGAGAAACGGATTATGTATGAGGGTGGAGAGAATGAATGCTGCAGTAAACACCGGGGTAGATCTGATTATCGAAGTGCTGGGTATCGAGTCGTTTCGATTAGGGATGTTGCGACCAGAACGAGACATTGCCATTATGAAAACGTTGGCTGGGGCCACTGTCGCGATGTTCGGCTATTTTGATCCATTCGACCGCTGGCACTTTATGATTGTGCCAAACGAGTATCGGACAGCGCCTGTGCTCGCTGCCCTCCGAGCGGAATTGCAACAGATGCACAGTGCGGAATTGCGGTTTGCTTCTGGTGACACCATTGATTGGACGCCAGCCAAAAAACGGGCATTTTATCAACGCCTGTTTGGGCAGCAACCACAGCCAGTACTGCACTAAACAGAGACGACCCCAGGCACACGTGCCTGGGGTCTTTTTCCCTCTATTAATGTATCGGGCAAAGAAATAGCCTCCACATCAATTATGATGCAGAGGCCTGTCATGCGAAGAATTTGTGTGGCATGTGACTCCCGGCCCCAGATTCCGGTACCCCACCACTTCAAGCTCAAACTGCCGCGGTCTTGGCAGAAGCCATCCTCCATTAACGGTTAGACATAACCGGACCTTCCTACTCGAGCAAGCGGTTCAGGGCACTCGATAGGACTTGCGTTGTGGTCGCAACATGCTGCAGAAAGGAGTTGCCCTTGGTGAACTTACTGCATATACAATAACACAATATTTTAATATTGCAAACAGGGCTACTGTTTAGATGATTCCGAGCGGCTTTTTATATTCGCAGAATGAGATATCAGACACGTCTTTGTGGAGCTGTTCCGCAAAGTAGGCTCGAACGCTGTCCCGGTCACCGATTTCGTCTACCAGTTTTTTATCGACTGCCTGCTGTCCGATGAGGGTCGATCCGTCAGCGATGTCGCGGACAGCGTCTTCGCTAATATTGCGATTTACAGCCACTAATTTAATAAACTCGTTGTAGACGATTTTCAGTTGGCTCTCGAAATAGCTACGATCATCAGCAGAAAGTGGTTTTTCTGGGCTGCCGGCATCTTTGTATTTTCCGGTGGTAAGAGAGACGTAGGTGAGGCCGTCTTTTTTGTTCTTTTCTGAATTCTCGACATAGGACATGGTGACACCGATACTGCCGATTTCAGACATGCTCGAGGCAAAAATTCGGTTTGCAGCGGACGCGACCATGTACCCGCCCGACGCACCCATGTCACCGACAAGGGCGGCATTCGGGAGACCGAGGGTTTTGATTTGCTTGGCAATTGATTCAGCTGCTACGGGAGTACCTCCAGGTGAGTTGATTTCGAAAAGTACGCCCTCGATATTTCCGGTGTCGTCGTTCCGTACGCTGTCGATAAATTCACGAACATCAGCTGGGGTGGTGCTGAAATCTGCGTACTCACTGCCGTGGCCAAGTGGTTTGAGCTCGCCTTCGATTGCCATTACCGCAATGTTACAACTAC
>JANPGF010000091.1:0-18082 GCA_031423775.1 Candidatus Kaiserbacteria bacterium | reverse complement strand
ACCGTTGAGTCGAGGTGTGAGAAGGTAGTTGCTGGCGCTGGGTCAGTCAGGTCGTCGGCTGGCACATACACGGCCTGTACTGAGGTAATCGAACCCTTTGTCGTCGACGTAATACGTTCCTGCATCTTACCCATTTCCTCAGCCAAAGTTGGCTGATATCCTACGGCTGATGAAACACGTCCGAGGAGTGAAGACACCTCCTGTCCGGCCTGAGTAAAGCGGAAGACGTTGTCCATAAAGAAGAGGACGTCCTTCCCCCCTTCGTCACGCAAGGCTTCGGCCATCGTGAGACCAGTGAGTCCTACGCGAGCACGAGCACCAGGCACTTCGTTCATCTGTCCGAACACGAGAGCGGTTTTATCGAGCACACCTGAGTCCTTCATTTCGTGGTACAAGTCATTTCCTTCACGTACGCGTTCACCCACTCCAGCGAATACCGAGTACCCACCGTGTTCAGACGCTACGTTATGGATGAGCTCCTGGATGAGCACAGTCTTTCCTACTCCCGCTCCTCCAAAGAGTCCTACCTTACCTCCCTTAATGAACGGCGCAAGCAAGTCTACTGACTTGATGCCAGTCTCAAAGAGTTCAGTACTGGTTGATTGCTCGACAAAGGCTGGCGCTTCTTGGTGAATACCACGCATTGGGGCTTTGGTAATTTCTCCCTTACCGTCGAGGGTCTTGCCGAGTACGTTAAACAGACGACCAAGTGATTCAACACCAACTGGTACAGAAATCGCGTTGCCGGTGTCTACGACAGACATTCCACGAGTGAGACCCTGGGTGTCCTCCATCGCAATCGCGCGAACTCGATCGAGACCAACGTGTTGCGCTACTTCGAGGGTAATGGTCGACTTATCTTCTTTGGTAATAACAAGCGCGTTCAAAAGTGCCGGCACTCCTTCCGGAAAATGCACGTCCACAATCGGACCGATGATCTGCGTAATTGTTCCTTTGTTCATAATGATTTTGATAATTTTAATAATGACTCAGTACCACTGAGTAGTGAGGGTCCATAGTTGGGCGCTCACTACCTAGTATTACAATGCAATTACAATGAAACCTGTCTCAAGCAGTACGAAAGCCGCTAACCAAAACTGGGACTTCGTATATTTCTTATGCATAAAGAAACCAATCATTTGCATCAGAACTGCAAAATCCAAAATAAACATGATAATCATTAGCGGCGCTACAACAATCATGTATATAGAATCTTGGTTAGTGGGAAATAACGAATGCCACATCAAGAGCAAACTTGTATTTATTACTAATGCTAAATAAGTCAGTATCATATTTTTTAGTGACTCCCTACCCTTTCATTTCCAACACTTCACGGAATAGAAGTTTGATTTTAATGTCTTTACTGACACGAGACATATCTACCAAACGATCTCATCTAAGAGACCAGACTGGATTCCACCGGTTAATCGCTCCGTTTCCGCTTGATTCAGCTGTTGTTTCAAAGAAAGCAATACATTATTTACTGCATCTTTCAAAAGCACTGAGGCGTCTTCGTCCTTTGCTAGTTGACGTAAATAGGCTACACGTCCTTGCGGTGAAGTATGTCGTTCCGCCACAACCATCTGTAACTTTATTTGGTCACTGTCTGAAAGATCAGCATCAAATGCTACTGCAACTTCCTTGATTGCAAGAGCAATTAGCGAGTTCATTGCTTCTTCGTTTCTGATTGTTTGAGGTAGGTGTTCCATATATTTTATTTCATCGCTTCCATACCACCGGTAATTTCTGCCACTTCGGCAGTGATGGCGGCCTGGCGGGCTTTGTTGTATTTGAGGGTGAGGAATTTCGTCACCTCCTTACTCTTGTCAGTTGCATTCTTCATCGCCACCATACGCGCACTGTGCTCGGACGCCTTACTCTCGAGGAGGGCATGGAAGAGCATAATCTTCACCAGTTGTGGAATAAGGACGTCGAGGACCGCGGTTGCGTTCGGTTCAATAGTGTAATTAATCACACTGTCAGCAGAAACTACATCGTTACTGAACTTCCCTACTTTTGGCTTGATGCCTTGCATGATGAACAGTATTTCAACTGGATCAAGCGGGAGAATCTGGCGCTTGGTTGGTTCCTGTTCAAAGGTAGAGATGAAGTTCTGGTAAACAACTTCAACCTTGCTGTACGTAGTATCAGCCGTGAATGCACCAAGGGCTTCGCGTGCCATCTCAGCAATATCAAACACAACAACATCATCACTGACGTTCGTAAATTGCCCAACAATCACGAGATTTGAACGCTGTGCAAATTCGAGTGCCTTACGGCCAACGGTGATAACATCGAACTGTTCACCAGCGCGGAGCATAGTTTCTACCTGCTTGATGATGGCACTGTTTACACTACCCGCGAGACCTTTGTCACTCGTAACCATGACAACGAGCTTCTTCGCGCTCGTTCGAACCCGTGCGAGCGGATGTGAGGTCACGTCGCCCGCCTGAGACAGTCGAGAGAGGATACGCATCGCCGCATGGACATACGGACGACTCTCAAACGCCCGCGCCTGGCTCTTGCGCATTTTGACAGCAGAAACTGCCTCCATGGCCTTCGTCACTTTGCCGGTTTTCTTGGTCGAGATTATTTTGTTTTTAATTTGTTTTAAGGCCATTGTAGTTCAGTTTAATGGTAGAAGTTAGTTTAATGGTTTAATGGTTACAAAGTTGCATAGTACGTTCGTTACTATTTAACCATGCAACTATTTAACTATTTAACCCCCTCCAACTACGCCGTGTACAGCACCGCGTTCGCCTCCTTGAAATCAGCAATTGATTTTGTGAGAGCTTCCTTCACTTCGTCTGAAAGCGCACGAGTATTCATGATTGCATCTACCGTCTCCTTGCGGTCACGGTTCATGAAGTCCTGGTAGGCGTCTTCGATGACACGCACTGCTTCCGGCTTTGCTCCATCAAAGAGGCCATTGTTCGCTCCGTAAATAGAGACCACCTGCTTGTAGAACGGCATTGGGTTGTTCTGGGTTTGCTTGAGCATTTCTACATACTTGCGACCACTGTCGATACGAGCTTTGGTGTCAGCATCGAGGTCAGAGGCAAACTGCATGAATGCTTCGAGTTCACGGAACTGCGCGAGTTCGAGACGAATCTTGCCGGCTACGGCCTTCATCGCCTTGGTCTGGGCACTTGATCCTACACATGATACCGAGATACCAACGTTGAGGGCTGGGCGGATACCTTTGTTGAAGAGATCAGTCTCGAGGAAGATCTGTCCGTCAGTAATCGAAATCACGTTGGTTGGAATGTAGGCCGATACGTCACCTTCCTGGGTTTCAATAATCGGGAGTGCAGTGATAGATCCACTACCAAGTTCTTCTGAAAGCTTTGCTGAACGCTCGAGGAGACGTGAGTGAAGGTAGAAAATATCTCCTGGGTACGCCTCGCGTCCTGGTGGGCGACGGAGCAAGAGTGACATCTGTCGGTACGCAACCGCATGCTTTGAGAGGTCGTCGAGAATAATCAAGACGTCACGTCCCTGTTGCATAAAGTATTCTCCAATTGCCATACCAGTAAATGGAGCGAGGAAAAGGAGAGGCGACGCTTCTGAAGCAGAGGTAGCAATGATTGTCGTATACTCCATCGCGCCAGCTTTTTCGAGCTGACCCATGATGTTCGCAGTCTTTGAACGCTTCTGTCCGATAGCAACGTAAATACAAATTGGGCGTTTTTCTTTTGGTTCGTACTTTTGATTGATAATAGTGTCGATCGCAATCGTTGTCTTGCCTGTACCACGATCACCGATGATGAGCTCGCGCTGACCACGTCCGATTGGGATCATGGCATCAATCGCCTTGATACCGGTATGAATCGGTTCATTAACCGCCGAACGATCCATAACTCCATAGGCGACACGTTCAATTGGCATGTCCCGATCTGTCTTGATCGCACCTTTACCGTCAATCATTTCACCGAGGGCGTTTACCACACGTCCAACAATGCCCTCACCAACAGGCACCGAGAGGAGTTTGCCTGTACGATGTACTGTCATTCCCTCGCGCACAAGTACGCTCTCACCAAGCACCACCACCTTAACAACATCCTCTTCAAGGTTAAGTACCAGACCATACAGCACCACATCAGTCGCAAGTGACTGTTCGAGTGTCATACCTTCAGTAGCCGAAAAGACCACCATCTCCATCATCTGCGCGCCTGAAAGGCCGGAGAGAGCGGCGATGCCATCTCCAACCGAGGTAACTACCCCAATGTCAGTTGGAAGTGCTGCTGTGTCGAGTGAGGCGATTTCTTGCTTGATTCGTTCAATGATTGGTGTGGACATAGTAAATTAGTGATTAGGGGTTAGTTGTTGGTGACGTTTTGATAAAGAGATGTAAGTTTGGTTCGGTATGATTGGTCAATTTGACGATGGTTAAACGTTGCAACGAGACCTCCGATAATTGTATCGTCGATCACGACAACATGAGCACCTTTAGCACCTAGGGCAGCAAGTACGGATTTGATATCAGCACTCAAAGCTTTATCATCAATCGCGCGAGCCAGAGTGACTGTCGGAACAGCAGCATCTGATTGTTCATCCAGAATACGGACTACATCACGCAGTACAGCAGGCAATGCTTTTGCATGACCACGAGCTTCCATAACAGCACGGAGATTTCCGAGCACAGTTTCGATAGACGAGCCTGACCCGAGTAATTCCATCACTGCTTGTACATAGACTTTTTCCATACGGTATTATGCAGACTTCTCGCGGAGAATTTTCTCGGCTGCCAAAATTGCAGTTTTTGCAATCTCTGCTTCACTCGCTTTAATCGCAGCTGCTTTCAACTGCTCCGCTTCTACAACAGCTTTCGCCTTTGCAGCATGCGCAACCGCCTCAGCCGCCGCCACAATTTCTGCAGCGGTTACTTCCGCAGTTACTTTCGCTCTGGCATTCACATCAGCCGCGGTATGGTGTGCTTCGGTTAGTACCGCAGCCTTTTCAACCTCAGCTGATGCTTTCGCTGCAGCTGCAGCCTCAGCATCTTTAATCCCCGCCACAATTTTTTCTTCGCGATCACGAAGTAGGTTGAGAACGGGCGTATATAGAAAATACCATAACGCCACCATCAGGATGGTGAAGTTGATGATCTGTACAATAATCAAATGTACATCGATACCAAACGCATTTACGATAGCTTCCATATATAGTAAGGATTAAAGTTGTTAAGTTTTGTCTGCTTATTTTTCTACACAGTGGTAGAGGGAGAAATTTTTGTTAAATTGGATGAAGTGCAAGGCGCCTAGGTAAAAATTTTGTGAGCCTTACTTTACGTAAGGTGAACAAAATTTTATACCGTAGCAACGCCGCAATTCGCCAATTTTAAAAGATTTAGGCGAATTTGATAACGAAGGCGACAACCAAAGCGAAGATGGCAAGCGCTTCTACGAACGCTACACCGATGAACATCGTTGCCTGGATCTTTGGTGCAGCTTCTGGATTACGTCCGATAGCTTCAAGTGCACGTGATACGAGCATACCGATACCAAGAGCTGGTCCGAATACACCTACTGCCGCTGCAAACGCCATCGCAATTGCCTTCATTGACTCAACGTTGAGTTCAGCAATCTTCAAAGCTGTTTCTATTTCTGTCATATAATTATGTTAATTGATTGTTATTAAAGTGTACTAGACAAGTACGAGTCACGCCCAATTTGTATATTTCAACGGGACTCGTGATTACCTACTACTCTTAATGGGGCTCCTCCACCGCCAACTTGATAAAGAACAACGTCAGGATCGCAAACACAAAGGCTTGGATAAATCCGACGAAGACTTCAAATGCCACAAGTGGCACTGGCACAATGTATGGGATGAAAAACATCACAACCACCAGCAAAGTCTTGCCGGCAAAAATGTTTCCAAACAAACGGAACGAAAACGAAATCAAACGTGCCAGCTCTGAAATCAATTCAATAATACCAATGACAAACCCCAGCGGTGAATGAAAATTGAGAAACTTGCCGGTGTATTTAAAGAGTCCAATCGCGAGCACTCCCGCCATTTCTATAGTAAAGAACGCCACAATAGCAAACCCAATGGCAATGTTGAGATCAGTCGCCGCTGGATACAATAACGGAATGAAATGCTTCACCCCTTCTCGTACTTCATAAAAACCAATTGACGTAACGCCAGGTAAAAGACCAACCCAGTTAAGACCTAGGATAAACAAGAAAATAGTAGTAACTACAGGGAAATACTTACGGGCGAGCTCACGACTTTCGAGCACACTCGCCATATAGTCATAGATACCACCCAAAATCAGTTCAAATACACTCTGGAGCTTGCCTGGTACCGCCTTTAATCGGCCATGTACCATAAGTGCAATACCAACCAGAATCACCATGGTAAGCCAAGTCGTGAGGAGAGTTGCCGTAATCGGCATGCCAAAAACGTGCCCTACAATATAAGGCTTGAGGGCAACATGGATACTGCCTTCGGCAGCGTATGCAGTGTTAATTCCGAACATAAAAAACAAGGTTTTTGGCGCCTTTTCAGTCGCGCCCGCATCATACCAGAGTTAGGGGCATATTCAAAGCCCTAAAAGGTGGGGATTCCGAAACCAAAACTTTAATTAGAATATTGACTTTTGTAGTAAATTATGCTATTATTTTGATAGAAATGAGCACTCACGCTCATATTAGGGGAATCAACCGATGAAAATGATTTTGACCACTATCGCCATGCTCTCCACCGCCAGCATGGCGTTCGGCGAAGTGACGACTTTCGACAATTACAAAATCACCTATCCGGGCGATGCGGGATCCGCGGACATTATCGTCAGCGATGGCGGCATGATACTGACCCTGTCCGACTGCATGATCATAATTGACGGGGGCGATTCTATCAAGGTTGGTGACTGCTATGGCGTGTATATCGAAACAGGCCAGGGCAATTCGGCACAGACTTCGTCCGGCGAAAACAGTCCGAACATCAGCAGCAATGCAGCAAGTGCCGGAGTCACACAAAGCTCCACAGGCAAGAACAGTCCGAACATCAGCAGTGCAGGATCGGTGACAATCATCAACTCTGGAAACTGAGCAGAGACACAACTCCGGAAACCCTAACGGTTCGCCGGGGTTTTCATTTGTCTATTTATTTTCCAAGATTCCATTCAATCGTTTTTCATGTAACGACGTTGATGCGGGTTTAGTGGACAGACTCCAATAATCTCTTCGTTTCAGTTTTATACAACTCCACAGCTGGTTGGTCGAAGGTGTTTACGCCCAGGAGGTAGCCGAGGTACATCACTTCCATCATTTTACACTGCATAAAGGCGCCGAGTTCATACGGAGTGAGGCCATGCATGACCATTTCAACAAACGGGAGTCGCTCAGAACGGTAGGCAGTGGTTGTGCCTCGCAGTATAGCCGACATGATATCGATAGTGGTGTGCCCAGTAATCATCGGGGCGAGCGTTGGGAACATACGTTCTTTCGGAACAGTATATACCGGCGCGTCAGCATCACTGTATAAGAACGTTGTAAACGTACGCTTATGACCACCAAGATATAACTGTCCTACCGAGTGTAAGTCAGTTGACCCGACCGACACAGTTGGCGTAATGCCCACACTCGTCCCCTCTTTACTGCCGCTCAATTTTTTACCAATACTTTCACCGAGTAATTGCCGGTACCATTTCCCGGCTGATTCGAGTTCGGACTGAAACACAAAAGTATCATGCACTACGAGACCATCCTGGTACGCCTGATATAACAGACAAGCTGAAATTGTGGCGTAATTAAGCGTGACATCAGGATTCAGACAAACGAGTCGCATATCCTGTGCACCCCGTAGGAGGTCGCGAATATTCACTCCGAGAGCAGCGAGTGGAAACAGTCCCACAACTGAGAACACTGAGAAACGACCACCAACTAATTTTGGCATTGGCAGCACCGCCACACCTCGTTCGACCGCCGCCATTGCAAAGAGTGACCCTTCGTCTGTGATGACAACCAGTCGATTCCGCACTTCACTCCCCCATTTCAAAAATGCTTGTTCAAGAATAATTTCTGTATTCGCGAGAGTCTCAGTCGTACCGCCAGATTTACTAATGCTTACAAACAATACTTCATCCATAGTGGCCACGGATTGCAATATATTCGATGCAGCCTTAATGGTACTACTATTATTTGTATCAAGAAAAATCATTTTCTGTGAGACAGCGAGGTTTGGAAGTATCGCCTCGTAGACGGCTTTGGTACCTAAATTTGAGCCGCCAATACCAATCACAAAGATATACCGGAGAGCTGATGTCACCTTTTGTGATACGAGTGTATCAACCGCCGCAAGTGCCACCTCATCAAAGGGCAAATTGATTGAGGACTCAGGCGCAATATACAGACCACTATCTGCAACCTTACGCAAAATACTAATATATTGGGTTAAATCAGCACCTACGATTGATACCACGGTATAGGCATGGCTAGTCGGAGAATCTAATACAAGTTTCATAATCGACATAAGTATACACCGCAGCGGAGGGTGCGGTGTATCAAGTTATAAACTCCTATGCTAATCCAGGGAAGAAGTCTTCGACAATATGTCGTTTAGAAACACCTAAAGTTCTGAGTGTCTTTACCGTTGCCGTTACCATTGGAGGCGGGCCAGAGACGTACCAGGTTCGTTCGAGGAGATCTGGGGTGCGACGTTTTAAAATATCAGCGGTCAAAAATCCCGTTTCGTATTCAGGAGACTCAGGTTCTTTGGCCAGAACTGGAACAAGTTTGAATGCTAGTACAGCGGCAGCTTGTTGCCAGATATCACCATACGCTATATCCGCTTTGGTGTTGGCACAATAAAATAGCAGCACATTCGTCGAGGCTTTAGTATCAATCAAATACTTTACCTGACTCCGGAATGGAGTTACTCCAATACCGCCCGCTATCATCGCGATCTTCTTTGTAGTGTCTCTCGGTAACGTAAAATCCCCTGCGCGCTGACTTGCGACCACTGTACCTCCAATTGGCAATGTCGTAAGAGCTGCTTTATAACTACTTCCTGGATTCATGACCTTAAGTGCGAGTCTCACCTTGTCTTCAGTTGGCGATGACGCAATTGTAAAGTACCGACGAATACCTCGCATGTCTGCAGCCGCATGTGGCAACATCCATTCCAAATATTGTCCTGCTTTGAATAACATGTTTCTCGGCTTTGTAAAGACGAACTCCCATGTGTTGGCGGCAATCTCTGTTTTAGACTCTAAAACAAGGAATAATTTACGGCGGAGTGTGCTGGGGTAAAACACAATGTTACCAAAAAGGAGCGCGAGTTCCGGTGACATCGTTACGTTCGTGCTCACAATAGCTACTAGTGGATTTATCAATGCTGTATTTGAGAGCACGCCAACAAGTGCGCCATACCCTACCTGCAAACGCTTTGTCGGAGGAATTGAAAAAGGTTCCGTCAGCATAAAGAAACCGAGAAAGAGTGCCGGGGATGAAACAAAAAAACTATACCACGTATCTGTCACCCCAACTGCGCCACTTTCAAATGTCGCCATGAGGAGTCCGGCTAGCAAAAATGAGAGCACCGGTACCCATTTACGCACTTTCATCACGACAATAGTTCCTGTAATCAAAAGCGGTACAAACATCCACACCGTATCCACCCACCAGGCCGCAAACCCATACCCGGTGAGACCTAACACAAATACCGATAATGCGGCAGGATTCAAAACATGCTGACCACGGTAAACAATGACGTATTTTGAAATAACGGCAAATGCCACTGTTGCTGCGAGAATACCCATCCCCATAACAGACAGCTCAGGCATGAGTAAGAAAAAGAGAATAAGTGCAGTAATAATTGAGGAGTGGTGATTTGCGGTAATACCGCGCACATTCGCAGCCAAAATACTGACACTATACCCAGTTATCAACACCACAAAAAGGGCCACCAATTGGTTAATTGCTGGTATACCAACTAACCCTATGAGTGCGGCGAGAACGGAACAAAGGGCCAAAATACTAAGCATGTAAAGGACAATCATGTACATCGCGGTCTTGTCTATCCAGGCATGTAGTAGCACTATTGGGTTTTTAGTTGATGATTTCATAGAAATAGTATACCAGGCACTAGTGGCCTCGTCTCTTTTTATAGGTATAATAGGCAGCGTTATCGAGTAAAAAATAAAATATATGCCAATCATTCTTGTTGTTATCGGACTTATTGCTGCCGTTTCGCTCGGTGGATACTTTTGGAAGTCGCACGAAATTGAGGAGAATGCTATCACTCCCGTCGTGACCACCACCACTCCTGTAACCAGCACGCCGTCTGAAACTACACCAACCGAAACCCCAGTCGAAACAAAACCTGTCACCACACCAACTGAAACGAAGCCAGCTGTAACTCCGTCTGAACCAGTGACAGCACCTGTCACAAAAACGACGTATAAAGATGCTGACTACAGTGTAAAAGTTGCCTATAACGCTCCTGACCGACTCGAACACGGCGTAACCGTAAAGCTCACATTAAAGAATGATATTGTGACCGCAAGTGATGTCATTTTCGACCCATCACAAGGTGCTACCGCAAATTATCAGAAAGGCTTTGCTGCAGCGTACAAAATTCAAGTGATTGGCAAGACGCTGGATAGCATAAACCTCGCCCGGGTTGGCGGAGCATCTCTCACCTCAAACGCCTGGAACAATGCTAAGGCGCAGATTGCTGCACAAGCAAAATCGTAATACTCACAATGTCTACCACCCTCCCCACGATAGGCGCCCTTGGTACCTCATGGTGGATCGAGGTGTTTGACAATATTGATGAAAAAAGCCGCCAGGTCATCCATGATGATTGTGCGGTTTTTTTACAGGCGTTTGAAAAGCAGTACTCTAGATTTAATCCTGACTCATATATAAGTAAATTGAATGCTGGACAAACTATTACAAATCCTAACCAAGAACTCATCGATGTACTCGCGTTTGGGCGTGACCAGTTTGAACGTACGAATGGCATATTTAACATTATGGTAGGCAGTGCCTTGATCGAGTCGGGTTATGACGCTGAATATAGCTTTACCCCCACTACCAAAAAGACCCCTTTACTGTCTCCCTACGAGACACTGACAATAGCCCCTGACCACGTTACACTCCACCAGGGACAGATTGATATTGGAGGCTTTGGCAAAGGATACGCTATCGATGCACTTGTGCTACTACTCCATAAAAAGCACCACTTGAAATATTTTCTGGTAAATGGCGGCGGCGACATGTTTGCAACCAGTGACAACGAGACTCCCATAACGGTGTACCTGGAACACCCAACGGTAGCAGGAACCTATCTCACTACAACAACTCTTTATAACCAAGGTTTCGCTGCCAGCAGTCCACACAAACGAGCCTGGCAGTTTGCCGGTACTACCTATACCCACATAATCAATACAACGAACGTACCGACTACACACAACCCCGACGCTACATTCATTAAAGCAGAAAGTGCCTGTACTGCCGATATTTTCGCAACAGTTGCACTCATTGTTACACCTGCCGCAATGAATAGCTTTGCAGAACAAGAGGAGCTTGGAGTAGCGAGTTACACGGTGTCAGATAATTCATTTATCCATAATCACGCGTTTGTTGACGTGCACAAAAAATAACACTATGCTCAATCTATGAAAAAATACCTACCGACCTTTTTAACTAAACACACGCTGCTGGCTGGCTCGCTAGGAATAGTGACGGCATTAGTGTTAGGCTATAATCTTGGTCTCTATACATTTTCCGGAGCGCTCGGATACGATCTTCCTAATCATACGGCAACCTTCAATGGTCCGGTACATGTACATGCTGATTTTCGTTTGTATATCGATGACGAGCGTATTCGTTTTACTGACAAAAAATATCAATCAGACGAGAAACACATCCTCGATGCCGCACAACATTTTCATGATGGAAACGATGAAGTAGTGCACCGTCATGCTAATAACGCGACTCTGGCGGACTTCTTTCATTCGATTGGAGTAACGTTGACCGACACCTGTCTCACCCTCGATACCGGAACTGCCCACTGTACAAACGCCACCAATCAGCTACTTCTTTTTGTAAACGGCACTCCAGTCCCCGACATCATCAGCTATCAAACTGCCGAAAAGGATCGCATCCTTCTTTATTATGGTGACCCAAAAAATCCTCGTCTCCCTGAATACATCGCTGGCGTTACTGATGAATCCTGCCTCTATTCGCATACCTGCCCCGAACGAGGTGAACCACCAACAGAAAGCTGCGGGCTCACTTGTGATGTTGCAAATATCATAGAGAAGCAATAGCAATTGGCTCAATACCCTTATAATACTCTGTATTGTAAGGATATTTTGTATCTTTGTAAGACTTTTGCCATTCACCCGTCATAGGGTTTGGAGGAGGGTCTACACGACCAAAGAAGTTCCTGAAACCTACAAGCGAAGGAGTAGCCGATGCTCAAAATCATCAGCGCGATAGTGATATGTCTACTAGGATCGACTTCGGTCAATCCTGCCATAGCGGATGAATCACTGTCAGTACAACCTGTTCCCCCGCAGAAAATTTCGATTGCAAAAATCGAAACTACTTTTGCTGTGTCTCCCACCTCACGTGAGGTCGATCCAGAATATGTGAAGGAGTTGGCTATCGACTACTTCTCGGACATTCCGGTAATGGTCGCCATCTGTGAGTGCGAGTCGCACTTTGAACACTATCGTAGTGACGGCACACTCAATGTGAGTCGCGCTCGTAACAAAGCGGGGAAACGCGTTTCTTCTGCGACAGGTGCCTGTCAAATTCTCTACAAAGGGCATTTTGACATCTGGGCGCAAACAGCACATACGAACATCACGACAATCGAAGGCAACTTTGCCCAAGCTCGTCGGATGTATAACGAATCCGGAACCAGCCCTTGGGACGAAAGTCGCAATTGCTGGGAACCGAAAATGCATAAATATGACCGGCGGGTCGCAAACGCCTCAAACTAAGCACTTCCCTGAAAGCTGGGAAAACCATACGGGCCGCTCACTTTCGTGAGTGCGGCCCGTTTTTATATCTCACAAATTAAATTTGAACCAGAAAGTGATGGAAAATATTAGTTATTGTTACTTCATCAAGCCGACTAACACCGGACCGAGACTTTGGTACCACACTGCATAGCCAGCTGCACTCGGATGGAGACCATCCATAGAAAAATAGACCTCGGGTTTTTGTGCAAACACATCAACTGCAGGTTCCTGAAAGATATCGACAAACGTTCCGCCTATCTCTGTTACAACTAAGGTGAACATCGCTCGAAATTGTCGAGTGAGCGCATCGTATTCTGCAGACTGAGGAGTGTGTATAAACCGGGCGGCTGTACCCACATTTCCACAACTAAGCATCACGACATGTGTACTATGTTGCTTTGCAAGAGTAACGAGCTGTCGCAATTCTGCTTCGACTGTTGCAACTGAACGGTTCTGCAAAATATCATTCCCGCCGAGCTGCAGCAGTATCAGGTCGTACTTTTGTCCAGACGGTATTTTTTTTAGGACTTCAAGAGCCTCACCAATCGTGCGACCGTTTTTACTGCTATTGGTAATTTTATACTTTGGAAAATCTTTACCTAGTAACCCTGAGATACTTTTGTCTGCGCTTCCTGCACCAGTACCGTACCCCGTACTATCACCGAAAACTAAAATTGCCGGAGGATGCTCACCCTCACCTTTTTGCTCATAGGGTGGAGTCACTTGTACAATGAGCCAGATTGTTTTTGCAAATTGCCAAACGTTGGTACATACAAGGAGCAGTATCACTACAAGTAGGACGGTTATAACGAGTATTTGTCGCATAGATATCTAAGCCTACCATACTTTGTTTCACCCTCTCGTGTGATTAAAATTTGATATACTATTGTGGATTATGACTATACCCACTACAGATGAAGCTCGTGCACTCTTAGGCAAGCATGTTACCGACCCCTATCAACGTTTTCACGCTGAAATGGTAGGTGCTGCAATGGCGGGCTATGCGAACAAATATGGTGAAGATAGTGACCTCTGGTGGACCACCGGCTACCTCCACGATATCGACTATGAGGAATATCCAACTGAACATCCCGGTCCATCACTCACCTGGTTTGCCGAGTGGGGCTACCCACGTGAATTAATTCATGCAGTCGAAGCCCACGCAGACGGGTTTAATGGATTTGCCACCAAACCTGAAACACTCCTCGCACGCACGCTCCTCGCCTGCGACGAAATTTGTGGACTCATCTACGCTTACCAAAAACTGAACCCTGTTCCCTACTCTGAAATCAAAGTCTCTTCGATCAAAAAACGATTTAATGAACCTAAATTTGCACCAGGTATCAATCGTGAACATATTCAAAAAGCTGTAGCTGCACTTGGCGTGACTCTCGACGAACATATTGCAAACATTCTGACATCTCTCGGAGACATGGCGAATCCTTTACTCACTAACACATAATCACTACATCTATGCCCGGAGAATTTAGCAAGCGTGTCTATGAGCTCGCACTCGATATTCCCGAAGGTCGCGTAACGACCTATGGTGCTCTCGCCAAAGCAGCCGGAGGTGGCAGTATGGCCGCTCGAAGTATCTCGAATATTCTCTCGAAAGCCCCTAATCCTAAAGTCATACCTTGGCATCGCATCGTCTATGCCGGCGGCAAAGTATGGATGAGTCCCGAGTACGAAGCAAAACGGCGTAAACTCTACAAGCGCGAAGGTATCAAACTAAACACTCGCGGCTATATTCAAGATTTTGACGAAGTCTTCTACGATTTTAGCGAAGATCGATAGCAGAGGACGAATATTTTTTGCCATTGATTTGGAGAGTAATTGTGTGAGTGCCAGGATAGAGCTTGAAGGTAGTAGCGTCAGCTTTGAAATGATGTGTTTTCTCAAGCGAGAGAATAGCTTGTGCTGTTACTGCAACTTTTTTCCAGGCAAATACTTTTGGTTTTGTTTTTCCATTCGCTTTTACGAAATCAATCACGTAATCAATACGGAGTAAACTGTCGGTAAGTGACTGCAGTTTGAGCGCAAGTACGAGTTTGCCGCCAAGCGCGAGTGTACCAGAAACTGCCGAATGCGAAAAATCAATCACATGAATTTCGTGACTGTCTAGGTAGCCAATGCTTGCGAGTGCTTTAGCATGGCCTTGTTTCGTCAGAGTGCGGAGTGAATGTCGTGTCATCCACTCAAGTTCTTTAGTATCTTGTCTCCCCTCTCTCTTCCATTTAGCCAAAGTCTGCAATACCAAATCAGGATCACGCTTACTGATGTCGTTTAGATGATTCGCTACTGAACGGGTAACGTAGCGGCTTTTGTCGGCATACAGAGTATCGAGATATTTCAATGGAACTTGATGACCGAGAGTCAGCCGCCGCGACCACGGTAACAGTGGCCGTGTACTTTCACTTACGAGCCGTCTCACATGATAGTTCTTATCCATCACCCACTTGTCGCAGGCTGCGAGTGTCTCTTGCGGAAAGGTATTCAAAAACGACCGCATCGCGTCCTCCATTGAAAACCGCATCGTGATTTCGCGCAGGGTCGCGAGTGACTGCTTCAGATATTTTTTCGACAAACCATTCCGCACGACATATTCCCCGAGTGGCGCCAAAATAAATTCTCCAAAATCATCATCAAGGAGCGCCGGATCAAGCGGTGGCGGTAAAGCCGCCACAATCAGTTTCATCGCCACACTCGGGTCAGCAGGCAGATACCGTTCGAGCACCTCCGCCATCCACACAATACGCGCTTTTAGTTCTAGTTCCGGGAACTTCCCTACCACCTCCCTCACAAACCCCTTTGCAGCAAAACTCGAATCAACGGCTACAAATAATCCCGCCAGATACGTAACTGTTACCTTATTAAACAACGCGTCTTTGAGTGATGAGCCGGATTCCATAACCTCTATAGTATACTAGTACTATAACGACGAATGAACTCGTGGGATTATCTCATATCAAAGCAAATACATTCAAGCACCCCCTTTCATCGTTGTTTTGCCTGGATATCCGATGCTGACTTCACTCATATAGAAGACCATTTTAAAGCTGAAACCAACCTCTTTCATCCAGGATACTGTCTCCGTTCAAGGCAGTCATGGAAACACGTTCATGTGTTGAAGCAAGGTAACCACATCCACGCGCACCTCGATACCGGTAATGTCACTCGCTCCTATCTACTATTTAGCGTACCGCACCTCGTGTTTGACGTCATGCCCTACGTAACTATCTCGCTACGCCGTCGAGTCAAAGTGTCATCCCTTTTTACCTTACACAGCACAGAAATTTGACGAAAAAGATATTATATGTTATCCTAGCACTACCTTAAGATTCTCGTGTAGGGCTCTTGAGTGGCAGACGGATTTTGGCCACCTATTTTTATGGCTAGTTCGATTGGTTTTATAACCTGCACAGCCCGTTTTGTATCATTCTGATACAAAACACTCTAACAAAATAATAAATGGATTCTTCAATAAACCGACCTAGTCGGAAACCAGCTTTTAGTAGTCGGCCACGTTCAACCAGTGACACTGGTTCAGGCAGTGGTCGTCGTTTTGGTGACCGTACCGGCGCTCGTCAGAGTGCTTCAAGTACTTCATCTTCACGTGGTCCACGTCGTGCATTTAGCACAACAGACAGTGGCACTCGCAGTTCAAGTCGCCCGTCATCATTTGGTGGTGGTCGCTCATTTGGCGGCGGTTCTCGTGGCGGTAGTCGCGGTGGTAACGGCGGCGGACGCGGTGGTCGCAAAATGCAGACCTTCGACGTTTCAAAATACATTAACCTGAACCCAGTAGACACTACTCCAGAAGAGGTCTACGAGGCCAAGCATACATTCAAGACCTTTGGTCTCGAACAGCCGCTTGTAACGACCATTACAAATATGGGACTCACTATTCCATCTCCTATTCAGGATCAAATCATTCCCTACATCATGGATGGTCGTGACGTAGTTGGACTTGCACAGACTGGTACTGGTAAAACAGCCGCCTTCCTCGTCCCAACTATTAACAAGACCCTCAAGCAATACAGTCGCCAGACGCTTATCCTCGCCCCAACCCGTGAACTCGCGATTCAGGTAGAACAGGAACTCAAGCGTTTGACAGAAAAGATGAAAATCTTCTCAACTGTCTGTGTTGGTGGTATGAACATTCGTCCACAGATTCAGGGACTCCGTCGCCAGAATCATTTCATTATCGGAACACCAGGTCGTGTTCAGGACCTCATCGACCGCGGTCACATCAAGCCAGCTGGTTTCTCAACCATCATTCTGGACGAAGCTGACCGTATGCTCGACATGGGATTCATTCACGACATGCGCAAGATTCTGAAAGACGTTCCTGATCCTCACGAAACTCTCTTCTTCTCTGCGACTATGTCAGACAGTGTGAAGGGTCTTATCCATGAGTTCATGAATGATCCCGTAATGGTGTCTGTTCGCAAGAAGGACATTACCGGCAGTATCACTCAGGACGTTGTGTATTACGAACCACACACTAAATTCCCTACCTTGGTTGATCTCTTGAAGAAGCCAGAATTCTCTCGAGTTATTATCTTTGGTGCGATGAAGCACAGTGTGGAGAAACTCTCTCAGGAACTGATGCGTGCTGGTATCAAAGCCGACGCTATCCACGGTAACAAGAGTCACCCACAGCGACAGCGCGCCCTCCAAAACTTCAAGGGTGGCCGTGTCCAGGTACTCGTAGCAACTGACGTAGCTGCTCGCGGTATCCACGTTGACGACGTATCACACGTAATCAACTACGATCTCCCAAACGCTTACGAAGATTATGTTCACCGAATTGGTCGAACTGGTCGGGCAGACAAACGTGGCCAAGCTCTCACCTTTGTCACAAAATAGAGGCGACTTCCAGAAATAGCGAACTGCGTTGTTGCGACTGCGAAAAATTATGTTCACCGTACGCTTGTACGGCTCACACAATTTTCCTTGCGCGCCTAGCATTTCATCTATTTCTGAAAGCCTAATCGAGCTTTGAGACTAAAAGAGGCAAAATAAAGAAAACCCACACTGGCATATGCCGGTGTGGGTTTTCTTTATTTTTGTGGTGTAATTTGCTATACT
>JANPGF010000090.1:0-19373 GCA_031423775.1 Candidatus Kaiserbacteria bacterium | reverse complement strand
TGGAGTCTCGTCCTAGTTTAGTACCGATAGCGGTACTTGAGAGCTTCTGTGCTTTTAAGATTCCAATTTGTTCTCGCTCATGGTGACTTAATTGTCTATACATAGCTGCATCTTAACGTGCAGTTGGGGTTTGAGTCTAAGACCTCATGTCACACTAGTTGTACGTCACTATCGTTTATACATCGTTATACAGTTTTGCACAGTTTCTCCACTCTTTTGCATTCTAGGTGCCGCTATGGAAACGCGCTATACTGTTCCGTATTATGGCAGACACACCACGCGCAACTAACCGAAACCTCCGCACCGTACCGCACAACATTGATGCCGAGCGAGCACTACTCGGTGCCATCATTTTGAAACCTGACGTCATGCATGATGTGTCAGTCACCATTTTTGCTGAAAGTTTCTATGCGGACAAACACCGGAGTATCTACGAAGCCATCTACCAAATCTTTATGAAGGGTGATCCGATTGATATCGTATCGGTCTCAAGTAAACTCACCGCCAATGGACAGCTCGAACGTGTCGGCGGAGCATCGTATGTGACAGAACTCATCGAAACCGTACCAGCGGCTGGTAACGCCATGTACTACTCGGAACTGGTACAGGGTAAAGCGATTTTGCGTGGGCTGATTTATGCCGCTGATGAAATTGCCGAACTCGGTTACAGTGACCCTGAGAATACTGACGAGGTGATGGACCAGGCAGAAAAGAAAATCTTCCAAGTCACGAACGCACCAACCACACAGAAATTTAAAACGATTGGTAGTTCCCTGACCGAAGCCTGGGAACGCTTTGAGTATCTTTCGGCCAACCAAAATGAAAAGCGCGGTGTGCAGTCTGGTTTTACCGCCATCGACAACTTGCTCGCTGGCTTCCAAAAATCCGACCTCATCATCCTCGCGGCTCGTCCGTCAATGGGAAAGACAACTTTTGCCCTCGATATCGCCCGCAACGCTGCCCTGCTGCACGGCGCATCGGTTGGTATTTTCTCACTTGAAATGTCTGACCAGCAGCTGGTAGACCGCATGCTCGCAGCGGAGGCCGGTGTGGACTCATGGAAACTGCGTACCGGTAAGTTGTCGACCGACCAGGAGTTCGAAGCCGTCCAATCCGCCATGGCAAAATTGTCTGAAGCGCAGATTCATATCGACGACCAGGCTGGTAACAATATTCTCAAAATGCGATCGTCTGCCCGCCGTCTCCAAAACGAACATGGTCTCGATATGATTATTGTGGACTACCTCCAGCTCATGTCCCCGACCTCAACCAAATCAAGTGATTCAATGGTGCAGCAAGTGACAGAAATTTCCCGCTCACTTAAAATCCTCGCGCGTGATTTGAACGTTCCCGTTATCGCCCTCTCACAGCTCTCCCGTGCCGTTGAACAACGCGGCGGCAAGCCTCGCCTCTCTGACCTCCGTGACTCAGGATCTATCGAGCAGGACGCCGACGTAGTGATGTTCATCCACCGTGAAGACAAAATGAACAAAGACCAGCCAGCCGAACGTCCAAATATTGCTGAAATCATGGTAGAAAAACACCGTAACGGTGCGGTCGGTTCTGCTGAACTCTATTTCGACGGGCAGCACGTCCGCTTCCTCAACCTCGACACCCACCACGCCTCGATGGGAGGAGGCGGTCACGGCGGTGGACATAATGACGATTTCTAAACTGGTTCAATCGTTTAATAGTTGCACGGTTGCACAGTAAACCGAATACTATTAAACTATGCAACCATGCAACTGTTAAACCAATCTCATGTCCAACCTCGACAAACTCACCACCTACTTTGAAAAATTCCCAGGTACTGGCGGACGCCAGGCCAAGCGTTTTGTATTTCACCTTCTCACCCTTGACCCAGGGAGTCTCGCTGAAATTTCGAGCCTCATTTCAAATTTACATACCACAGTTATTGAGTGTGCTTCGTGTCACCGTTTTTTCTCTAGTTCGGGCGGCAGTGCAAATCTCTGCAGTATTTGTAGCAGCCAGAATCGCGATCACAGCAAACTGATGATTGTAGCCGCCGATAGCGATATCATTGCCATCGAACGAAGTGGGCAGTACGAGGGCCTCTATTTCGTCCTTGGCGGCATGGTACCACTCCTCCATAGTGAAGACAGTAAAAAACTGCGTGGCGGTACCTTAAAAGCCACCATCGAAGCCCGTATCCCAACTGGTCTCGAGGAAATTATCCTCGCGTTTGCCGTTAATCCTGATGGAGAAAATACCAGTCGCTTTGTTGAATCAATTATTACCCCACTCCAAACGACCACCACTACCCCACTCCGTATTTCTCAACTGGGCCGCGGTCTCTCGACCGGTAGCGAACTCGAATACGCCGATCCCGAAACGATCAAGAACGCTCTTCGGAACCGAGGCTAAGTTCAGCTTCAATTCGGTCTTTCACCTCGAGATATTTTTCAGTAACGGACAGCATCACCTCTCCGATAGTCTCTATGGCAATCCCTTCATCACTCACTACCTCACTCCCTGAAATAAGATATTGAATTTCCGGGATTTGCGTCAAGCGCTCATGAGGATACTTCTTTTGTAACTCCAAAATATGCTGATAGACGGCAGTATTAAATTCATGGAGCAGAACCGGCTTAGTCACCAGACTTTCACGGAACGTAGCGATATCACGAATAAGCGCATTTGATGATTCATGGGCCGCTTCGGGAACTGCAAACGATGCGACCAATCGCTTCAGCGAGCCAATGATTGTTTCTGCGATCTCTCGTTGCTTCAGCGGATTCACTACTGCGCTTTCATCAACTTTCATAGTACTGCTTGCTAACGCATGCCAATAGGGGGACATTCTTCGGTCACTCCAAACGTATTTATCCATCACATGATCTTTAATACTTTCAATTCTCTCTGATATCTCAACCAGATACCCATCACTGGCTTGTGTCATAATTTCAGCTAACATTTGCTTGATGTCAGCCGGTGATACCTCGTCTTGCTCACGACGTTCTGGTTTAATAGATTCGTTTGATTCCATAGTATGTCTAGTATACCAAAATTTCTGTTGTTTGCTTTTTTATAATTTAAAGGTATAGTTTTCAAAGAAACCTGAGCGGGGCCATTTAGATGCACATCAAGAAAAGTATCGACGACTACTATGCCGTTTGGAAAGACCTGACGGAAAACCCATCCCCTCCTGCAAGCGCAGAAGAGGCAGAAGTTGCTCGCCTACGTCATTACGATTTGCTACAAGCCTTGTTGCATGCCGAACTTCACAACCCGAACCGTAACCGCAGTTATGCAGATCTGCAACAAATGATCGCAATGATATATACCCCCAAGTTCGTACGCTGCCTCGAAATGACCGACCCAAACAATAAAGACCATTTCGATCGATTGATTCTGATCTGGCGACAGGAAACGAATTCGGGCAAAGGCATCCACCTGGTACCGGAGGCACAACCGTATAACGTTCACACGCTCCACCCGTCCAAAGCCTGACTTCAGAGCCGCCCCTCAATCGGAGGGACGGCTTTTCTTTAGAAACCAGTACATACAGAAAAAAGCTCCCGAAGGAGCTTTTTACTTACGTGATTGATTCAATTTTGATCTGTGAGTGCTTCTGACGGTGACCGATCTTGCGATCACGGTTACTCTTGGCCTTGTACCGGAGAATAGTGATTTTCTCACCTTTTTGCATACCGAGGTAGGTAGCCTTTACCTTTGTGCCAGTGTACGGAGTACCGATTTTAGCGGCAGATCCGTCGTCAGTCATAAGGACAGTATCGAACTCGATAGCGTCTCCAGCAGAGAAATCTCCAAGCATTTCCACCTCGAGTACATCCCCCACTGATACGATATATTGCTTTCCTCCCGTCATGATGACGGCAAAGGGAGCCTGCTGTTTTGTAGTTGTAGCCATAGTGGTCGCTATAGTACTAGAAAAGCTTGAAAATTGCAAGATGTCGCGGTACAGTAGCCACAGAAGCTACTGGGGGAAAGTTACATGGAAGAGATAACCACAAGCGACGAGAATAGCCTGACAGCGCAGTACGCCTATCTCCGCGTGCGGGAAAATCGCTTATACGGCAGCTGGTCTGCCCTGCAAAACGTCATACAGCGAAGTCTGTTCGGAAAAGATTTCACGGTAGCAGTTAACCATATTACACTCGACGGGATGGGACATCGCTTCGCTCCAGTTCGCTTTACTGGCGGAATGGAGTACACGTACCTTGATACAAAAACTGGTTTTGGCAGATCAGTGCGTATTTTTACCGCACAAACGGCCGAGCTCAAGGACGCGCATATTATGGTTCTCCTTAAAGCACTCATTGAACACGGCTGCTGTCGGGAATGTGAGAGCAGTAACACTGATTTTGAAAAGCTCTTTCGTCTTTAAAACATAATGCGCCCCGTTTGAAAACGGGGCGCATTTTTCTATTCGTCTCCTTTAACTGGTTTATCAATTGCTAGTATCTCGACTCCTGCCGCTTCACCCGTAATACGCAAGATGTCTTTGTCTACTTTCCCCAACTCTTTGTAGCCGGCATTATAGTGATTCACTGTCGTGCCGAGGGCGGTTCCAAGTTTATTGTAATAGTCTTCGTACTTTGCAATGTGTCCAGATAACTTTTCGACATTCTTGATAATGTCCTGTGCCTTCTCTTCAATCTCAAGCGCCTTTAAACCCTGGAGCACGGTCTGTAGATACGCCAAAAACGACGTTGGAGATACAATGATTACTTTGTTTTTACCTGCGGCGCGCTGAATCAAATTCTCTTCACCGGCCCCTACTCGGTTCGAGAGCAAATCATAATAGATACCCTCGTGCGGAATAAACATAAAGGCAAAGTCCATCGTGCCTTCACTCGGCCGAATGTACTTGGCGGTTTCAGCAATACGGAGTTTCAAATCGTTTACAAACGTCTTTTCAAAATTCACTTTGTCCTGCCCATCCGCGGCCTCAGCAAAACGGTTGTAGTTATCGAGCGAAAATTTCGAGTCAATCGGGATAACCTTCCCTTTTACAAACACGGCCGCATCAACTATCTCACCATCATTAAACGCATACTGCATTTTAAAACTCTCGGGCGGTAGCACATTTTGGAGTACAGTCTCGAGATAATACTCACCTAAAATACCTCGCTGTTTTGGATTCTTTAAAATACTCTGCAGTTCCTTTAGCTGGTCTGCAACTTGAAACACCTGTTTACTACTCTCCCCTACCTCGGAAACAGATTTCTGCACATTCATCAGTTTTTGCCCCACGCTTTCTTGGATCGCGCGCATCTGATCATTCACGTCTTTATTAATCTGTTGCATGAGTTCCCGACTTTCACGGAACTGCATCTGGCTACCCTGCTGCACCACCCGATTACTCTCACTCATCTGTTCCCGCATCGTCCGCGACAGTTCCTGCAATTGCTGTTGCATCAGGAGCATTGATTCCGGCGTTTTGTCCGGCACGACCGCAGCCGGTTTGAGGAAAAATACATAGATGAGCACCCCAAAAATCGCTACCAGCAACACCACAATTAGAATTGAAATAGGTTCCATATAGCGGTAATACTACCACGAACAAGCAATGCTTTACCAAAATAATCATGAGCGTTATAGTAGCTTGCAGAAAACGGAGAACCAGATGACAGCCAGCACAAATGTAGGAATTGAAGTCGACGAGGATAAGTATTCAATTATCGTCAGTTTACCTATGCCGCTCACTCGCGATAGCCGCACCCAAATACTTAATTACCTTGGCACCAAATATGCTAAAGAGTTATGTCGTTACCGTTTTGTCGGGTACCAAAATTATGTCTGAGGACCAAGCGAACTGCAGAAGCATTCAAAGTAATGGAAGAGTACGCCAATCGACTCTCACTCTAACGCACGCGACCCTGGTACTGCCGGGGTCGTTTTTTTATGCTAAACTGAAACTACTTACCTAGTAATAACCATATTTGTATGTCACTCCACGAACAACTCCGAGAATCTTTAAAAACTGCCATGAAAGCAAAAGATGCAGTGGCTCTCACTACTATTCGCAGTATTATGACTGCCTGCACAAATGAACTCGTTGCAACGGGACGTACTCCACAGGATCAACTCGATGACGCCGGTATCCTCACCGTTATCAAGCGCCTCGCCAAGCAACGCAAAGAATCAATTGTGCAATATGAAGCAGCTGGTCGCCAAGAACTGGCTGATCCAGAGAAGGCTGAACTCGCCATCCTCGAAGCCTACCTTCCTACCCTCATGACACAAGACGCCATTCGTCCAATTGCCGAAGCTAAAAAGGCCGAACTCGGGGTAACCGATAAAAGTAAACTTGGCATCCTCGTTGGCGCGGTGATGAAAGAACTGGCTGGTCAGGCAGATGGAGGAGACGTAAAGGCAGTAGTTGAATCACTCTTTTAATTACAATCATGGGATTCGAACGGCCAGGAGGAAAATTGTCACCAGGTGAACTCCTCGCCAGTCTCGACCGTGGTGAGATTATCCGCGGGGACAAGGGGTTTGAAACAGTAGTCGCAGGTAGCGTTACCCTCCAATTCAATCGCGCGACCGGAGAACTCTACTTCACCGAAAACGGCGTCACAACCCACGCCCTCGTCACCGAAAATGGCGACGTGACCGGTATCCAACTGACCGAAGACGTCACCGGCGCCCCCTACCGCGACCGCGAACTAGCCCGCGTCAAACAGCAATTCCTAGAATCAATCGCCACACAACTCCGAGCGTAACAACAACTCCCGACTTACAGCGGGAGTTGTTTTACAAATCTACATAACTATGGTATAAAATTTACAGAGCAGTTCAAGGAGAAACACCGTGCCGGAATTTATTGGGACCACTATGGTCGTCTGTGCTGATGGTGTGACTCGGACGTTTTACGTATGGGCATACCTCGGGATGTTTGGAGAAGTCGAGGCGATTCATTACGGTAACAGTGCCATCATCCAGGACGCGAGTGGCATTATTAACCGCAGTGACCTCACACCAAAACCTGGCACCGACACCACAACCAGGCGAACCATTTGGCGATTTGCCGAAGACACCGTCGCAGCAGAAGTCGTCATTGAACCTGTTAACGATACACCGCTCCTCGAGGGCGAAAACGTCATTCCGTTTCCAAGGAGGCACTAACCTATGGCGTCTGAAAAAACGGCCCACAAAGCGCGAGTTGCAGTAGCGTTTCAAGCTGCCCGTGCCGATCTGAAGTCTTATCGGGTACTTGAACTTACCCCGGTATACGTACTTTTCACATTTGGTGGGTACGAAGTTCGTTTTGAATGGAAAGAAGGTCGAATCGCGCGTATTGGTGGCGAAAACCAATATCTGCATCCCGAGGACTACGCATTCATGTTCCTGCAGGCTGAGATGCTGATGGCCGCGAATGTGCGGGGTCTAAATAGCGCCAAAGCGGCCACTGCAGCCAAGAAACCGCCGAAGAAAAAACCACGTGCAGAGCAGCTCGCCTTCTCTCTTGTTCCGACACACGAACCTCCAGGATCACTTCGGTGATCCTTTTCTTTTGTCTGACTTAGTGATTTACTGTACCTGCTCACGCTCTTATGCCGTCTTGGGGGAAAACAAAAACCATGAGGTACAAAAATGAGCATTGTAAACCAACCAAGCGCCCTGGGTAGACGACACCTTCCCAAGAAAAAAGACTTTCAAGCATTCAGCCTGAAAGTCACTATCCAAACCACAGACATCCCACTCCGAAAAGTCGAAGAGTTCCTCGATTTTCTCACGCTGGTGTACGGCAAGAAGTTCCGTATCACCCAAAAAAACTCCGAACGGACGATCTGCCTTCTCTACCTCTATGAACGAACCGAGGCGGGACTGCGGGTCGCCAGCTGGATGTACAGATTTAACTACGATACAGCGCGAGTCTACGTCTGACGCATATAACTAACAAACCCCGGTCAGCTGCCAGCGACCGGGGTTTATTTATTGACGAGGATTTTCAAAAGTCTTCAATTTTTTTAGCATCTTTGATATCAAACTCCCCCACTTTAGTTCGACGGAGCAGTTGAAGGGTTGCGGGATAACCGGTGCGTTTACCGAACTCTTCGGCTAGCGAGCGAATGTAGGTGCCACTCCCTACGGCAAAACGAACAGTCACTACCGCCCGATTATTTTCAACGACACAACGGAGCAGCTCGGTTGCATACACAGTCATATCTCGGACTGGAACATCCGTCACAAGGTTACCTGATTCGGCCGCTTTACGAGCACGTTTGTACATTGGCACACCATCTTTTTTAATCGCGCTATAGGCAGATACCGGAAGCGTGAGGACTCCAACCATAGACGAAAGTGCCTCGTAAGCTGTCTCTTCTGCAAATTCAGTTACATTCTTTTCAGCAATAATCTCACCTTCTAAATCGCCCGTACTCCGCGTTTCGCCTACTCGAATTTCGGCTATGTATTCTTTATCGAGTTTTACCAGTTCGGTTAGTTTCTTGGTTCCCGGGCCGACTCCCAAAATCATGAGCCCGGTTGCGAGTGGATCAAGCGTCCCCGCATGACCAATTTTCCGTACGCCAATCCGCTTACGTAATTCACGGATAACGCCAAATGATGTAATACCCGCCGGCTTATCTACCAAAATAATATCTTCCATAGTCCGCCCAGCATACCAAAATCACGCCAAAACTACTACAAAAAAAGTAAGGGGTCTGGCCCCTTACTATTTTGTTTCTAGACTTGATCGAGGTAGTCCCCGTAGCCCAATGATTGCATCTGATCTTTTGGAACGAATTTTAGAGCAACACCATTCATGCAGTACCGCATACCGCCACGGTCAGCAGGCCCATCGTTAAACACATGGCCAAGATGGTCATCAGCAATCGCTGAACGAACTTCAGTTCGTTTCGTAAAAAACGTATTGTCTGGTCGCTCGGTCACTGCCGCTGGTTCAATTGGCTTTACAAATGATGGCCACCCCGTTCCTGAATCAAATTTATCTTTCGAAGAAAAGAGGGGTTCACCGGACAGGATATCAACGTAAATTCCCGGTTCGTAATTATGATCATATGGACTACTACCTGATCGTTCAGTCCCCTCTTCTTGTGTCACACTGAACGCCAGTGGGTCCAGTTCAGTCTTTAGAGTCGCTACGTCTGGCTTGATGTATTTTTTCCACATAGGAGTTGCTGATGTATTAGCTACTGGAATAATTGTTGCAGTTTTCGTACCTGGTCCAGCTACCGTTCGCCACGGTAACGTTGACCCGGTATCCTTTCCCCACACCGATGTAATAAACGCATCACGTCCCGAGGCATTACGATAGTACTCGTATTTGTATTGCGTCAGAGTACCTTTGTAATAATCTTGGTGGTACGCTTCAGCTGGATAAAACTGACTATCTGGTTCTACATCTATAGCCAGTGGTTTTTTGTACGGGCCATTTTTAGTAACGTCAGCAATCAGGTCAGTAATGATCTTTTTCTCAGTATCATTTGCATAGTAGAACGCTGGGGCATAGTAATCACCGCGGTCATGGAATGATCCATGGTCATCAGTCGGATCCATATGCTTCATGGCATAGATGAGCACTTGTTCAAAGGTAACCTTGCTCGTGTCATACGTTACTTCGACTGCTTCACGGTAGCCAGTTTCTGCGTAGGTTTGATACGTAGGATTTGGCACTGTACCACCCACATACCCCGACACTACGCTCGATACTCCCGGTAATTTTTCGAGGTCAGCTTCGGTGCACCAGAAACAGCCCCCCGCTACTAACATCTTGGCAAAATGATTGGGCAAGATGGCTGGTGTTGTTGAATTGGGTGTCGTCGAGGCAGTTACAGTGACACCTTCACGTTTTTCAACCGCCGCTACCGCGTCTTTGGCTGCCTGGATTGCACCGAGAGGTGACGTTTGTTCAATCTCTGTTACCGGGGCATTCGCTGGCTGATAATGCTCATACACGGTATACCCTCCAACCATCAGTGCTAGCAACAGTGCAATATATGTCATATAAAAATGTATAAATGAGTTACTCTAACTACTACGCACGAATGTAAAGTCTATTTCACATTTTGTTCATTATACAGCACAGAAATGGGCCGCATCCGGTCTGCTGTGCAAAAAGTACACGACGCATCGTGTTTGAGAGCCTGCAAATTTCGCACAGCTGTGCCTGTTGTCTGTTCGAGTACCCGCAATGTTGCTGCTCGCTCCGCATAATCCGGCATAACTTCCGCAACTACCATCCAAAAATCAGTCGAGTGATTCAAAACCCGTAAATGACAAAGTTCGTGCACAATTACATAGTCACGAAGACAAGGTGGTAAAAACAGTAATTTATAACTAAAGTTAAGATTTCCTTTTGAGGAACAACTACCCCAGCAACGCCGCTGGTCACGAATAGCGACACGGTTATATGTCTCATGATAGTACTGATTAAAATATTCGAGTCGAGCATGAATCAGACTGCGCGCTGCTTCTTTATGCAGTTCGTATGAACGATTTACCCGTTTTGACTTCTTCTGTACCCGACGTCGTATTATTTTCCAACCAGTAAACATATTTACGCATTCTACCACGACAAAAGAAAACACCCCCTAAGCGCGCACAAAGCATTAGAGCAAATACATAGCCCGTACGAGACGGAGCATTGTATAGTCATACTGCTCGCCGGTAGCATCATAGAGTGGTCGCAATTTCTCGTGACCGTGTTCTTCAATTGCTTCTCGTATCTCCGTAATCGCTGCTTCGATGTCACCCGCGAATACAATCATCTTTTTAATATCAGTAGCAGTGAGCTGCTTTTCTTCTGCCAATTTTTCGACATGGGCCGCAATGGTTGATTCTGTCATCTCCCGTTCACGGGCAATTTCTACCACACGTTTGCCGGCTAAAATAAATTGTTTTGTCAGGGCATAGGTACTTTCCTTTTGCACCCGCTCAATTGGCGTCTTTGGTTTCTTTATATCGTCCGGATTTGGTAATTTACCACCACAAGCTACGACAAATTGCTCATGCATGGTTTCAAGTTCACTCGGGTCGAGATTCTGAAAGGTTTCTTCAGCTGCTTCAGATTCACTATGAAAGCCGGCATCACGACGCACGATTTTCGGATCTACCTGGAGGGCGTTCGCGCACATTCCGAGGATTTTCAGGCCTGCAAGTGAACGCACTCGAGACAGCGCTACATACCCCTGTCCAAAGACGAACGCTTTGGACAAATCAATTTCAGCAGCATCGAGCGACATACCCTGACTCTTGTGAATGGTAATCGCCCAGGCGAGACGGAGTGGCAATTGTTCAATGGATGCCAGTAACTTCCCCTCGTCCATCATGTCCCAGGTAGTGGTTGCAATCCGAATCCGTTTGCCTTCAGTCGTTTCGATAATTGGCATTCCATCGTCTGGATCAAATTCCACCACTCGACCGAGAGTCCCGTTCACGTACCCCGCTTCAAAGTTATTTTTGGTACACATCACCATCGCGTCTTCTTTTAATATAAGTGTGTCTGGCGAGAGACAGTTTTTAACGAGCACCTCAAGCAAGGGTTTACTCCCCCGTCCGGCCATCCGGAAGGTTTTTGGTTTGCCGGGCAAGCTAGCTAATTTCGTGTTGTTAACCGCATCAACGTCTGCATTATGGGTATATAAGCGAGTCGGCTCAATTCCCTCGTAGTCGATACTCGTTTGTTCATTCAAAAGAGTGTAGTGCTCCTCCTCAATTTCGTTACGACGAATAGAACCAAGGAGTGACAACAGTGCCTCATCCTCCTGACGGAATTGATCAGACAAATAACAAATCAGTGGCTTTGCGTTTTCCCAGGCCCGCGATTCAAATCCATAGCGCATCATGTCCCCTTGTTTTGTCACTGGCGGCAACTGGAAAAAGTCACCCACAAAAATTACTTGCAGTGCACCAAAGGCTTCAGGTCGTTGCCTGATCGTTCGGCAAATCACATCCACCATATCGAGCATCTTGCCATCAATCATGGAAATTTCATCAATAATCAGCACGTGAGCTTTCTTCACCCGCTTGACTGTTTTTTCCTTGGACACAATCTGGTCGAGATCATACTGATTTATATGATCACGTGCTCCCACCCCACTCCATGAATGGATAGTGAGCCCTCCGATATGCGTCGCAGCAATTCCGGTTGAGGCAGTCACCGCTACATTCAAATCAGCCGCCTCGAGCCAGGCAATATACTGATTGATGACATACGTCTTCCCGGCCCCCGGTTCTCCCGTTAAAAATACATTTACCCCAGTTTTTAAAATTTCGAGAGCACGCGCTTGGTTCATATGACCGACAGTATATCACGGTTTGCCAACCACTTGACTTTATTATATTTGTATGCTACTGTCCCTTTTGGACGCACCCGGGTAATGGCCCACAATGTTGTTGAAACTCGCGTCCAAAGGAGAACTTCATGACTTTTTACCACTCTAGACCGACAGTGCTGGCTCAACTCAAAGTCGAGACCAAGATACAGAACCCTGACAAAAGCGGGTACACCTACATTGGGAAAACCCGCGTGACAGTGGAACAAGGTATCGTTTTCTCGGAAATCAACTGGGGCATCGACGGCAGTGACATGCCGGTGTCGACCGATATCGCCACGAACATCGAAGCCTACATCGTATCCTGGAACAGTGCGACAGCTCGCGCTGTCGGCATCTACAAACTCCGCGACAAAAAATCGCGCGCTGTCCTGGCGACGGCAAAGGTTTCAAAGGACTCCAACAGCCACACCTGGTTCATCAAGGCGAGTGACCGAGCCCGCGCCCTGGAACTGTTCGAACTGCTGCAAAAAGGCAAAATTCGTCCGGCCGAAGAATCCGAAGTGTTCGAACAGCAGCCTGAACTCATGGCCGAACTCCGGCAATTGCGTGCGTCAACGAAAATTGACGCCCGCACGATCAAAGATCAGGCAGCAATGCTCGAACTGACCGGCAAACAGCTGGACAAAATCAAAGACCAAACCGAGGCACTGTTACAGACCGTGACAAGCTAATAGAATCCCCTCTGCGAGCACCCTGCTCGCAGAGGATCACCCACCATCACATCTGTGAGGCGGGTGGTTTTTTATTACACTGACTACCTCTCGATTGACGCCAATCTAAAAGGTTGTATTGTGGCTACAGAACAGAACCTCGTGTACTGAAAGGTACCAACCATGAACATTTCAGATCGACTCCATGAACTCGTCCTCTTCAGCCTCTCCGATTGATCCTGCGTCCTTCGCAACATCGAAGGAGCGCTCGTGTTCTTGCCCTGGTCGCCAAAGTAACAGATCAAAATCAAAGCACCCTGCGCGTGCATCTCGCTCGCGCAGGCACACCCACCTTCTTCACCTTGTGAAGCGGGTGGTCTTTTTAATTCATACAATACATTTCCACAGACCTTTACAAACTCTATTTTATAAAGTATGTTCAAATTTGCTGTTCCTACTCTATAAAGGAAGAAGCGTATGTACCATGTACCAATAGTGAGTGCAACCCTGACTCTCGAGCCAGCACCAGAGTGTTGTTATCATGGAATCGTCTTTGATGAAGACCGGTATGACCTGATAGGCACGCTCTGCCCTTACGAAGCTACTCTGTTCTCATTATGCACAGCGTACATCACAAAAGTCGGCTTGAAGCGTCTGCAAATTCAAACGTGCAAACATACTGAAACACATTGGCTAACGGAGCTCGATGCACTGACCCAGGAACTATGTTCTTTCGAAACTGCTCTTATCATAAGTCTTAAGCAGCATTTTGGTGAGAGCATCACGAGCCGAACACTTCTTGTCGCAGAACATTGGCAAGTGTGCGAAATCACTCTCTACGAACACTCCTGCAACGATGTTGCGAAGGACGCAGGATCAATCGGAGATACAGTGTACGTCATACCACTGAACGAATAGGAAAAAACGACCACAGAGCCCGAATTTCATTCGGGCTTTTTATACTTGTTTGTTGTCACTTATGTGGTATATTTTTTTAGACACGTAGGAGGTACGAAATGTTCAACTGGTTGCGAGAATGGAGAGACACGTTCCGTGAATTGAGAAGGCCGAACCCAATCACTGAAGAAATGGTGTACACGGTCATTCCAACTACCTGGATTCGGAAAATGAAGGTACGGGAGCGACTGCTGCAACATTACCCAGAACTCACTGACCTTGAAATCAGTGATGTACATATCTACATCTGTCTCAGACGACTCGAGGTATTTGGACGAATCGAATGTGACACACGCCGTTACCCCAAGATACACTACGATGTTGGTATCTGCCGCAAAACAGGACCACGTTCGCCACTGCCCGGGAAAAAAGAATCCTCGCTCAAACCGGCCTATGCCTGAAGACAACAGAGACGACATTCATCTACGCCAGACATGGCGTAGATTTTTTGTGGACAGAGAAATATTTTTGCATTCCCATGATATACAATATACCTATCTATGGCGTTGCGCTCTTTATCTGTAGTCGATGTTGATTCTGCTCCAAAGCGGAAGTCGACAACTCGTGTCCGCACTACACCAAAAAAGGCAGTTAAAAAAACAACGGCTAAAACCCCAACATCATTTAAGATACCTACTACCCAAAAAAAGGAAGCCGCTAAAAAGCTTATAATTAAAGACGCTAGAATAGTTCGCAGAGAAACTACTGTCTCAAAAAAATCTGTCAGTAAGGTTACTAAAAAAGTAGCACCGATTTCACCAAAGAAAATAGCCGGGGCAGCCACACCAAAAACCAGAACATCTAAAAAGATAGCCACAGAAAAGACCCCAGTAGAAAATACCGACGAACATACGCAGCATGACCATTCTCTACATGACCATGTTATACCTACCCCACTTGCCCGCATTAACCAGAATGAACTTCGCGGTATTAAACGTCACCCGCTCGGCCACCTACTCCTTGAGAAGAAACTCCGGGAAGCTGGTTTTCATGGTGGCATCAGTAGTGATAAAAAATTTCTCGAAAAGTATAGTACTGACGAGAGTATTTTCCATGTCCGACCCCAAGTTGTTCTCCAACCAAAACACAAGCACGATATAGAAATTGCCACAAAGCTAATTGCGAGCGAAACAAAACGTTTCTCTTCCCTTTCGCTCACCCCACGAGCTGCTGGTACAGGACTCTCTGGTGGATCACTCACTGATTCAATCGTGATTGATGTATGTCCTCATATTAATAAAATTGGAGATGTTAAAGAAACGAAAGACGGCGCTCTTATCACTACTGAACCTGGTGCCTACTGGCGTGATGTTGAAAAGAAGCTGAAACGTCATCACTGTTACATCCCCTCATTCCCCTCATCAAAAGATATTTGTACGATTGGTGGCGCTGTCGGCAACAATGCGGCTGGCCCTGACTCATACCGCTATGGCCACACCGCCAACTGGGTGGAGTCACTCGATGTTGTCCTCGCTGATGGCAACGCCTACACTATCCGGGCGATTGACTACAGTGAGTTTAAAACCCTCACCAAGGCGAAACATTTCCACGCACAATTTGCACGTGATATTTTCAATCTGATCGAGAAAAACGAAAAGACTATTCGTGATAGTAAGCCAAAACGTGTAAAGAGTAACGCAGGCTATGCACTCTGGGATGTCATTCCGGACGGCGTTGCTGCCTTCAAAGCCGGTAACGGTACATTTGATCTCACCCGCGTCATCTGTGGGAGTCAGGGCACGATAGGCATCATCACGAGTATTACTATGCGAGCAATCCCACTCCCGGATAATACAACCCTCCTTTCGGTACCAATTTTTGATCTGGCAGAGGCCGCTACAGTCATTCAGTCTGCAATGAAATTTAATCCAATTAATATTGAATTTTTCGACTCTCTCACCTTTGACCTAGCACTTAAAAATCCAGACTTTTTCAAAAATCGTCTGCATGGTATCGAGTACTACAAAGTTCTTCTGGCTATGTATACTACCTATCATATTCGATACAATCGGAAAATTCCTGAATTCACCGTCTTGATTACCCTTGATGAGGATACAACACGTGCTGAGTCAACCCACAGCATTGCCGAGAAAATCAGTCATGGTAAAGCCCGCGCTCGTATCATCAAAAACCCCGCTGAAGCTGAAATGCTCTTGCAGATCCGCCGCGCAAGCTACACCCTGTCAAAATTCATGGACCCAACCAAACGGCCAGCCGCTTTTCTTGAGGATATGACCGTTCCGCCTGAAAACCTGTCAAAATTCTTTATTGAAATCAAGCGACTCTTTAAAGAATTCAACGTTCAGTCGGCAGTTCATGGCCATGGCGGTAACGGACACTTCCACTTCTATCCCCTCCTCGATTTCACCAATAAAACCACTCCACTATTAGTTACCCGAATGGCCGAAAAATTCTTTTCATTGGCGATAAAATACAAAGGAAGTATTTGTGGCGAGCATAACGACGGAATCATGCGTACTCCGTTCCTCGACAAAATGTTCACCAAACCAATGCTCGAACTCTTCAAACAGACAGAACACCTTGGAGACCCTGACGATATTTTTAATCCCGGCAAAAAGGTTAATCCACGCTACGATATCAAAGAGTCCATGCGTCACACAAATTAAATCTAAATCATGATGAAAAAAATCCCCTCGCACGAAAGCGAGGGGTTCTGTGTTTCTGCAACCTCAGGCTCGTCCCCTTACTGGCTCGTGCAGCAAGCGGTAGAGAGCATCGGCAGATAGTGACGTTCCACCAACGAGACCAAGAGCAGCAAACTTTGGCTGCGCAGCCAGCATGGTTCTCGCACAATCTTGTAGGAGCGCGAGAGCCCACCCGATTGAAATACCAGGTACTTCAACCAAACATTGCGTGGACTGCCATCGAATCGCCTGGTGTGCAGGCACGTAACTGAACGTACCGACCGACCGGCGCAACTTATTATCGTTGCACTCATTTAGGCAGATATACAGTCGCAACAGGTCAACGGGCGGCGTAGCCAACGTATAGACTGATGCAACCGTCAGCGAATCTTTATCTGGTTCGTATCCCACCACAATCCGACACGGACTAATGGTGGTCGGCACTTCGAGCGAAACAATTCCCTGATCAGGAAAATGGTCATACTCCCAGTCTTGTGATTCTGCCAGAAGGATAAATGCTCCCAGCACTTCAAAGTTGTTGGCGTCGGGATCGCCATCAAAGATGTCGGCGATTGCATCGCTTACATCTTTGCTGCGGTCATCTGATTTCATTGCAGTAAACCTTTTCTTTTCTAAACAGCACTGTACCTTATATTTTTACAATTGTCTAGAGCCACAAAAAAGCCGCGGAATAGTTCCGCGGCTTTTCACTTTTTCTATTCAGGCTCGACCAATCACCTGACTATTCATGAGGAGCGTAAGGGCGGGCGACACTGCTGAACCCTCGGGTAATTCGAGAGCAGCAAATTTTGCCTCCGCCCGCACCATAACAGACGTGCAGTCATCGAGCATTTTGTAGGCCCAATCTTCTGTAAAAGTCGGAATTCCGATCATCGTCTGTCCGATCCTGAGCACGATGACACCAAGTTCTGCAATATAGGTAAACCCACCACCCACGGTCTGTTGGGCGATTATCGTCTCGGAATTTATACATTCATAGAAGCGAACCAGATTAGGTGGCTCTGCTTGCAGCTCGTGCACCGTAACCAGTGACACAAAGGCTTTTTCTGCATCGTAGAGCACCTGAATTTGGCGAACACCGACTTTAGTTGTCATAACCAAAGTGAGCGAAGATTCGCTCGGTGAAAAGCTATGTGACCAATCGTTCTCTGTCGCCAAATGCATCAACAGTTCAAATATGTCAGCACAATTCTCAATGCCATCATCTTCGCCTGTTTCCTGGTCATCCAAGTTCATGGCAGCAACCTCCCATACAAATCTGGGTAAACAGTAGCGTACATTTACTTGGCTGTCTATATTCTCACCCAACAAAAAGCCGCCAGGATACCCCAGCGGCTTTTATATTTCTGAACTCTATCAGGCCCTTCCATACGTACCGACGACCATGAATTTCAAACATTCGTGTGGCTTAACCCGTTCACGAACGCTGAGTATCGTACCGTTAGTCTGAACTTGAAAAATCAGCTTCTGGGCGACGTAGGTAGTAAAGACAGGTAGACTGGCGTCAACAATTTGTTCAGCATATTCAACCAGCCGATTGAACTGCTCAGTTGAGAGCGTGTCGTCAACCATAACCTGCGAGAGAGACAACTCGATTTCGTCAACAGACTCAGGATCAGTCTCGTCGCGCGGATACAGCGTAAACTGGGTACCCGGCATACGTTGATGAAGCACATTAATGATCCAGTATACCCCCGGGTACAAATGTCGGCTAAATTGCCAATCAATCAACCGAATGCTCACTTGCACCACGCCGACGAGCGGCTCATAATCAACACTAGAGGCACAGACTCGACCAAATTGGGTAGGCAACTCAAATGAGAGCGCCATCTCGTCTGATGCTTCTGCCAGAATCTTAAAACCCCGCACCTCGAGTGCACTCATGGCGATATCTTCAGGCGAAATAAACAATTCTTGCGACTCGCTCGTCATCGAAAGATCTCCTTTTGTTCTAACTCCACTCTACCCTACCACCCTATCCCTTGTCGAGGAATTGAAAGAACTGACATCTGGGTGTATAACAGAAATAGTACCGTCTGTTCCCCACTGCAATTGAGAGGAAAAGAGATGTCGCAGACCAATGAAGAAGTTGAAAAGATGTTAAAAGGGTACGGACTATCAACCATCGAAGTCATCTACCGTATGCCGGACTACCGGTCAGTACTGAACACGTTTGGCCTGCAACTCTACGACATCGCGCCAGACTTTCCCGAACTCGACAAATTCGTAGAATTCTGGAAAAAGAAAATCGAAGGTCCCTTGCACTCCGTCCGCTTCACCCACCAGAAACTTATCCGCCCCGGCGAATGGCGCAATGTACGAGGCGAATTCCGCCTGAATTAATACAAACAGCTGACCCCTCCACAACGGGCCAGCTGTTTTAAATTCAACCCCCACTGCCAACCCCTTTATCATTCCCAAATTATCTGGTATAAATAGCCGACTTATTTCGCCGACTCAAGGCAAAATAACAAAATTGGTTCACCACAGGAGTATTTCTATTTTGAAATTCCTTTCAGTCAAACAAAATTGGTCTGCCACAAGGGCATTTCCATTTTGAAATTCCTTTCAGTCAAACAAAATTGGTCCCATCGTCTAACGACTATAGGAATAAAAACAGGATGTTTTTATCCGGTTGCGACGCAGGAGCAAATTGTCGATGTTTACGAGACAATAGGGATTGGTTCTCATTATGAGAACTAGCTAAACAGCGAAGGCAGAAAATAAATAAAATTAAATAACGGTCCCATCGTCTAACGGCTAGGACACTTGGTTCTCATCCAAGAAATCGGAGTTCGATTCTCCGTGGG
>JANPGF010000089.1:0-1879 GCA_031423775.1 Candidatus Kaiserbacteria bacterium | reverse complement strand
TATGGAACGAACAATTATTGGCTCACTTGGTGAGCATGTTGGAACAGAAGTAATCATAAATGGCTGGGTTGATGTTGCACGTGACCAAGGCAAAATGGCCTTTTTTGACTTTCGTGACCGCAGTGGAAAAGTACAGGGTGTTGTATTTGGCAAACCCGAAGTTCTTGAAGTAGCCAAACTCCTCCGACCGGAATGGGTCGTAGCTGTAACCGGTGTCGTCAACAAACGACCAGAGAAAATGGTAAACGCAAACGCCCAAAATGGCGACATCGAACTGGAAATCACTAACATCACTGTTCTCTCTAAGGCACAGGAACTACCATTTGAACTAGATGCTGATATCACACTCGAGACCACTCTCGACAACCGTCCATTCACTCTTAAATCAAAACGATCACAAGGTATCTTTAAAGTTGCCGCGACTATTGTGCAGGAGTACCGACAGTCACTCATCAACCAAGATTTCCTCGAGTTCCAAGCACCAGCGCTGGTCGGAAGCGACGCTGAAGGAGGGGCTGAAGTATTCAAGGTAGAATATTTTAACGGACGTATTGCCAACCTCGCCACCAGTCCGCAGTTCTATAAAGAAATCATGACCGGTGCTTTTGAGCGAGTATTTACGATTGCCAAGATTTTCCGAGCTGAAAAATCTGCTACCACACGGCACCTCTCAGAAATTACCCAAATGGACTTTGAGATGTCATTCATCAAAGATCACAATGACGTGATGGATGTTCTCGAACGTGTCGCCCGAGACGTTTCTAAAGTCGTTGCAACCAAACACGGAGACATCCTCACACAGTTTGGTACAGCACCGGCCCTACTGCCTGATGCACCGTTCCCTCGCTTTACCTTACGCGAAGCACAAGAAATTATTGAGCGGGAATTTGGTGGCAAAGCAATTGGCGAGCTTGATATGGAGCCAGAACACGAGCGCCAAATCTGCGAGTACGCCAAGCGCGAATTTGGTAGTGACTTCGTATTCATCACTGAATTCCCAACAAAGAAGCGAGCGTTCTATTCACTCGAAATCCCCGAGAACCCTGAACTCTGCCGTAGCTTTGACCTCTTGTTCCGCGGACTCGAGATTAACAGTGGGGCACAACGCTACCACGATTATGACGGTATGATTGCAAAACTAGAGAGTCGCGGTATGGACCCAAGTAAGTTTAGCTTCTATTTAATGATGCACAAGTACGGTGTAGCGCCACATGGCGGATCATCAACTGGACTGGAACGATTCACCGCTCGTATGCTCGAACTACCAAATGTGAAGGAAGCGGTGCCGTTCCCTCGCGATATTAACCGCATCGACATCCTCCTCTCAAAAACTGACGAACCAGGGGAATAGAAAGGCTCGAACCGCACAAACGTAAAAAACTGCACTACGAGCGCAGTGTTTTACTAGTAAAAAACCGCCCCAAATGAGGGGCGATTTTACTCAGGCCTGGACGTACTGCACACCGAGGAGATGCTCAATACGCTTTGCATTGTCTCTGCGGTTCACATTATGAAGATGCCGCACACCAAACGTCTTTCGCAGCTCGTGCTTCATATACCGACGCCATTCCTCGGGCAATCGGATCGACACTAAACAATAATCGCCGTCCTCATGAACCACAACCGGTAGCGCAATGTACGTTCGATACTGGGGCCAGTATTGAAAAAAGAGTTTCAGATCAATACGTTCCGTCGCGCTTTCGGCTTCAAATGAGATCGCCAAGGTTTCACCTTGATCGGTACGAGTCTTAACAATCGCTTTGATTTCGTCGACCGAAAACACCTTGGTCACAAGAGCACCTCCACGTTCATATCCTTAGTTACACTACAATTTAATTTTATGTACGTCAAATTACACTCATTCTGTTATACTTACTAC
>JANPGF010000088.1:0-4018 GCA_031423775.1 Candidatus Kaiserbacteria bacterium | reverse complement strand
CCTGAGGTGATCGACTTTACCGTTGGCAGTAGTCCAAAAACTATCACCATTGGGGAACACCAGAAAGCGACTGACGGAGGGATTTCCATTTCACCGTATGACGTGTTTCTCACGAATGGTCTCACTGGTTCACCACGGACTACGTTTGCTATCGAACCAAAAGGATTTACTGCGAGCACCGCTTCGGCTGGTCTCGGTGAATACGCTGGATCGTATACAGATTCAGCCGCTCCAAATGGCACCATCAGAATTAAAGTAGTGGATATGTCTCAAAGCATGAATACCGTTACGATCTCAGTAGAAGACCCTGGACCAAAAGGGTAGTGCTACTAGCGTAATGTACAAATAGCCCCAGCATAAGTAGTGCTACAACAAAACTTGTAACGATATGAATACACCCACCATACTGTTGGGTGTATTCATATATTGAAATAAGAATAGACTCGTCATAACTCTATAAAATGGATACGTGGGGCGGGGGAGGCAACATAAAATAAAACTTTTAATGTAACATGTCTCAGAAAGGCAGGTCTTTGTGTGTATTGTAGTATGCTACTATAAAAGTACAAGGTTACTTATTTCTAGTTAACACATATGTACTATTCAAGCTTTATTCTGATGGTGCCTGTAGTGCTTAGTTTAGTGCCGATGGTTATCAAAAGTGGCATTCGGACAAAGGGAATGGCTACGTATAGTTGGGTAGTAATTGGATTGTGCTTTTTCGTGTGTGCACACTTTTTCTTAATTGATGTAGCGGGGACGATTCAAGGTGCCGAGCTAAAGATGTGTGGCGATGGAAATATTGCGAGCACGGGATTAGGTGGCTACTGTCCGTGGGCAATTGGTAACCGAACGCCGTTCGAAAGTTTCATTGCAGAAAATTTTGGTGGCACCTTTGACGGACTTTTTACCCTTGTTATCGGAGTGCCACTTATATTAATTTTGGCGTTCATTGGAATATTTTTGGTACCTCGAACTATTATTGGCGTACTCTGGTCACCATTCTTTATTTTTCTGATCACAGTGCCACTTACACTCTATTTTTGGATGATGTAGTAGATTATATAATTCTATAACCATGAACAACTATTATGAAAAACGGACCGAGCGGTTAGCTGCTACAAAAAATTTTCATGCATTTTTAGATGGAAAATTTTCGTTTGAACAACAAGAGGTACTCGGCCGCTCTGCACATGAGGCTGCGCTCGAAGCACTAGACATTGATGCCAAGGAACAAAATCAGGTCCCGGATCAAACCCTGTATAAAGCAATACGCAGCATTGTTGAAAAATTTGTGAGTGGGTACGAATCAGAGCTGTCTGTACTACTAGCTGAATTTGCGACGTATGGGGCTGAAATGAGCGGAGCCAGAGCTGATCTTGTACGCGAAGTTGTGCAGAGAGTAGCTGAGATTAAAGCTACGTTTGAAGAAACCACAGCAGGGGAAGCAACCGAGAATCCAGCTATCAGCAAATGGCGTAGACAACCAGCGAGCGACGCTGATGAACGTGACGAACGAGTTCGTGAAAAGGGTTGGCCTCAACAGAAGACCGCCGAGGAATTGGTCGAGGAAGAAAAAAATAAACGTGCAGCAAGTCGTCGGAATGGATGGAAAACACAATCAAAGGCTCCCACAGACCCGGAACGAGACTATGAAATGGAGCGGTAGCAGTTGCACACTGATAGGCAACATATCTACAGCGCACTACCTCCTATTACTAAAAATTGCATGATACGATTAACTATATGTACATTTTGCCAATCGAGATAATTGCCGCGATGACTGCACTAGCCACTGTCCGCGTTCTAGGAAAAAGCACCATTGCGAGGTCAATTATTCCATTAGTCATTTTCGGAACACTGTTGTATGTATGGGAAATGATTGTAGTAGGGAAACTGCTTACCCGTGACTGTAGTGGGTATTACTGTTTCATTGAGGAATATGCCGTACTCATGTCTCTGTTTGTGAGCACTCCAATTGTGCTGGTATTGTTCAGCTTTATTCTTTACCGGCTTAAGGACCATATTAAGAACATGCCTCAAAATACCTCTACACTGTTTCAGTTTGTTGGTATGGCTTTTTTAATAGCCCTTGGAGGAGTGAGCATATTTACATTTACCGAACCTACCGAGAAACGAGTGGCTAGTGACTCATACGCAGAACTCTTGGCCAGTACGAGTTCACTACCGGTACAGCCGCATGTCACGGTATTAGCAGACCTCGATCAGAAAAAAAATATTCAGTTATCAGCATCACTCTATACTGTCGCTTTGATTAAAAAAGCAAAAGACACATATTTTTTTGCCCCCGGTATAGCAGAATCTAATGTCTATGCCAAAGACGCCAGCGTCTACAAAAGTTGCAAACTTCCGTATGGTCAAAAATTCCAAGGTCTCTTTTCACACAAAATAATCGACACAGCAACTGAATCCCGCATATTATATGTAGCTGAAGTAACTAATACCGACAAATATGATCGGATACTCATATCACTCTTTAACCCATTTACCTGTGAACAAGAAACAAACGTAGTTTTATCAGAATATGACAGTGGGTTTTCTACCTTTTCACAAAAATACCTTGACGCTAAAGTCATGTATGCCAATCACGTAGTATCACTGCCAATCATTGCGCACGGACAGGAATGTACTCTGCAGATTACTGGTAACGAGGTAAAAGAGACGGCTTGCGGAGACATGGGCATCGGAGATCGAATGGATGATAGTGCAGACCTTCAGCCGCAACTCATTAACAATACCTACTACCTGCACGATACCTTACACATAGACTATGACGGGGACGGGGTACAGGAAACTCTCTATGGAATAACCGAACGCCCTCGCTCTGGTGCTGATTTTGCTAGCCATGAAGTAACGTATGCACTCATGGCCAAGGATGGTAAAACAATCATCGGTGCATTTACGGGGAAAGATTCACCACAAGTTATAGCAATTGGTGATCTGAATAATGATGGAAGGGAAGATTTGGTTCTCAGTCGCTTCACACCAACCGAGGGCGAGCACCCACAAAAGCAAGAGTTACTGTTTGTCGAATTCAAATAAGGAAGAAAGTTACAATACTCCATCGAGAAGTGACCATCTAAACGGTGGTTACTTTTACAACAGTAGGGGATAAGTTATGTTCTGCAGAGATTTTCACAATGAAGCAAAGTCGGCAACATTTGACCAAGCTACGAAAACGTCTAGCTGTCAATTTCAGTAAAGTGTTGAAACAGACGATATTGGAACCTTAATTTTAAAGAAAGTCAAATGGGTAATTTGGTGGTGATTTTCAGAAAAAACGTTTGTTTTTGGGCTGAAAATCGTTCAGAGTTAGTCACTTTGTCAAGTTGTCTACTGGGGAAAAACGGTGGTACTATAGAACTACTTATGACTAGCGTCCAACAACTCCACGCCCAAATCCTACAGCACCTGCAAACGCTCAAACGCGAGCTTGATCGGTTATGTGTTCGCGAATCAGCACTCGAGCGTTGTCGTCAGGCTATTATTGCGCAAAAGCACAGTGACGGCACTGATGAAGAGAACGAGGTTTTTGATGAACTCATTTCAAGTATCGATGATATTGAATACGATCTTGCTACCTTCAAAGATCAGCTCCGTGAACGAATGACCCACACTGAACGTGGTTTGCGTTTGGTATCAGTGTACAGTGATGACAAAAACGCCGGAATGTTACACCAATACATCCTCGATGGCGCAATGTTGTGCACACGCGATGCAGCAGCAGCTCGCGCCGGCTATGATGAACTCATCGCCAATGTAAAAGAGCTCACACAGTTACGCGATTCGTAATACTAATAGTAGCGCGCTCCTCACAACAGAAAACACTCGGTCACACCGAGTGTTTTCTGTAGAAATTGAATTTGTGTTCGCAAAGTTGCTTGTTATACTGGGTACATGAAAAAATATATTTTGTCACTTTTCGTGGCTGTTGCATTTGTACTTTCTCCCGTAATGGCTTTGGCTGCGACGACTCCAGCGGGTAATGCTGCCCAAA
>JANPGF010000087.1:0-5321 GCA_031423775.1 Candidatus Kaiserbacteria bacterium | reverse complement strand
TTGGGGGGGGTTTTTTTTTTTTACAAAAACCAATACCTTACTTTTTTGGGTGGGTTTTCGGGGGGTGCGCGTTACATAATGTCGGCCACACGCCCGAACAACTTGCCGCCGCGTATCTGAAAGCTTTTTGAACGAACTCCGACAGGTTGGGTATTGCATAGACCGGTATTGCATAGACCGGACCTATGTAAACAGTTGAAAATTATTTTATGTGCTTCTGTGTAGTGCTATGCTATACGTATGACGCAGCGAAAAATACCGCTTGCCACTGGTGAATATTTTCATATTTACAATCGAGGAAATAGCAAGCAAGCCATTTTTAAAGACGATAACGATTATCAGAGATTTAAAACGCTCTTATACATTTCAAACGGTACGAATTCGTTTTTAACCCGCTCATTTGAGAAAAGTAATCCTTGGTTATTTGAAAGAGGGGAGCAATTAGTTGATGTTGGAATATATTGCCTCATGCCGAATCATTTCCATATACTCTTACTGTCTAGGATCGAAAATGGAATCTCAACGTTTATTAGAAAGTTGTCTACGAGCTACTCAATGTATTTTAATAATAAATACGAAAGACAAGGAGGTCTTTTTGAAAGTCGCTTTAAAGCTCAGCATGCGGATACCGATGAATACTTAAAATATCTTTACGCCTATATCCATTTAAATCCAGTAAAGCTAATCGACTCCACCTGGAAAGAAGAGGGAATTAAAGACGCTACAAAGTCATATGACTTTGTAGCGTCTTTTGCACACTCTAGCTTACCGGACTACCTGGGAGATACCCGTCCAGAAAATGCCATTTTGAATCAAGCTCAATTCCCGAAATATTTCTCTACGCACAATGACATCAAGTCCGAATTACTCGAATGGTTAAACTACGATAAAACCAAATAGTTACATAGACCGGACCTATGAAAATAGTTACATAGACCGGACCTATGAAAGGTAGTACTTGCCGTTTAAGATATTGCCTTTTATTCGAATTCTGCTATAGTACGGGACAACTTATCTTATTTATATGAAAACTGATATCCACCCAAAGAACTACCGCGTTGTAATTTTCCACGATAACTCGAGTGGGGAACGATTTTTGATGGGGTCAACTATTGACACTACAAAGACAGAAAAATGGACAGATGGAGTTGAATACCCAATTGCTTTTGTGGACGTATCAAGTGCGTCACACCCATTCTATACAGGACAGGAAAAGGTAATGGACACTGCTGGACGTGTAGAACGCTTCAAGGCACGTGCTGGTAAGGCTCGAGCAAAGTAACTCAAAACCTCCATAAACGGCGAACTTCTTCGTTGTCCGGCGGTAAAATACTCCTCACCGTACGTTTAGTACGGCTCGTCATATTTTCCTTGGACGCCTCGAATTTCACTCGTTTCTGAAGGTTTAAAACACAAACGGCTAAGTGTCACCACTCTAGCCGTTTCGTGGTATAGTCTTTTTACTTACATATATATGGAATTTACATCTGACGCAGTTGCGGATTTCCGCGAAAATCATAAAACCCAGTTTCTTGCTGGGCAGTGGTTGGAATTGCTCGCAAAACGAAACTCAGCCCTTGAACTCGGCACTGATCCGGATATGGCGGAAATGGTAGCGGAAGAAGTGGCAGAACTGGAGGGGCAGTTAACCGCTCTCTATGCTGAAATGGAACGAATTACTGAATCCGCCAAAGAGGAGGAGGTTTTGCCGTATGGTGTGATGCTCGAAGTGCGTGCTGGTGCGGGTGGGGATGAGGCGGCGCTGTTTGCCGAGGAGTTGGCCCAGATGTATTTACTCTATGCCGAAAAACAAGGGTGGGCAACGCTGCGTGAACATGAATCACGAGCGACGGCTGGCGGGTATAAAGAAGCTTCGTTTGAACTGACCCATCCTGATGCCTATACCGCACTCCAGTATGAAACGGGGGTGCACCGAGTTCAGCGTATCCCGGTCACTGAAAAGGCGGGGCGTATCCATACCTCAACGGCATCAGTCGCGATTTTACCACTGCGTAAAAAGGCGCTGATTGATATCAGTCCATCAGATATTATGATGGAGTTTTCGCGTTCAGGTGGGGCAGGCGGTCAAAACGTGAATAAGGTAGAAACAGCGGTACGTTTGGTGCACTTGCCTACAGGCATCGAAGTTCGTAGTCAGACTGAACGATCACAGCTCAAAAACCGTGAAAAAGCTATGGCACTCCTCGTGGCAAAGCTCGAAGCAGCGCATAACGAAGAGGAGGCGAAAAACCACGCGAGTACCCGCAAGGACCAAATTGGTACTGGCGACCGCTCAGAAAAGATCCGCACCTACAATTTCCCGCAGAACCGTATTACCGACCACCGTATTAAAGTCTCGTGGCACAATATCGAGGGTATTTTGGGCCAAGGCAAGCTCGACGATATTATCTCGAGTCTCGCAACGGCCGCAGCGGGCGGGGAAGTCGCTACCGAAGCTGACTCAGATGAGACGATTTAATAATCCCTCCCTCAGATACGAGATGGTTCAATAACCTCTCAGATACTAGGAGTATAGGACTTTTACTAGGAACCGTACTAAACGTACGGTGACGACGTAAAAGTTCGTAACGACAACGTAGATGGGAGGTTAGTGAACTATCTTGAGAGGTTGCAGGATAAGGCGCGCCATGGTACTATGCCCCCGCTCTTGATTACTCTATTATTCGAGCGGATTTATCATAATTATGTCTACACCATCAACTAATAACCTCATTGACCGCCTCTTTTCAGCAGGCGCCCACTTCGGTTTCAAAAAAAGTCGCCGTCATCCAACTGTTACTCAGTATCTTTTTACGTCAAAAGATGGGAACGATATTTTTGACCTCGAACAAAGTGCTTCTCTTATCGAATCAGCCGCTGCTGTTTTGAATGAAGCGGGAAAGAATGGTAAGACTGTTATTTTCGTAGGTACCAAAGATGAAGTATCTGCAGTGGTAAAAACCACCGCTGAGACTGCAGCAATGCCATACGTAACCAATCGTTGGATCGGCGGTATGCTCACCAACTGGAGTGAGATCAAGAAGCGTATTATGCGCCTCGAGTCTCTGAATGCTGAACGTGAGTCAGGTGAACTTGATCGTAAGTACACGAAAAAGGAACGCGTTATGATCCAGCGTGAAATTGATAAACTCAACTTCAACTTCTCTGGTATCAAGTCACTCACTCGTACTCCTGACTTTATGGTTGTGGTTGACCCACGACATGACTCGATCGCTATTCAGGAAGCCCTTGATATGCGCGTACCAATTATCGCCATCATGAGTTCAGATTGTGATGCTTCACGCGTTACCTACCCAATTGTAGTGAACGATGCCCTCCAGGCTAGTGTGAAAGTAGTTCTCGCAGAACTCGTCGCTGCTTTTAACACTGGCAAAGCTGCCTTTGTACCAAAGCCAGTTGCACCACGCACCCCGTCAAGTAGTGACTCTCGACCTCGACGTCCACGTCCAATGTCGACGACATCACACACTCCAGCTCCTACCGCTCCTGCTGTAGCTGCGTAAGGTTTTCTCCAAAAGCAGATTTTTCTGCTAATAAACAGCGTACGACGTATTTTATTTGTTCATTCATGTATAGTAAAAGATATGGAAATCACATCAACACAGATTAAAGAACTGCGCGATCAAACTGGTATCTCCGTGATGCAGTGCAAGCGCGCACTTGAAGAAGCTGAAGGGGATATGGACAAGGCTGTGATCATTTTGAAGAAAAAGCGCAGTGAAGCAGCTGACAAAAAGTCTGACCGTGAAATTGCAGCTGGTGCTATTGGTTCGTATGTACATAACACGAATGAAGTAGCTTCAATGGTCCTCCTTGGATGCGAAACTGACTTTGTGTCAAAGAACGCTGAGTTCGTTGCGTTGGCGAAAGACATAGCGATGCATGTAGCTGCTACCAATCCAAAGTACATCAACAAGTCAGAAATTGATGATGCGATGCTCGAGAAAGCAAAAGAAGTGTTTATGACTGAAATCGTAGGCAAGCCAGCTGAAATGGTAGAGAAAATCCTCGAAGGTAAAATGTCGTCTTACTTTAAAGAGCAGATTTTGATGGAACAAGATTTTGTAAAGAATCCTGAAACCACCATTGCAGAAATGATTAACGGCGCCGTACAGAAGTTTGGAGAAAACGTAACGATTGCAAAAATTTCTCGTCTGTCTATCAAGTAGTGATATACTATTAGTATAGTATGACTACAGCACTCTCACTTATGGTAGTGAGTACGGTATTTTTTATACTGTACGCACGGATTTGTGTGGTTGAAACCAACCGCGGGAAACGCTTTTTTGCGTCGTATGTGAGACGAGCGGTTGATAACGCCCTGGATTCACTTTCTGCTACCTTCGAGCGAAAGCTTGTGTATGTGGGCCGCTATATCATTACGTTGTCCTGGTACTACAGTCTACATACCTTTTTGCGTCTTACCCTGCAGTTTCTCGCTAGTATTTACTACGCAGTCGAAAAGATTCTGCATAGTAACCGGGACAAAGCTCGAGAAATTCGTCGTGAACGAAAACAGGCCGAACGCTCCCATTTGACGGTATTGGCCGAGCATAAAATCGAAACCGAGCTCACCCCACACCAAAAAGAAAAGCGTAAAGCAAAAGCCTTGGCCGGGAAGTAGGGAAGAATTATCTAGTTGAATAGTTGCATAGTTTAATGGTTGCAAAGAAACGGGGAGAAGAAAGGGTTGCAATATATTTTCAATCGGGCATAATAGCCACACCTTCAGAGAAGGAAAAGCCATCTTAGTGATGGTGGGAGAGTGAGAAGTGACTAAATGTCACTTCGCAAGACCTTTTGAGTTATTTTGGAATGAAATGAACGAAATAGCCAAAAGGTGTACAGCTCCTGTAAGAGGGAGGATGGGGAGGGACCCATCCGAACGTTTTGGAAACATTTACAAAACATCGGGGAGAAACCAGCAAAGAACATACAAAGGTAAAAGTGCCATCTTAGCTCAGTTGGTAGAGCAACGGTTTTGTAAACCGTAGGTCGTCAGTTCGAACCTGACAGATGGCTCCGAGCGAGCGGAGTGGGACGAGTGAAGCGAGGGGAGTATACAAAAATAACTCAAGGGAAAGTTTACTTTCCCTTGAGTTATTTTTGTATACTCCTGTCTGGCTCCGCCAGACGAACCCACTTCCGAGCGAGGCCATGCTGTATCGTTAGATACAGATTGCTCTTTTTCCGTTAACTTTCTTTTGAGTATTTTTTGTAGTCCATGCCAGACTATGTCTGGCTTTCTCTACTCCCGAGTGAGGCCATACTGTATGCTTGCATACAGATGGCTTTCCTAC
>JANPGF010000086.1:0-17386 GCA_031423775.1 Candidatus Kaiserbacteria bacterium | reverse complement strand
CTTTCGCCGTTGCTCGGGATACAGGGAGTCGGAAGACGCAAGCCGGGGCCCCTCCGGGTCGGCGCGTCGGGGTCGCGAACACTTAGTAGATTATGAGCGTAGCGAAATAATATACTTAGTGATTCGTGACCGAGCCCGCCCCAATCCCTGCTATACTTTACAGATGCGAAAAAACTTTCCATATGTAGGTTCATCTTATCTGTTTCTCATTCAAGACAATAAAATTTTACTTCAACGTCGGTTTCAAACAGGGTACGAAGATGGTAATTACGGTATTCCTGCAGGCCATCTCGATGGTGGCGAAACAGCACGGGCTGGTGGTGCTCGTGAGGTGAGTGAAGAAATTGGCGTCACGATTGCATCAGAAGATATGGCCGTAGTGCACGTCATGCACCGCAAGGCCGCAAACGATGAACGGATTGATTTCTTTATGACTGCTTCGAAATACACCGGAATAATCACCAATGCCGAACCGCATAAGTGTGACGATTTACAATTCTTTCCGCTAGACGCACTCCCCAAAAATATGGTTGAGTATGTACGCCTGGCAATCGAGGCATACCGTCGTGGGGAATTCTATTCAGAGTACGGCTGGTAAGGTTCTAGACAAAGCCAGAGTCGTCATTTATACTTACCTCATTATGCAGAACACCGCCACCCTCATGACCTGGAGCAGCTTCTGTTCCTCTACTCTAAAATCCGCACTAGGCGGGGGTTTTTGAGTTAATGATATAAGTTTCATTTTTGCTCTAAATCCGCCACCTGAGGCGGATTTACGCTTTCAGGTGGGGTGTGATACCCTTTGTTCCAAAAGGAGAGACGGGATGGGTGGTTCTTTGTTGATTGATGATATGGTTGCAACGCTCGAAGCCGCGCTCTTGCCTGTATCGAGTTACGCTGAGGTGCGTATGGTAGTGCGGGCCTGGGCAGCAGAACGGCGTTTCTTGCCCTGCACTTCCACACCATTTCCCGATGGTTTGCGGATTGCGTACCATGACGAAGCGGCTGGTTGCAAACAGTTTCAAATTCCGTTGCCGGCAGAACGAGCAATGCACTTTATGGTCGAGTATGAATCTGGCCAAGGTGGCTGGTGATCAAGACGCCAAACGGCGGTTCCAAATTGGAACCGCCGTTTTCTATTGTTACTTCCCAGGATGTACTTGCGACTTGACTCGTAATTGCGTACTGCGGTTCTTGTCTAATTTAGGTAAACGGATTTCGAGGAGTCCGTGTTTTTCTTGGGCGTCAGCTTCGTCAATGATGACTTCTTCGGGGAGGAGGAGTGTGCGAGAGAATGATCCCCAGAAAAGTTCACGGTGGAAGTAGTTGTCGTCGGGTGCTTCTTGGAGTTCTTCGCGCATGCCACGGATGGTGACCATATCACGAGTGATGGCAATATCGAGGTCGTTTGGACTGACTCCAGCAACGAGGGCACGAATGATGATGGCGTCATTCGTTTGGTACATATCAACGGGGAGCTCACCTTCTTGGGGAGTATGGTCTTGCTCGGGGTCATCGTGCCAGGATTCTTCTTGTTCATCGAACTGACTCACACGTGGTGAGGCATCTTCAGAGCCGAATTCATGTTCGTCATCCAAAATTCGATCATAGTCCGCAGCGGGAACTGATCCAGTGAGCCGTTCTAAGAATGATGGTTTTTTCATAAGTTATGTTAATGGATGGTACGAACGTTCGACTTGTTTAATCTTTTCAAATAGCAGGAACAGCACAATGATGCCGAACCATACGAAGAGAAACACCCCGAGGATTGTTTCTCCACTTGCATCCATTATAAAAAAGTTAAACAAGGCATGCAATACGACAGCCAGGCATAACCCTAGGAGTCCAGCGAACATTCTCGTCAGGCTGTCTTTGTGAAATGAGAACGCCATCATGACACCAACCGTGCCCGAGGCTAGTACATGGAGGAGAGTGGCTCCGAGGAAACGGAATGATCCGGTCAGAGCTGAGTTTACATAGTCGCCAGTTGCAAGTGGATTCAAGAGAAAGAGCGTATTTTCGAGACAGGCAAATCCAAGGGCAATCGTGATCATGTAGATAATCATATCGATCGGTTCGTCGACAGCACGGTTCCAAAGAATGATAGACAGGGCTACACCATATTTGAGGACCTCTTCAATAATAACCCAAACATAGATAAGGTTGTCTCCGTGGTATAAGCCCATGGCGTATTTCTGGAGAGGGAGTGCAAGTGGGACAACTGCCATACCTGCAATAAAAGTGATGGCTATAAGGAGATACGGTTCTGGATGTTCGTTATCTTCACGTAACCAAAACCATAACCAAAAAAGAGCGGGGATAAGTCCGCAGGTAAAGGCTATTGCAAAATGAGTCGCTTCCATTGACTCTATTGTAACAGGATGTTGCGGTAGTAAGTTGGGTAAAACTGAGTGAGTGGGGAGAGGATGTAAAAGAATACGCACCCAGGGGATGGGTGCGTAGGTTCTGCATTCTAGGCGGCGAGCCTGAGTTCGCCATTTTCATTGTCAGAGGACGTGATCTCGATGGTGCGATCAATCCAGTAGTCAGGGCCAGTTCGAACCGTTCCGGAGAGTCTGATCACCCCGTCTTTCGTGGTCATGCGACAACTGGCTTCAACTCGGCTGTTGCCGAGCCAGATGACCATCCAGCCGTCAGCGGCAGATTCAATCGTGCAGCGCAAAGTACGTTTCGGCATCTCGTATAACTCCCGTTGGTTTCTTCGAAAACTATACCATGGATACAATAAAAAACAACATACCGAGCAGGTGTGTTGTTTTTTATTGTTACAAAGGCGCCTTACGCGGCCATTTCCATTTCCGGCATTTGTTCCTCACCATCAATTCTCATTGAGACGACTTCGAGCTTGTCGTTAATAGTGTCATAAATCACTTCCACCTTTCGTCCTTCATCATCAGTACCTGCAAATGTTGGTCTTTCCATTGTGCCTTTTCTCACTCCAGTAAAGGTGAGTTCTTTTCCGTCGGGAAGTGTCACGGTGTGTTTCTCTGCAGCGTTAATTCCTTCAAAAGCCATACTATGTATTTTATATTGAATAAATCTATCTACATTTTATCATGTCCTGGCCATGAGGCTACCATTAGGATGTCGCTATCTCGTAGTTCTGCTGGTAATTCCTGCCAAATGGTTTCGGTCACAAATGGCATAAACGGATGCAAGAGTTTGAGTGAAGTAACAAGACACTCTGACAAAACTGCCTGGCGGGCGGCTCGAGCGTTAACGTCCGTGCCAGTGAGGATTGGTTTTGATTCTTCGAGCACGATATCAGCCAATTCACTCCAGACATAGTGATAGGCTTTTTCACCAGCGAGAAACAGGTTGAATTTTTCAATTTCGCTCGTTACGTCAGCTACAGCGTTTTTGAGGGTGGCGAGAATTTCCGTGTCTCGTTCACTGTAGGTAACTGTTGCCACATAATCCATGTCGTGGGTGTGGGTCAGGATAAACCGGGTGATATTCCAGATTTTGTTCGCAAAATTCTTGTAGCCCTTGATACGATTTTCGGAGAGAGGAACGTCGTTTCCTGGCGCAGCGCCGATAATGAGTGAAAGGCGAGTGGCGTCAGTCCCAAACTTTTCGATCATATCGAGCGGGTTAATGATATTGCCGAGTGATTTACTCATCTTCTTGCCTTTTTCATCACGCACGAGACCGTGGAGGTAGACGTTTTTAAATGGTACTTGTCCGGTGAGGTAGGTACTCATGAGCACCATGCGGGCTACCCAGAAAAAGAGAATATCGTAGCCCGTCTCGAGTACGGTCGTGGGGTGGTAGGTTTCAAAGTCAGGCGTTTTTTCCGGCCAGCCTAAAGTCGACATCGTCCAGAGACCAGACGAGAACCAGGTGTCGAGGGTGTCTGGATCTTGGGTCCAGTCGTCACCTGGGCAGTCGATTTGTACTTTGACTTCACCTTTGTTGAACCACGCCGGAATTCGGTGTCCATACCAAATTTGGCGTGAGATACACCAGTCGTGCAAGTTGTTAATCCAGTTATAGTAGACGCGTTCAAAACGATCAGGGAAAATAGAAATGCCTTTGCCGGTAACCGCTTTCTGCATGAGGACCTTGAGGGTCACGAGGTCACCTTCGGCCACACTCGGAATTTCACTATGACCCATGGTGAATTCCTTGTTCACATCAATGAACCACTGTTCTTTGATTTGCGGTTCAATCATCCCACCGCCACGTTCGTTCGTGGACACATTGTGCACATAGTTCTCATCGATTTTTTCGATGAGTCCCTTGGCCTGCATTTTTTCGATAATGGCAGCGCGTGCCTTTTTGATATGTTGTCCCGCAAATTCACCAGCGATAGGGAGGAGGATACCGCGTTCGTCAATCACCGGTTCTCGGTCGAGTCCGTGGCGTTCGGCAATTTCAAAGTCTACCTTTGAGTGCCACGGGGTAATGGTCATTACACCGGTCCCAATTTCCGGGTCGGCAGCCTCATCTTTTATGATGGTGGCGGTGATTGGTCCATTGATCCATTCGACTTCTAATTTTTGTCCATGCGTATAGGCAGCATAACGGGCGTCGTCCGGATGCATCACAATATATTTATCACCAAATTTTGTTTCGGGTCGAACGGTCCCAATTACAAATGGTCCATACTTGAAATAGTAGAATGGATCCTTTTGTTCAACATACACCATTTCGTCATCAGACACGGTAGTCTGCATCGCCGGGTCCCAGTTCACACTGCGGGCCCCACGATAAATAAGTCCGGCTTCGTACATCCGCATAAAGGCCGTTTGCACCGCCTTGTACCGAGTCTCGTCGAGGGTAAAGGCGTAGCGACTCCAGTCCATAGACGCCCCCATTTTCTTGGTCTGTCCAATGATGGTGTCTTTACTTTCTTCCGCAAACGCATCAATCCGCTTCAAGAGTTCTTCCCGACCGATTTCGTCACGGCGTTTCTTTTCTTCTTTGTAGATGATGCCTTCAACTTTGCTTTGGGTAGCGAGAGCTGCCGAGTCAGTGCCAGGAATCCAAAGGGTGCGCTTACCTTGCATCCGAGCGTGACGCACGAGGATGTCTTCAACTGCGAGCATGGCAGCGTGGCCCATATGGAGGGTTCCGGTCACGTTTGGTGGAGGGAGTACAATCGAAAAGGTGAGAGCATCAGGTTTGGTTATACCTTTTTCAATACAAACATCTGGGTTGAAAAATCCCGACTGTTCCCAGAGTGCATAGATTCGATCTTCGTTCTCCCCTGCATTAAAAGGTGATAAAAATACCTCGGGAATCCCTGCCTCGTTTTGATTATTATGCTCGTTCATGGTACTGGCCATCCTAGCATGGAAAATAGGGTAGATAAAGGTTGAATTGGTGCGTTTTTGAGACATGAAAAAACGCCCGGCTCCAGTGTGGAGTCGGGCGCAGACGTTGCTTCAGCTATGGAACCAAATCCCTCCTTCGTTGGGATCGATTGAGAGATCGTAGTTCGGAAAGCATCCCGGAACGAAGTTTTCGATGCCGATGGAAATCTTTTCGACGCCGAAACTGATTTCGTTCCGTCCGATGTGTAGAGCGCAGGGCCCGACTTTTGCCAGTTCGACCAGGCGGTTGTCATCCCCGAGCCAGTCCCTGAGGTAGCTCAGACTTTCTTTGATCCGAACCAGCCCTTGCTCGTCTGGTCGGTCGAAACGGCGGAACATGTGGTGGCGCCGATCGCCCGAAACTTCGGATTCGAACAGTTCCGCGATTTCGAAGGATCCGGTGCTGTCTGCCCAGCTTTGAAAAATTGGATAACCAAACATATCGCTGTTGCGATATTTGGTGATTTCGCCAGCCAAGACCGTAACTTCGATCAGGCCCCGGCTGCACAGCTCATCGAATTTTCTGCTGTCGTCCAGCGCCTTCTTCAGGCGACGGAGGCCAGCCCGAAACGGCTTTTGGTCACTGATAGACAAGTTTGTGTAATAGCCCATGTTCGTTTCCTTTGCTACAATCTTTTAAGATAATAGCACGAAATTTATAAAAAGTCAATATATACAACGGACCCAGTAACTGGGTCCGTTGTGGTTAGAGATCGGCAATAAATGCGGGGTTATATGGCTCTACTCTCGTTATAATTTTGATGAATTCCCAGTAGTCAGCATACAGGAGCTCGAGCTCCCTGGCATGCATTTCTGAAATCGTCTTATGTTTACAACAAAGCTTAGTTTTACCGGGAAATATCAATGACAGTCATACTGTATGGCGCGAGGGTGGCGAAGACTTTATTGGGGTTGGTTGGATAAGCATTCAGTACGGTTTGGGGGATAATCTTTGGAAGGGTTGTTTCGTGTTCAGAATAACGCTGGACGTTAATGACACTTTTAGTCAGGTCGGCACCGGTATCAATAGAGGTTGTGGTAGTGCTCGTATGTTTATTTATCAGATAAATACGGAGGTGATGGGTGCTCAGTAGCCCCAGTGAAACAATCGTCGGGTCAGGGTTGCTGATGTTCACGAGTTGGGCATTATGTTGGAGTGCTTCGCCTATACTGGACAGAGCATAAAGCATTGGCGCTTTGGTATAAACGCCACTTTGCATACCTGCAACGCCGGGCGCTTTATCGAGGCTGGCAAATGCATCGTAGTCTCCCAAAAAACCGGGGAAACCAAATGTGTAGTCATAGCCGGCTTTAATAGCCTCGATGAGGTATTGTGAAGACATCAGACCTAGTTGCCAGGGTGCTACCGGAATAGATTTGTCAGGAATTTCGCCAAAACTATTGGCGTGAGGGATGAATTCAATATTCGGGTAGCCTTTAGCTGCGACATATTTTTTGAACCAGGTGCGAATATCAGCGAGGGAGCCTTGGCCTTTGTCGGTCATAAACGCCATTTGCATTTGTGGTTCGGTAAGCCAGGTGTTCCAATCACTACGATAGTGAACCGATGCGGTCATATAAGACACATTAGGTCCAAGGTTTGTGAGGAGTGAATTTAAATCAGTCTGCAGAAATGCGATTTGCTTTTGGGGGATAGGCATCTGATCGCCACCTTCGGCTGACTCGCGGAATTGGACAGCGAAACGAACGGGGTAGTTATTGGCTTTGGCAAAAATCGCCAAGTCAGTGAAATATATCTTGAGGGTTTGCGCAATCCACTCACCCTTACTGAGTTTTCGTGGATTGCTTATGGTGGTTTCCTCCCACGGAATCTGTCCGTCTTCCCAGCCGCTCCATAGTTCTTCGCCGATTTGGGCAATCAAACCGGTTGGACCACCGTTCGCAAAATACTCTTTCAACATCAATTTATTTTCAAGCTTCTGCTGGTCTTCTGCATTTAGTTTAGCAGCATCTGCGGCGGACATGGCGGTACCGTCTAAATTACGCGGTGCGGGGTCACGGTACGATACCCGTTGTCCGTTAACAATGCGCCAGAGTTCACCAGACCGCCAGGTGAAGATCATCATTGGTGTCGTACTAGTTGTTTTCAGGGTATCGACAAAACCACGCAGGGTGACTTGTTCAGTTGGTTTTCCAGCGTCAGAGGCGGTGTAGAGCGGATCCCAGATATTGCCGGGTTGTTTAGTGGTGTAACCGGTTTTTGCAGGGTCGAGATAGCCTGACTTGCCATCAAAATAATTAGTGTGATTATTGTCGAAATGGAAAATCGGTACATTGCTGTGTCCGGCACTTGGCCACCTAAGGGCGCCTACTCCTGAATCTTTAACTGTTTGTAAAAAAGTGGACGTATGGACAAAGGCATCAGAGGAATAAAAGCTGAGCAATCCTTGGCCGTACACTGTTTTTGGTACGGTGCGTACCGGCCGAGTGATGACGACAGTCATTGGTACGGCAGTTATAGTAGAGGTACTTTTGTAGGTAGTGAGTGCGGTATAGGTGGCGGCGACCATTTCCGAATCCGTTGTGGCAATATCCGTTGATGTTCCCTTGGCAAGTGAGATGAGACGGGTGAGTGAATCTTGGTAGAGTAGCGCTCCACTGATGCCGGCAATTATAAAAAGAACAAAAATAACAGCGTATAAACCTTGTCGTGAGTGTTTATTAGTCATACGGTAATTCTATCATGTTCACTGTTTCAGACGCATAAAAACGGACCCAGTAACTGGGTCCGTTGTGGTTAGAGATCGGCAATAAATGCGGGGTTATATGGCTCTACTCTCGTTATAACTTTGATGAATTCCCAGTAGTCAGCATGCAGGAGCTCGAGCTCACGCGAGTGAATTTCTGGTAGGGTCATATGTTTACTGTATTGATTGTACCGATTTGAAACTTTGAAACAATTCATATTTCCTTTGCGTACAAAGCTGCTCATGTTCACCTCTCTTGATTCGCTCCACTGATTTGTGTAGCGAGGGGAGAAATGAAACGTTGTTCATGGCTCATCTCGATACAAAAACACCTCAGGTTTGCGCAAACCTGAGGTGTTTTTGTAGAGGGGTAGTAGTTATCTAGATACAAAATTCACGACAGCAGTTACGCTTGCTAAATGAAAATTGATACCAGAAACTATTTCGATGCATATATATAAACTAACACGTTGTTACATTTCTGCAAACTCAGTTCTAATGGTTCAATCGATTGAACCATTAGAGACTTCTATTACTCTCAGCCTGCATGAGAGTGATTGCACCTCTTGTTCGTGCGGTTGTAGCGTGGGCATGGCCGGCGAGCGCTATCATAATACTGTTGTCGGTCGAGAGTTTACGTTGTGGTAAGTAGATTTCGACATCAGGGTGTGATTCGAGGAGGCGGGTTTCAAAACTACGGCGGATGTAGTCATTCGCACTTACGCCGCCACCGATGATGAGGGTATATGCACTATGTTGGTCAATTGCGGCTGTTGTTTTCTTTATGAGCACATCAGTCACCGCATCTTCAAAGTCGCGCGCGAGCGCATTTTTTTCGGTGTCGGTCATAACGGTATCACCGATACTGTAGCGAACGGCAGTTTTGATTCCAGAGAATGAAAAATCGAGATCACCAGAATGAATCATTGGGCGGGGAAGGGGTTCTCGGAATGGCAGTAGGTTTTCCGTGCGGGCAATCGCAGCACGTTTGCCGATTTCGGGTCCGCCCGGATATGCCATGCCCATTAGTCGGGCGACTTTATCAAAGGCTTCGCCAACCGCATCGTCACGAGTCTCGCCAATCTTTTCGTATTTGATCCAATCGCGCATAAGAACGAGTTCAGTGTGTCCGCCGGAAATGAGGAGGGCAATTGCTGGGAAGACAATTGGTGCGAGTCCATTATCAATTTCAACATCGAAGAGTGAAGCAAGTACGTGCCCTTCCATGTGGTTCACTGGTGCGACCGGACAATCAATAATTTCTGCGAGTGCTTTTGCAAAACTGATACCAACCCACAGCGCTGGCGCTAGTCCTGGTCCAGTCGTCACTGCAATTAAATCAATTTCAGGAAGCTCGTAGTGTGTGAGGAAATCAATCAATTGTGGTGCCAGTCCATCCTCACGAGTCAGTGCGAGTGTGAGCTTCTCCCTTGTTGTGTTATCAAGGGTTTTGGTTGTAGGTTCGAGGAGCTCAGCTTCGGTCAGAGCTTGCTTGAGCATTGGGACGAGTTTGAGTGCGTGTTCACGCTTTGCGACTGCAGGGAAAACACCCCCGAATTCCTTATGAATGTCGATTTGGGAAAAGAGGGCGTTACCGAGGATTTCGTAACTTGCCGTCGGAAAATCACCAGTCACTCGCACCAGACTGATCGCTGTTTCGTCACAACTGGTTTCGATAGAAAGAATTAACATGTGCCAGTTATACCATATAAAAATACTGCGCCAAGTCTAAATGACTAGCGCAGGATAGGGATTGCTCGTGAAAGGTTTTAGACTGAGAACGGATGGCTAGTTCTGTCTCTTTGACAGCGTACTACGCCAAGCTCCGGTGCTGCAATCATATTGCGGCGTGACAAAGGAAAGTTCTCTTGCGATGCCACAAAAGGGCATAGCGCGTTCATCCTCTCCACGTTTCTAGACCGAACCCTTCACGAGCGAAATCACAAAATACATTTAAAATACACTATTGTCAATAGACTTATATGAATGTAAATGGGAGCTCAGTAAAACTGTTGACTTGGATCCGGGCGGCGTTTTTGTGGCCACCGCCACCAAATTTTTCAGCTATAGCAGCGACGTCAATGTCACCTTTGCTGCGGAGAGAAATATTTACTTTACCTTTGGCGTGATTGTAAATAATACCGAGAGCAGTTCCGCCTATGGCTGCATTTTCTTCAGCCAACATATTACCGAGAATTGATTTGTAATGGCCGCCGAAATTGAGGGCCCAGACTTCGTGTCCTTCGAATAGTACCCGCTCTCTCAAGGTGGCGAGATCGGTTATGATACCGGCTTCAAATTTTGCGAGGAGGGAACCTTTGGCGATAAAGTTGATGAGGAAGTTTTCGTCTTTGAGATTTTCAATCAGTATATCCCAGTTAGAAAAAGTGCGAGGGATTTGGTGCAGCGCGACATTAAATTCGACATGCTCAGGCAGAGCATGGTTCCAGATGTCGTGATCTTCAACATAGAGTAGTACTGATGGCACTTCAGTATCCGGGTGAAAATACTGCCAAGCTAAGACAGCCGCTGAATGACTTTTATCAAAGATGTTCTGTGGGAAGGCAGTCACTGCTGCTTCGGCACTCTGGTGATGATCGATAACTATCACTGATTTATTTGTTGCAACTAAATGTTCGAGTGTAGATTTGTCGTAACTGTAGTCGATGATGAAGAGGTCCTTGTCTAGAAGTCCTTCAGGTACAGGTGCTGGCATTGGGCGGGGGATGTAGCTGGCGGTGTCACCAAATTTCTTCCAGGCAGCGTAGGCTGCACCAAATCCGTCCGGGCAGTCGGCGTGATAGATGATGATAGTGTCTTTGAAGGGTGCGCTTTTCATATGGCAGGAGTATACCATTAAATCGAAAACCGCCCCAACCAAACAATTGTGGTTGGAGCGGCGGGATCAGAAGGTTGTGCTTTCGTTTTCTAACATCCATGCATCATCTGTATCGGGCACATGTCTCAGATTAAAAAACAAGTACCGCAGGGCTGCAGTTTTGGGGCGGTAGTGAATCATGATTCCTTTGCCTTGAGGCATAATGAGAAACCGACGTTTTAAAAATTGTGGTTTGCGTACCTGGATTTCAAATTCGTGTGGCTTGCGGGCGTGATGGGGTGAATTGTCGAGTTCACCAATAACACGTTCGCACAGTTGCCGAACCTGATTAGCAACACCGTCAGTGGGTATATCCCCATCAAGTATGAGGAGCGGGCGGTGTTCTCGGATATGGTAGGGAACTATATATTGCTCAGGCATTCCATCGAGCTTTGGCAGCTCGAGTGAAATTTTTGTGTCACTTTGTCGTACGAACGAACATGAACTAATGAGTGAATCATGGGGTACGGTGAAAGCTTGAGTCCGATTGTGTATATGTTGCATCGTACTGCTCCGAAACTGTTCTGACAATATTTAATACTGTTTTCGTGCGTTGTCAATAGTTCAGGAAGGGATGAGAGATTGTGAAGTAGGTGTGATGCAAGGCTCGTCCTGACGGTTCGTAATTCGCTACGCTCATAACGACCGCGGGACACGGCTCGCGGTTAAAAGTCCTTGGAGGGATTTTTAACAACGCTCCGCCGTTCGAGCTCAGACGAAACATGCGCAGGCATGTTTCTTATTGCGCACAAACAAAAAATCCCCGGAAGGATTTGTAGTGGTCACCAGTCACTAACTATAACTTTGGAAGGTAATACAGGGATCTCGGTCGTTACACGACCAGTACCCCAATTGGCCAGATTGTTGCGCTTCGCTTCAAATCTAGCTCAATCGGGCTTGACCTAATTTTTAAGAAGTGAAACGACTATAAAAATGGAAATACCCTTGTGGTGCGAAGCCCTGCCGGACAGTCTCCCAGACTGTCCTTATTGCGCACAAACAAAAAATCCCCGGAGGGATTTCTTTGTTTGTGCGCAATACAGGGCTCGAACCTGTGACCTACTGCATGTCATGCAGGCGCTCTACCAGCTGAGCTAATCGCGCATTGGTAGACAGTATACTGAACAGATAAATAATTGCAATTTAAACCTTAGGTAGGAGAATGGAAAATCTATTTAAACATCTCAAGATTTCTGGCAATTGCATCATTTACTTTTCGGTTTTTGATGTACTCCGATTCTTCTAATGTTTGCTGTGTTCCCAAATGAGTCTGGATGACATTCATAAATTTCAAGGTACGATCGAGCGGTGGCAAACAAAGCGGATTTGCCTTTTTTGCGTAGGCACGAAAAGTGGTAAGTTGGTGAGTGATTTCAGAAATAACAATATGTTTAGCGAGATGATCTTTCATATTTTTACTGCGTGCCATATCTTCCATTACGCCCAAATCAAGCGCGACCACAACTCGTGGGATCCCACTGAGTTCACCCCGGAAACCACTTTGTGCTGATTTAAAGTACTTGATAACAGCAAGACGGTTTGTTTCATTATCGAACTGATCGATGTCATTTTTAATGCGCGTGAATTTACTCCGTAAGTCATGTGAAAAAGATACATCAATACTAAGGCCGGCTTGTCCAGAAACAGCATCTTTTGAAAATTCCATTACAGCATCAACTCCCCGTCCAATATCATCAGCGTCGGCAGTTTTCATTGCTTTGACAAACGGAATCCACCCGTCTACGTTAATTCCCTTAATAATCTGGTATTCAAGGATTTCTGACAACTGTTTTACTTCACCCATAGTGAGTTCTCCGTGAGAACCGGCTTTTTCGTTGCGGCCCGCTTCAAATTCACGCTTTCGTCTTGCGACATAATCGTTATCTCTCTGTATCGATTCAGGTGCATACAGATCACTGAATTCCTCAGGCTTAATAGCAATTCTCTGCAGTTGCTCAGCACATCGCGCATGCATTGGCAGAAGTAATTTTGCTGTTGCTTCGATGTTGTCACCGCGATTACGGCGATCGAGGTTGTATGCTGCTGCTTCAGCAGGATTTCCAAAAGACATGGTGTAATTATACAGAATATGTACAATTTTCCTATGTAATAACTTTTATAACTCAGCCTTAGTATTATATAGCATACACGCTATACATTAATTTATATCTTTATGTGCGGAATCTTTGGCTACATTGGTGAGCGGCAGGCGAGTGATATTCTGCTTGGTGGGTTGCGACAGCTTGAGTATCGGGGGTATGACTCGGCGGGGGTGTATGTGGCGGGGTCAGGGAGTGCAAAGGCAGTGGGGAAGGTTATTATGCTCGAACAGGAACTCACTACAAAACCTCTGGTTGGTACTGCTGGTATTGCCCACACCCGCTGGGCGACGCATGGGGTGCCAAGTGTCGCCAACGCCCATCCACACACCGATACAACACAGAAAATTTGGCTGGTGCACAATGGGATTATCGAGAATTGGCAGGAATTAAAAAGTGAATTGATTGCAGGGGGTGTGGTGTTTGCGTCTGAAACCGATACAGAAGTTCTTGCACAACTCGTTGGTTCGTTGTATCAGGGTGATATTGCAGCAGCAGTACGAAGTGCGCTTACCCGCGTACGGGGGACATATGGGCTTGTAGTGATGAGTCATGACGAACCAGACACGCTCGTGGTTGCGCGCATGGGTAGTCCCATTGTGCTTGGGGTAGGGAATGGTGAATATTTTGTCTCGTCAGATCCATCTGCCCTCCTCGTCCATACTCGTAGTGTTGTGTATTTGGAAGATGGAGAACTCGCCGTGGTGACCCGAGCCGGATATACGATTACTAATCAGGGTGGTGAAACACAGCAGAAATTGGCTGAGACACTGACAATGGATGCAAGTATCGTGCAGAAGAGTGGCTATGAACACTTTATGTTGAAGGAAATATTTGAGGCGCCAGATGTTGTGCGTAATACCATACGTGGGCGCATTATTCCTGGAGGTATTGGTGTGAAATTAGGAGGGTTAGAAACTGTACATGAAGCTCTCTCGTCTCTAAAACGACTTACAATTGTCGGCTGCGGTTCTGCGTATTACTCGGGACAGGTCGGCGCACTACTCCTCGAAGAGTACGCTGGTATACCTGTTGTAAATGAGATTGGGAGTGAGTACCGATATAAACGACATTTTGCTGAACCACATACAGCCCTACTAGCTGTTACTCAATCAGGAGAAACAGCTGATACCTTGGCCGCAGTAAAACAGGCGAAAGCTGATGGTGTTCTAACGCTCGGCATTGTGAATAACGTCGGCTCGTCAATCGCACGTGAGACAACTGCTGGTGTCTATAATCATGCTGGTCCAGAAATTGCGGTGGCGTCAACCAAGGCCTGTATCTCACAACTAACAGTATTTGCACTCCTCTCTGTACTTTTGGGGCAGATGCGTGACATGAGTAAATCTGAGGCGGCGGAAATTTTACGTGAGTTAGAGACTCTCCCAGAAGTTCTAGCGACGATGCTTGCGTCAGCTCCGGCCATCAAAACTTTGGCAGAGAAATATGCGAATGTACATGACATGATGTATATCGGACGGGGTGCGTATGCGCCACTTGCGTATGAAGGTGCACTTAAGTTAAAAGAGGTGTCCTATCTCCATGCTGAAGCGTATGCGGGTGGGGAATTGAAACATGGTTCGATTGCACTTTTGTCTCCGGAATTTCCGGTCTTTGCGATTGCACCAGAAAATGCCTTGTATGAAAAAATGGTTTCAAATATTGCAGAGGTGCGGGCTAGACGAGCGCCGGTGATTTTACTGACTACAGAAGGCGTGGCAGGTGCTGAATCAATTGCTGATGATGTTATCTATATGCCAAAAGTCCACCCAATTCTGCAACCAGTTGTGACCTTGATTCCCCTTCAGCTTTTTGCGTACTATATTGGTATTGCTCGCGGACTGGATGTTGATCAGCCTCGAAATTTAGCAAAAAGTGTCACGGTAGAGTAAAAAGTAAATGGAGCAATGTCATTGATGGTGTCGTTTATTTGTGGTATGGTTTTTATTAGATAGGTAGTTTTTTGAAAAAGCGACCTGGAGATATTATCCTAGAGAGGAGATACCAAGTGGTAAAAGCAAGTAAAGGTAAAAATGAAACAATTCGACCGCGGTGGATTGATCCGCAAAACGGATCAACTGCAAAGATAACCTTTGTGCGGCCGAGACCAGTTTCTGGCAATCCTCACAAGTCGACCGAACTAACACAGCTCGAAGAAATCTTGGATAGACTATTCCGTAAAATCGGTCTTGCGGGTGATTTCCAGTTGATTGATGATGGTGGTAAATACGGCAGTCCCAATCAAAAGGGTCTTAACCTTGGTGGAGTGTCGCGAAACAGTGTCTATGTCAGATGGCAACCCGCTGAAAATGACACCCAGTTTGCCTACGGCATTCCTTTAGCAAGTGAAGAGATGGCAATAGAGACGCTGGCAAAACTAACGACTGTTCTCGAGGAAGAAGAACCGAAGAAGGCAAAACCAGCGTCACGACAAGATGCGTTTGCTGAGGCGCAGCAAACGGTGCTTCATTTGGTTCAGACTGGTGGCAGCGTAGCGGCTGCAATGACTGAAGCGATGATGCGTCCTCATGTGGCAATGGCGCAACTCTTTACTGCTGTTCCGGCTCCGGCCGAGGAATCGGTCGAGTCGGTCCCTCATGCTACGGTCACTATGCACGAGCTCACTTTAGGAAATGGGGAACCCGTGTTGTTGCACTACAGATTCGATACTACCCATCTCCCGATGCAAGCGCTGTCTGAAGCGCTTGAAGCCGAACTACGTCACTTTGGTTGTGGAGAGAATATCTTCACCATCAAACGCTCAATGGAGGTGCAACAGCCTCTGTATCAACGTGATGGTATCCACTGGTGTGCGCTCCAAGGGACTATGAAGGGGCTCGGTTTCTATTTCCGAGCACCGGCTGATCAAGTCTGGTATAAGTTCGCCCTCATTCCCGACAGTCCGGAAGAGTTTGATATAGCGCAATTTGCCGAGTCGGTCAGTCCTGTTACGAAATCTCCTGCCTCTGAAACTAAAGCTGGTCGGGTGATCGATATGAAGAAAAGTGCCCCGTCATTCTATGAAGACAAAGCGAGTGCTATTGTCATTATGGATGCTATGGTCGAGCGAATGCAGCTCGGCAGACTCACCCAGCTTTCGTCAGCCACGATGACACAGTTGTTTCGTGACTTGATTGATCCTGAGTTAGCGCCGGCTGCCATTGGACGGGTGTGGACGGCTTGGTCGGACGAGGGGTGGGTCCGTCGGCTCGATACCGTTCCGGCCGAATTCACCCTTGGACCAAAGGCGCATAAACATGTAAGGGAGTCGAACGTTGACTTTGCGCGGCGGTTTGCCATACCGTCGCGTCCGGTCAAGGAAACGGTTACACCGACAGTTATCATTACTCCTCCGCCTGAAAAGAGGGGAGAGTTTACCCTGCCGATCCTCGCTCCAAAGATACGGCCGGTCGTTACGCCTGCGGCATTCGCAGGCTCTCTGCCCGATATTGCTGCTCTCCGGGCGAGTATGCAGGTGCAAATGGCAAAGTTGGCCGATGCAGAAGGTGTGCAAAAGCGCTTGGTCTCGTGTGACGAGGAAATTGCGGCCAAGAAGATGGCTGTCAAAAGCCTGCTCGACGAAATCGAGGTCTTGCGCGTCAGTCGCGACAACTTGTTTGCACAATTGCCGCCTGCAGAAGAGATTTTGCGGATGGTTCGATTGCTCACACCTCCAACATGAAGTTTCTCGCCCCGCGTGTTTTACACGCGGGGCTTTCTTTTACCCAGTTTTACAAGAAGTGATATACTGGTGTCCATAGCAGTATAATTTATTTTCATATGTTAAAAATCGGACGCAAAGCCCCGCTGTTTGCCCTCATGGACCAAGACAATACTGAGCAGAAATTAAAACAGTATGTGGGCAAATGGGTGGTATTATATTTCTATCCAAAAGATGATACTCCTGGATGTACCAAAGAAGCCTGCACGATTACCGACATCTACAAAGATTTCAAACGAATGGGAGTGACTGTAATGGGAGTAAGTAAAGACACTGTAAAGTCTCACAAGAAATTTGTCGAGAAATACAGTTTGCCGTTCACTCTGTTGTCTGACCCAACTATGGAAATGATGGGCAAGTATGGTGCTGCTGTTGAGAAGCAAATGTACGGGAAAACCGTTCGGGGCACCAATCGTATTACGTATTTGATTGCTCCTGATGGCAAGATTGCCAAGGTCTATCCAAACGTTGATCCGGCCACCCATGCCCTCGAGCTTCTCTCTGACTTAAAACAGGTCAAAAAAGAAGAGAAGAAGGCAGCGAAGTTGGCAACTGCTGAATAACGTACCAGTTGTTATAGAAATAGAAATGATTTAGTATCAGTTCAATACACACACAACGGTATGTGTGTATGTGTGTGT
>JANPGF010000085.1:0-13446 GCA_031423775.1 Candidatus Kaiserbacteria bacterium | reverse complement strand
AGCAGTCCGGTAGCGTTTCTGCTTTTCGGGGGTATCGAGGATAAGACGATGCAGTTTGTCGAGGGCACGTGCCAAGTCATCGGCATATTCCGGCCCTGCCACATCAATGGCTACAGCATCTGCTCGGTATTCCGTCACCCGTGAGTAGGCCTGTGAGGCGAGCACGGCAAGTATTGTACCAACGAGTGAAGTAGTGAATGCGAATACCATTGGTGCGGTAATGTCCGGAGACATCAGACTGGCGAGGAGCAAGATGCTTGCGACACAGGCGCCAATGATGGAATCTTCCGATCTGCTCACAAACGCGTAGCAAATTGGGAACACTAGCAAAAATGAACTGAGCCACCAAGGAAACAAGCTGATGAAACAGACAGCGAGTGCCAGAATCATAATGATACACTGCAACAGAGCCAGCAAACGCAGTCCGCCACCAACCACATGCTTAAAGAGGCTGAGATGGGTGTCGTGCATGGCCAGATGGGCTATCTCGTGGGCGAAAATCGCATAGATTTCTCCCTGTGAAAAGTGGTCGGGCTTGCCTTGCCAAATGACAACGTTTCCAAACAAGAGGCTGCTCGTGGTGGCTGCCCGAAACCGTTCTTTGGGATTATAACTGAGGCGCGGGGTCTTGACCCCCGCCTTTGCCGCTAATTCTGCCAGCATTTCTAGCATGAACTCTGGCGGAGTATGTGTCTGCTTGAAGTGCAGTTGGTGGTGCCACAACTCGAAGCCGACGAGACTCACAAGGCCTGAGATGGTGTACACCTCAATCCAGTCGTGAATCGAAATGGTCAACATGCGGCTCGAAACCGTTGCCCACCTGTTATCAATCCAGAGTTGAGCGAGGTGAGGGGTCATGACGGCAATGACAATGCTGAGGGTGAACCACAGCAGCGCTTTTATTCGCCACTCTGCGTCACGTGCGGCTTCATCAGAGTCGATATTCTTTCTGCCAAAGAGCATGGGGTGTCCTTTCTATTCAGTCTGAATGTATTGTTACACAAAAATGTGATTTGTCAATGTTTTCTGCCACATCTTCAGCAATTAGGCGGGCCGACTGTTATACTAGTTAGCTGTATAGTATGGTACTTTTTTCTTCGTTTAACCTGTGGACGTTTAGTGTCATTCATCAATTTGTGGGGCACTTCATATTGCTTGACTGCGTGGCACTATTTTTTGCTGAGTATATACAGTATGTGATTGGATTATGGTTTCTTGTGTTGGTTTTGCGTTCTCGCAATCGATTTGAAAATCGTGACATGGTGGTGATGGCAACGATATCAGCCCTAAGTGCACGGTACATAGTTAAATCAGTCATATTACTTTTTATTGCTGAACCGAGGCCTTTTATATATTTACATTTTGCACCACTGGTTTCGGCCGCTAAAGGTGAAGACTTGCAGTCATTTCCGTCTGGGCACGCGTTATTCTTTTTTGCACTGACGATGACAACGTATCATTTTAATAAAAAATTAGGTACTAGTTTATTTGTTATGAGTATCATTATGGGTTTTTCCCGTGTCTATGTTGGTGTACATTGGCCGTTTGATATTGTGGTGGGTGCACTACTGGGAATAGGTGTGGGGTCGTTTACATACCTGGTGTATATTCGACATAAAGAAGCGGTGCGTTTTTTTATTAGAAAATTTGATACGTTAGGTACGTAACGATCAATCCTGTGCGTTGTCTCTCTTAATGATTTGAACCGTAAAGCTTTGTAATCTGTATTCGTCGTATCTTCATAGTATGTGGATACAATAGGTAAATGTCATTCGTTTATTTGACCGTATGACAGTGCTAATTATTCAGTTAAGACTGTACCGCGCAACTGTGCGGGGCTTCTTCTGTCACAAAGATATATTGACATTGTTTTAAAAAGTTGTATTATAATTTTGAATACATAGAGGAGTTCTTATAATGTACCTTGAAAATCTGTACGTGGTACTTGTTCTGTTGGGGCCGTGGACGTTTATCTTTGTAACCCTGGCGGTTTTGATGTCGAACATCAAGACGCCCAATGAAATAGCTCGCTCAAAAGGCATGTCTGGGCTGTCACACTCAGATCAGGTTGTGGATGACGACAAGATTGTTGACCTGGCAGTCTATACTGCAGAAATGGAGCGACTGGCAACTGCACGTGCTGATGCTGAAAAGCCTGGACTCGCGTGTGCTTCCAGTGCTGGACTGGGTATGAGCGCTTCGATGTCTGGTTCTTCAATCAGCGTAAGTGATGGTCGAGATCATGAACATTAGATGAAAGTTTCATCTTGAGCCTGTCCAGAAATGGGCGGGTTCTTTTATTGACATCCCTGAAATTTTTGTCAGAATAGCAATGAGTACACAGAGAGAGAAGGATGAAGTATGCAACTGTCGTGGTGGCCACCAGTTATATTCGTCGCGCTGGTTTTGGGGATGTACGTGTGGGGAGTAGTACTTCCTTCATTGAAACATTCAAACAAAGACGATGATGTGAAGTAATGGTGGTCGTTTCCGCCAAGCAATTCGAGTCTGTCCAGAAAATTTCTGGGCAGATTTATTTTTTAAATTGAGGTATGCGCTTGACTTTTTATGTAGTTACGGCGTACTATAAAGTTCTGATCTTTGGAGGGTGATGATGCTTACAGGGTATGGAAACTTTTGTCTGGCAGTGTCGTGTGCGATAATTTTCTGCGTCTTCTTGTTCCTATTGTCCCGGCGTAAAAAAGCTGGAGGGCAGGTGACCGATCGCTTTGACCGTGAAATGGGCGAAGACGACACAGATACAACGCAAGTATGAGTACGGTAGACCCTTCCTGTTTGCACAGGTGGGTCTATTTTTTTGGTTACCTCGGAATGTGGCCGGTATGTTTTGTGAATTGCAGTGTATTTCTTATGGTGGTCCGGCGTCTGATATACTGTGGGTACGTCTAGCGCCATTGTCGTTATGAAAGAAAAAATCACCGCTTTTTATTTATTTGGAAAAACTTTTCCAGACCGTATGTATCCGTTTCGTGTAGAGATAGAGGGTCAATTTGTGCGCGGCCGGGCGGCCTATGAGCACGCAGTTGATCAAGCTTGGGAGAAATTTGGTCCCCACCATTTAGGGTTTATGCTCACCATGTATCGCGAAGTGTTTCATTTCTTGGGCGCTCTGGTGTTTATTGTACTCATGACCGTACTTTCACATCAGTTTTTAAATAGTGATGTTGCACTGTATGTGCTTATGGGCAGTGCCATCCTCGCACTATTTGCCCAAGAGTTTTACTATCACCCAAAATACTATGCACAACCTATGGTCAAAGGTATCTCTGACTGGCTCACGTGGGTAGTTCCGATGATGGCGTATCTATTTCTTTTTCGCTAAAACGTGGTTGAGTGGGTTGTATATTCGCGGACTAGTAAAAGAGGTATATAATGAACACCTATGACAATACTTCGATTTGTAGGGTGGGTGATTGGGATTGTGGTGGTGACAGCAGCTGGAGCATCAATTTGGCTAATGATGAATAAGCCTGCTCCTGTTCCTGTTGTCGTGACGCCTGTGGCAACTACGACACCACCAAAAGTGGTAGCAGAAGCCTTGTATTCTTGTGATGCCGACCGAACAGTCAAAGCTGTATTTATGGAAACGAATGTACCAGCACCTGTTGCTCCAACTCCTGACGCTCCACCCACACCTACGGGGCAAGTGTCACTAGTGCTCGATACAGCCCCCGCTGTAGTACTGCCACAATCGATTTCGGCAGATGGTGCTCGATACAGTGCCGTGGATGAATCTTTGGTTTTTTGGAGTAAAGGGTCTGGTGCGCTCGTACTACAGAACGGCAAAGAGAGTGTGTATACCAACTGTATTGTCGTCAAAGATAATCCCGGTGGATTGTCGCAAATCTACCACGACGGTCTCGTTGGTTTTACGCTCCGGTATCAAACTGATTTTGGTACAAATGCGACATACACCTATAGCGGTCTCGGACCAAAGAAAGAAATTGCTGGTATAAAATTTGTAATTCCAGCGAGTATGGCCACCGGTACAAATCTCTCGGCTGATTCTTATATCAGTGTTGAGCACCTAGGTACATCAACAGCAACATCAACTCCGGAGTGTGATGCGAGTGACTTCTTGGCGAAGGGAACACATGCTTCATCAACTATGATAACTGAAAACGACATTACCTATTCTTTTGCTTCATCAACTGATGCAGCAGCAGGGAATCGATATGAGGAGTCGGTCTATGCGTTGCCTGGTTCTCAACCTTGTTTAGCAGTGCGTTCATTTGTTCATTATGGCGTTCTGGAAAATTATGCTTCAGGTACCGTACGAGCATTTGATCGAGCCTCACTTGAAAAGACATTTGCGTTGATTCGAAATTCCATTACCTTTGTGCCTCATATCGTATCAGCACCATAAAGTTACGTGCTACAATTTGCGAGTATTTAGAAACTAATTTCGTTTTATATGGCGCTGATTTACGTAACTCGACGGATTCCTGAAGCGGGGCTTACTGCACTTCGTGCTGCTGGTCATGAACTGGTCGTAAGTGAAAAGGAAGGAGCTCTCACTCATGATGAGTTGCTTGCTGCTGTGGCTACTCGTCCGTATGAAGCTATTGTAAGTTTGCTTACTGATACGATTGATCATTCAGTACTCGAGGTTGCACCCAGTGTTCGTATTGTTTCTAATTACGCCGTTGGATATAACAATATTTCGCTCCCTGATATGTTGTCTCGTAATGTAGTAGTCACGAATACACCTGGAATCCTCACAAGTTCTGTGGCTGAATTTACCATTGCAATGATGTTCGCCCTCGTAAAGCGTATCCCCGAAGCCGAACGTTTTACTCGAGCGGGAAAATTTGAAGGCTGGGCGCCAGAGCTATTGCTTGGTTCTGATGTGCGTGGCAAGACGCTTGGGATTGTTGGTGCTGGTCGGATTGGTTTTGACGTTGCACTCGCTGCACATAAAGGGCTGGGGATGAATATTGTGTACCATGATGCAAAGCCATCAACTGTACTCGAGTCCACGATTCCTTGTACGTTTCACCCAACACTTGAGACATTGCTTGCTGAAGCGGATGTGGTGTCAATTCATGTACCGCTGTTGCCGTCAACGCAACATCTCATTAATGCTGAGCGATTGGCTCTCATGAAGCCATCGGCGTATTTGATTAATACTGCACGTGGTCCAATTATTGATGAGGCGGCCTTAATTTCGGCGTTACAAAACGGAGTCATTCGTGGGGCTGCTCTTGATGTGTTTGAAGCTGAACCGGCAATATCTCCGGTACTCCTGGCGCTTGAAAACGTCGTCGTTACACCTCATATTGCCTCAGCAACCACTGAAACTCGGGATCATATGGCCCAAATGGTTGCGCAAAACATCAATACCTTTTTTACAGGAACGACACCACCAAATATTGTTGTAGAATAATTGAGGTTTACCTTATAGTATACAAAAACAGAAGCAGCACATTATAGAATTAAACTGCTATTTTGAAGGGAACAAACACAGTGTCTTGTCGGTTAGCCTCGTACTCCTCAGTTTATGTGCGGTTCTGTCCTTCTATGTTCGATCGTATTTGACCATTTCGCACAAATCGCAAAGATTTCGCAGAGAAGCTGTCGAGGTTGGTGGGGAAATATAAACGAGTGTGTATTTCTACACCACAAAAAACACCCAGGCAAGGGTGTTTTTTGTGCATAACTCATATGTTGAAATGATATAACGCTATAATGTAACTATGAAAATATATCGCTTTGTCCCAGTAGCGCTGCTTCTGTGTATCTTTACCTTTACCAATATTGCCTCGGCCTACAGTGCTCCGTCACTCGCTGCACTGAGTACACAGCTACAAGGATTGTTGCTACAACTGCATGCGCTCCTTGGCGTTCAATCAGCTACACTAACCGCTGCTACAACAGTCACTCCGGTCGCGACACCACGTACCTGCCAGGTAAATATTTACACCCGAATTAATGGTGTGGAGAAATACGCTACCACCACTATGTCTGGTGCAATTACTGATCAATTTGCAATTGGGCTTTCTATCGGTACTAGTAGCCGAGATCTGCCGTTTGGTGTGATTGTGCAATCACAAACCTGGGGTAAGGGTAGTACTACTGCAACCGCTGAATACTTTACTCCGGCAGCCTACACTGGTGCTAAAGCAACACTTGCTGCCTATGCACTTGATCCACATTATAAGGTGCTGAGTATACCTTTGGATAATGTTAATAATCCAAATTCGAGTACGACATTTTCAGCAGCAGCACCGTATGCTGAAGGGTTGGTGACAAACGATGCAATAAGTCCTGACATTCAAGCGGGAAAAGCAACCGTGCGGGCTAATGTAATGAATTGTACTGCGGAAGTAGTGCCACCACCGGTACAGAACACAAAAAAACCAAATATCCTGTACGTACTTGCTGATGATCTCGACATGCAGACAATGACACAGTTACCGAAACTGAAGGCTCTTATGGCAGATAAAGGTATGACCTTTGATAATAGTTTTGTGAGTCTCTCGCTCTGTTGTCCATCTCGAGCTGCGACACTGTGTGGTCAGTATGCACACAACAACGGTGTATTTACAAATGATGCTACAAACACTGACGGTACCAATGGTGCGCTCACTGCTTTTTTGAAAGCGGGTGATGATAAAAACACAATGGCTGTTTGGCTCCAAAATGCTGGTTACCGAACAGCACTTATGGGTAAATACTTGAATGGGTACGATTCTGACAAGGGGGTAGGAACCGCGCTCCCTCCGGGGTGGAGTGAGTGGGCGGTACCGTTTGATGGTAATCCCTATAGTCAATATAATTACACCTTAAATGCAAATGGTGTTCGTGAGAAACATTACCTGCCATATTGTACCTCGCAAGGGAAGGGCCCTAACTGTGAGGTTCCAGGCGCTGCGAATACCTCCACATTTGCTGATCGTCAAGAACACTTTATGATGAACGTCCTTGAGAAGAAAGCGACCGATCTCATCACTCGCAGTAGTAAAGATGGAACACCGTTCTTCCTCTACTTGGCGCCTTACGCTCCGCATGACCCTGCAACACCAGCTCCAAAAGATGAGAAGCTTATTACTGACGCGTCTTGGCTGGCAAGTCACCCTTTACCAAAATCAGCTTCGTTTAATGAAGCTGATATCACTGATAAACCAACATGGCTGAAACCGTTTACTAACACTTTGCTCACCCCTGGTTCTATTTCAGAAATTACAGATTTGTATCATAAACGTGTTATTTCAATGTATGCAGTTGAAGACATGCTCTCTGATTTAATTGCGACGCTCGATAAAAATGGTCAACTTGATAATACGTATATTGTATTTATGTCTGACAATGGTTTTCATCTCGGTCAACATCGCCTGGAGCAAGGTAAGCTAACTGAATTTGATACCGACCTTCGTGTCCCGCTCATTATTCGCGGACCTAATGTGCCAGCAGGATCTAAATCAACACAGCTCGTAGCGAATGTTGATATCACGCCAACATTTTTGAGTTTGGCTAATGTTAAGATTCCTGCTTCGGTTGATGGGCGTTCCTTCAAGGAGACACTGCTTGGCGGCACGTCTGTCCCTCGTAACGCCTTGCTGATTGAACATGCAAAAGCACCAACTAAAGAAAGTCTTCAAAAGTTGTCAGCAAATACAGATGAACGTCGTGATACGGCAACACAAAGTGCACCGCTCCAAAAAGCTGAGCTGGTGGGTGAGTATCGTGGAATCCGAACGCCACAATATACCTATGTACACTACGCTACCTCACCGAAATTTCCCCTCGGTGAAGAAGAGCTTTACGACAATGTGAATGATCCAGAGCAGCTAACAAACGTAGCTGATGGGGCAGGGGCAACTTTTATGGCGCTTCTCCGTAAATGGACTGCGGACTTGGCTGGTTGTAAAGGTGAACAATGTAGAAAGATTGAGGCAGAGAATCGCCTAAGTGGTGTGAAAGGAGCGTTAGGCGGTAAATCGTGTTTTATTGGCGGTCAACAGATAAATAACGGAGAAAAAGTCACCCTTTACAAGAGTCGTACCGTTGAGAAAGGTCAGTCATGTGAAGCAATCAAACAGATACGTACTTGTACTGATGGTGTGCTTGATGGTAGTGTCGACTATAACGTAAATACCTGTTCCACCCTAGAACGATTTACTGGTATTAACATGAACGGTCATCCGGAAAATCTTGATATAGATCTAATGAATAAAGCTGGTGCAGAGTGGGTGCGTGTGATTGCAAATTTCTTGCCGTATTATATTGGCCCACGTCAACCGGGGAATCGACCGGATACCACAAGTTGGGAAACTTTTTTAAAGTCCACTACCACTTCTTTAGGCCGATATGACTATTCGGATTGGAATAAATTTATCGCTGCGCACAAAAATGGAAAAAAAGGAATGATAAATATTGAGTGGGACTTTGCAGCTTATAACCTGAGAATCCCCGCAGCATCATCACCTGCAGAAATTGCATTATTCAAATATTTGGATACTATATTTCTCCCTACATTGCTTCCGTATGCTGATATTATTGTTGTTGGGAATGAACCATTCTTGAATACCATGAATGAAGATTTATTCAAAAAGCAAACAGCTACTACCGTATTAGAAAGTGCACCAATTGCCACGTTCTACAAACGGGTGGTCGACCATATAAATACCTATATGGTAAATAAGGAGAAAAATCTGCCAGCTAGTCCAGAAGCACGAAGCAAGCACAAACTCTATCTCGGTGCCTTCACACGCCTCTATGGTACAAGTACTCAAAATATACCAGCAGTCGTTGATTTGCTCGATTTTGCAAATAATACCAGTTACATCGATGGCGTAGATATTCACACCCACGGGTATTCAGTCGGAGATATTACCCGTAGTCTCGATTTTGTGACAAAACATGTAACTAAACCAATTACTGATACAGAATATTCGTATGTGTACGAGCAAGGTCGGCATCTTGACGACTACCTTATCGACAATGATAATCACTCACTCTCTCCCGCCGGTTTATCATTCTTGGATAAATACATAAAAAATGCCACAGCTACAAAAAGTTACCGATGGCGCAATGGAACAACATCAACAGTTGTAAGACAAATAGGGCAACAAAAATATACCGCTACTACAACAGTGGCCGAGTATATGGGGATGGCAGCGACTGATACTGTGCCATTTGCTGAATGGAGTGATTTTTTCAAGTCACGGTCGTGGACTATTGAAAATTATCTATTGAAAGCTGATGCGGAATTCAAAAATAAAAAATATAACGTTAACGGAGTGACGTTTGGTTTTATGCAAGGTGGTGTTGGTTCAGTTACTGACGGCGCACCTTGGTTTATGGTGCCGGTGTATGCATCGAGTACGGTACAACATCTATCCTATCCAGTTGGTACGTATCAGTATCGACAGTGGAATGGTGACCCACAAGGAAATTATCAGAACTTGAACGACTTCCAGAAAATTAATCACGTAAAAGCGATACCGTAACATTCAAAAAAGCACCCTACCAGGGGTGTTTTTTGTTTTGGTATACACAGGCTGTGTGTCAATAGTTGCGGTATAATCAATGTATGAAAATATATCGCTTTGTACCGGCAGCGCTGCTTTTGTGTATGTTTACTTTTACAAGTGTTGCTTCTGCATACAATGCACCGTCACTCGCTGTTCTTGGTACGCAACTCCAAGGGCTGTTATTACAGCTGAGTGCTCTGCTTGATGGACAACATCAAGAATTGGCAGCGACTGTCACTGTTCCGGCGACATCGATTTTGCCGCCCCGGACCTGTCAGATTTCATTCGTGTCACATGTAAACGGTGTCACAAAAACTGCTACCACCACAGTGTCAGGTAGTACGAGTGATCAATTTGCGGTCGGTTTCTCGATCGGTACCTCGACTGATGAACTGCCATTTTCAGTCATCTTACAACACGCAACATGGACCATTCCTGTTAAAGGCGCCCCGTCTCGGTCCGGCGTAGTAGGCTATTTTACCCCAGAACAGTATCAAAATAATCGCACTAGGCTCGATACTTATTCCAGTGATGGTCATTACAAAGTTGTGTCTTTTACTCTCGCAAATACAAATATATCTAGCACTTCTTCTCCCTTAAAGCCGAATGCTGAAGTAAATATTTCAAATAGTGCCATGCCTAACATAGGTGCGAATAAAGTGGGGGTAGCAGTCTTTGTTAATAACTGTGTTGATCCTGTCGCCATAGCCGCAAAGAAACCAAATATCGTTTTTGTGCTCACTGACGACCTCGATGTAGGGATGCTCAGTCAATTACCGAAACTAAAGGCCCTTATGGCAGACAAAGGTATGACATTTGAAAATCATTACACTAGTCTCTCGCTCTGTTGTCCGTCTCGTGCCGCGACACTTTGTGGTCAGTACGCGCACAATAATGGTGTTTTTACGAATGATGCCGTTAATGCAGATGGGACTAACGGTGCTCTTACTGCCTTCAATAAAAATGGAGACGAGAGCAAAACGATGGCAGTCTGGTTGCAAAATGCTGGCTATCGTACGGCCCTCATGGGTAAATACTTGAATGGGTATAGTGCTGATGCGGGCATTCCGTTTAGTGTGCCTGCTGGCTGGAGCGAATGGGCGGTCCCAATTGATGGTAATCCCTACAGTCAGTACAACTACACACTTAATGTGAATGGCACCCCCGAAGAGCATTACTTGGCATATTGCAAGAACAAGGGAAGTGGGGCAATTTGCCCGCTACGCTATGCATCATCGACTTTGGCAGAGCGTCAAAGTAACTTTATGATTAACGTACTGAGTAACAAGGCAAAAGACTTTATGACTCGAAGTGGTCAGGCTGGTAAATCGTTTTTCCTCTATCTGGCTCCATATACTCCACACGGTCCAGCCACTCCAGCGCCACGCTATGAGAATCTGTTAACTGATAAAACGTGGCTCGCGGCCCATCCGTATGTAAAACCCTTGTCGTTCAATGAGGCTGATGTATCTGATAAGCCGTCGTGGCTGAAAGATAATGCCGGGCTACTTAGTTCGGCAAATGAGTCCATTATGAACACGAACTATCATAAGCGACTTATTTCGATGTACGCGGTAGAAGATATGGTAAGTACACTCATTGATACGTTGAGTAAAAACGGGCAGCTCGACAATACCTATATTGTTTTTACCTCAGATAATGGTTTCCATTTGGGAGAGCACAGGCTTACTGGCGGTAAACTGACTGAATTTGATACTGATCTCCATATCCCACTTATTATCCGTGGACCAAAGGTACCAGAGGGAAGTGTAGCGACTCAGTTGACGGCAAACGTTGACATTGCACCAACTTTTGCGAGTTTGGCCGGCTTGACTGTTCCTGATTCGGTTGATGGGCGCTCTTTTAAAGGGGTATTGCTCGGTGCATCGTCATCGCCACGATATGCACTCTTAATTGAACATGCTGACCCAGCAAATGCTACACAGATTAAGACCCTTGCAAGTGCTACTGCTGAGCCACGAGATACTGAAACTCAGGATGCTCCAATTTCGGGTGGTGAATATGTGACAAAATATAGTGGCGTTCGTACCCCACGTTTTACCTATGTGCACTATGTAAAAAATGATGAGGAAGAATTGTACGATAATACGAATGACCCGCAACAGTTGGTGAATATCGCAAAAACTGCTGGGCCTGATTTGCTTACTCGACTCCGTACCTGGACGAGTGACCTTTCGACCTGTAAAGGTGCTACCTGCCGTTCAATTGAGGGGCAAAATCGTTTGTCTGGTGCACGAATTTCCTGTGCGTTTGGAGATACGGTCGTAGAGCCGGGGAAGTCGGTGACCGCCTATAGTAGTTTCGTTGCTCCACTCGGCGGCACGTGTGATTCAATCAAACAGGTGCGTACGTGTACGAGCGGTGTGCTGAGTGGTGATGCAAATTATACGCGGTCATCTTGTAGTGATGATCAACCAAACCAGACAACGCTTAGTACACAAAAAGATAAAAATGACGCGGTAGTAACGCTGCCCGACCAAACATTACTCATGTTGCGAAGTTCGCAACCTTTGGTTGGCACTTCTACTGGCGCTAGTCAATTCTGGATTGAACGTAGTAACGACAATGGCAAAACGTGGACCCTTTCGAAACCTAATTTCGATAAAACATTCTCGGTACAACCGCTCAATTTGAATGGTGAAAGTATGAATATACTGAGTTCAGCTACAGACCCGTTACATCCTGGCCGCATTTTGGCAGCGTACCATAAATGGAGGCAAAACGTAGGACATTCACTCGAGACAATGTATAGCGATGATTTAGGGAATACATGGTCATATCTTTCTCAAATTGATCTAGTTCCGTCCCAAGTTCTTCCGGTCGGTATCTGGGAATCCTTCATGCTACAGCCAAAGTTACGCCCTGGTAAGATTCAGGTGTACTATGCAAAGGAACGTGACGATGCAGTTGTGTGTACGAATCATGTTCCTGGGGTACTGAAAGGCCAAGATATCGTGATGGCAGAATCCGCAGATGGAGGTAAAACGTGGGGTCCGGTGCAGATTGTCTTGCGAAATGGATTTTCTCGTGAAGGGGTGCCGTCTATAGCTGAAACCGCTGATGGTGCATTGTATCTAGCGCATGAGCATGCACTAAATAGTGATTGTTCGAAAATAAGCGCTGCAGCTGCTTCCTCAACTGGTCAAGATCGTGTGATTGGCATTGCGCAATCAATTGATGGGGGTGCGACGTGGCAGGATATTGCTCCTGCATTTCTACCAAGCAATAGTGTTCCTTCGGGCAGCTGGCCTCATATGATCACTCTTGCTGACGGTCGACTACTTTTCCGGTTTGGCGTTGGGCGTTCATTACTGTTCATGACAACAAATGCACCATCGCACACAGTACTGCCCGTATGGGAAAAGACTGCTATGCGAGCAAATTCAAATCCACTTGGAAGCGGGTACCTCATGCAGGCACCAAATGGCGATATTATCGCGTTTGGTAATATGTCGACAGATGACACGAAATCCGTTGGTATAGGTAAATATCAATACTACCGAACTTTTCCGGTGAGTACGCTCCCTGCGTTTGGTCAGTAGAATTTCAAATATGACGCTATACAACCACTCAGTTCGAGTGGTTGTATAGTTATCCACGAATATACCAAGTTAGAGGCCAGTCAATGGGATACTATTAAATTATGAAAATATATCGCTTTGTTCCAGTGGCGCTGCTTCTGTGTATCTTTACGTTTACCAATATCGCCTCTGCTTACAGCGCCCCATCACTCGCTGCTCTTAGTACGCAACTCCAAGGATTGTTAGTACAGCTCCATGCACTCCTCGGTGTTCAATCAGCTGCGCTCACCGCTGCCACAACAGTCACCCCTGTTGCGACACCACGTACGTGCCAAGTAAATATCTACACCCGAATTAATGGTGTGGAAAAATACGCTACAACAACAATCGCTGGTGAGGCGACAACC
>JANPGF010000084.1:0-14885 GCA_031423775.1 Candidatus Kaiserbacteria bacterium | reverse complement strand
CGAATTGTTTTTGTTTGTGTATATCAACTACAGAAATTTAGTAACAACCAATTGCATAAACTGATACGTTACAGCTATAAGTATGCTCATCACTCTCACCACTACCACCATGATCACCTTCATTCCCTAGTGTTTTGGTATAGTACCCACTGGGAACATTGGTAGTCCAGGTATCCTCTGTACCACGTACAGAGTCACAGTGATAACTATATGTAGTACCCGGCAGATATGGTTTACCATATACACCCCAACCATCATACTGAACCCAACCAACTGGACACCGCACATTATAGGGATCAGAGCCCCCAGAGAACCTACAGAAGTTTTTACCATCTTCTGTTACAACTTCACCTTTTAAAGATCTACACTGCGCTTCAGAGTGCTGCTTATTCACGAGCCAAGACACCGGAGCTGGCGCTAGTCCCGGATCACCACAAATCCAGTTTCCAGCTTTGGCAATCAAGGTTTTGCCATCTGCACAGATTGGTAGTGGTGTAATATCGGAACCTGAAAAACAATTCTTACCACCAAGATCGCAGTACCGATTCGCGTTCATCCGATTAAATGCAGTGAACTGATCAAAGCTCACATTACCGTGCCCAATCTGAAAATCAGTTGATACACGAGCTTGATTAATTGGTGCCGCAACGTTACTGGAGGGAGGAGGACCAGCGGGTGGAAACCAGACGCTTTCATCATTTGCTCGGATGAAGTTGTAACCAGCAAAGCTGATAAATAATATTGCAACAGCCAGGATACGGAGAATACTCTTTGGAATATATAGGTGCATATACTTGTATTGTAGCTGGTTTATGGAGTGGAGGAGTGGGTTATGCCCAGATAATACAAAAACCACCCCGAGGTGGAGTGATTTTTGTGTTACTAGATACTCTAGTTTTTTCAAAAATCGATACCATACTAGGCGAAGCAAAGTTTGCGAGGAAGCCGTACCATAGTACGGTGACCGACCAAACTGCAGCTTCAACAACGTACAGTGCGATTTTTGGAAAACTATTTGCGAGAGGTCATCAGGCGACCCGGCTTGCGACGAGTAACAATAAATGTATTCGAGTACTTCTTTGGTGATCGAGTCTTTTGACCCTTTCCAACTGGACGTCCTTGCTTCGTACGCGCTCGACGGTGTCCACGGGGAGCTTTTCCTTCTCCTCCTCCGTGTGGGTGGTCTACTGCGTTCTTTGCTGAACCTCGAGTCTTTGGACGGATACCACGGTGACGGTTACGTCCCGCTTTACCGAGGTCAACCAAACGATTTTCGTCGTTTGATACTACGCCGATGGTTGCCCACGCCGTACTGATGATCTTGCGAACTTCAGTTGATGGCAATTTTACGAGCGTGTAGCCGTTGTCATGTGCGACAACTTCAGCCACGTTACCCGCTGAACGAGCGAGTTTTGCGCCAGCACCTGGTTTAATTTCAACGTTAAACACTGAGGTACCAACCGGAATCGCGCCCAGTGGCAAACGGTTACCGATTTTTGGCTTGGCAGTTTCAGAAACGATCATCTCGTCTCCTTTTACCATGGTGCCTGGTGCCAGTACGTAGCGGCGTTCACCATCTTTGAACAGAACGAGGGCGATAAAGCCAGTGCGGTATGGGTCGTATTCGACAGATTCAACAATCGCAGGAATGTCTTTCTTGTCGTAACGGAAGTCCACCATACGGTACTTTCGCTTGTTTCCACCACCACGGTTCAGTACGGTTGTACGACCTTGGTTGTTTCGTCCACCTGAACTCTTACCACCGAAGGTAAGGGCCTTGAGCGGATTACTCTTGGTAGTTGTCAGCTTCTTCTTGTATTCAATTACTGATCCATCGCGACGACCAGCTGAAGTTGGTTTATATTTTTTCATGATTATACAAGACTAATGGTGTCACCTGCTTTCAGGTACACATATGCTTTCTTATAACCAGCAACTGCAACCGCACGACCGCGACTGCCTGAAATTTCACTTTTTGGTTTTTTATTGACGATGTTAACTTTCACCGGCGTCACTTTGTAGAGAGCGGTTATTGCATCAGCAACTGAATACTTGGTGGCATTTTTCGCAACCATAAACGTGTAGACACGAGCATCGTTGAGTTTTACTGCCTTTTCAGTAATAAGTGGGCGTACGAGTACGGCCGAAATATTGCGATCAGTAACCTGGGCCTTTGAAGTGTTTTTGACAACCACTTCAGCGACACCTGCCTCTACAGTTTTTGCTTTGCTTCGACTGAAGAGTGCCATACTATTTTACGTTAGCAGCTGGAGTGAGTGCTGAAACACGGGTCTCAAGAACCTTGAGCGTGTCCGCAGCGCCTCCCATGATGACATATTTGTATGTCAAAAGGTCAACCGGGTTAATATCTTTTGCTTGCATCACTTCGATGTTACCAAAGTTACGGAAACTGAGTTCAACTGCTTCGTCACGCTTCGCAAGAACGAGGATAGCCGCATTCTTGCGCTTGGTAGCGAGATCAGTCTTGCCTGTTCCAGTAGCGATTGCCTTGAGAATTGTCTTCCCGAGCGCAGCCTTTGGTTCAGTCATAGCGAGTTCTGAAAGGAAAATCATTTCAGTATCAGCAAACTTCTTGGTGAGTACAGAGGCTAGAGCCTTTGCACGCATCTTTTTGTTGATTTTACTAGTGTAATCCTTTTCAGACTTTGGACCATGAGCAACTCCTCCTCCTGCCCAAATCGGTGAACGACTAGAGCCGTGGCGAGCGCGTCCGGTTCCCTTCTGCTTCCAAGGCTTCTTTCCTCCTCCGCGAACGTCACCTCGTCCTTTGGTGTCAGCTGTACCAGCACGACCATTGGCCTGCATTGCAGTAACAACTCCGTGCACCAAGTCAGCATTCCACACAACTTCGAACAATGACGCAGGGAGTTCGAGACTACCTGCTTCAGATCCGGTTGTGGTATAGAGTTTTGTATTCATATATGTATGCTTACTTAGATGCCACGCACCTCGACTAATGTGCCTTTTCGACCAGGGATGGCTCCCTTGATTAAGAGTAGGTTTTCAGCAGCGTTCACCTGAAGTACAACGAGGTTCTTGACCGTAATACGATCACCTCCCATACGTCCAGCCATACGCATACCTTTCATAACGCGATTCAGTCCCGTTGATCCAATAGATCCCGGTTCACGTTCTGAGTGTTTCTGTCCGTGTGAACGACGACCGCCGGCAAAACCGTGACGCTTAACCACACCCTGGAAACCTTTACCTTTTGAGATTGATGACACAATAACCATGTCACCAGCTGCAAAGACTGATGCATCAAGTGCATCGCCCGCAGCGATTCCCTCAATTGATTCGTTATAAACCGCCTTTGGACGGAATTCACGAACGACACTTGGGTTCTTGAACTGTCCCTGCTGTGCTTTCGCAATGCGAGACTCTTTCTGTGAACCTGACGCGAGCTGTACGGCACTGTAGCCGTCTTGCTCGACTGTCTTGATCCGTGCCACAACAGCAGGATCGACACGGAGGATTGTCGCAGGATGGCAAGCGCCAGTAGCGTCAAAAATCTGTGTCATACGGTCTTTAGTTCCGACGATGAACTTCATAATGTATGAAATTACCTGATAAAAAGCTCTTAGACCGTACAACAAATCGCGCTTTTCGGGGCGCGAGCACAAGCTCGCTTACGAAAAAGCGCGATTTGTGCCCAGTGGTTCTCCGCCTGGCAAGCCAAACGTAAGCGAACATAGGTCTTTAAAAGCTGTCGCTAGTATACGGATAATCCAGACAAATGCAAGATTTCTGTCGGTTTCGTAGCCGGACTAATAACAGCCATATTGATTTGGGGAAGCAAACAGGCTGAAACTTGAACCTGTCTGATGACCGCCATCGGTACAGGCTGTCATACACGATGGAGCATTGCTTGTTGACCAACTTTGCGCACTAAAATAACAACTTTTGTTGCACTGCGAAACAGTCTGCACGGGATATTGTGCCCAATGGTTATACCAAGCCCAACCTGCAGCACAACTACCATTCATGCGGCAGAACTGATTACCACCATCCCAGGTTAAAGTACCACCAAGTGCAGTACACTGAATATCACTATGTTGATGATTAACTAACCACACAGTCGTATCGGGAGGCGGATTTATTCCGGCCATGATTTGTTCAACCGTGACACATTTACTACCATCAGAATTACAATATCTGTCAGCATATACCCCACCAGAATGAGTTTGCCCGGTTTGTACATTTTGTGAATTCAAAGTTCCTGGAATGTTCAACTGGTCTTGAGTACCATTTGCAGCAGCTCCGGCTTGTAAATACATTGTGGGCATACCATCATTTGCGTCCCAAATACCATTATTGTTACGATCGTATAAAAAATGCATTCGGGGGCCAGTACCGTACGCGTTGCTATGTAACCACCACTTATTATTGTCGCCATTCGTATCATTGAATTCAATCTGGGGTGTATCATCCGTAATATTAATACTCCCTCCCCCGACCGAAACTTTATTTGCTTTGACCTCGCCGGCAAATTGAGCTCGATCATCAACCGGAGTAGTACCGACATTTAATATAAGTGGAATCGGATAATCGTTTGCATAAGTACCGTTATTATCTCGGTCATACGCAAAAGACATTGTTGGCAAGTGGGATACGAGATTACTTTCCGTAAACTGATACCAATCGTTAATTGGGTCAGTCGGGTTTATACTGCTAAATTTTTCCATTGGTCGGTTACTGGTAATTCCAAGAGAACCGCCGGCAATCGAAAGTGTATCCACTCCCAGTGGACCATTTTTAACCTGAAGCTTTGTACCCAGATTTACGGGCGCTGCTACATTATTTGCTGGCGGAGTTCCTGGATCTGGCGGGAACCACACACTTTCATCGTAGGCACGGATAAAGTTATAGCCTGCAAAGCTGATAAGGAGGAATGCAATAGCAAAAAGTCGAAGTACAGATTTTGAGATATAGATATGCATACCTCAATTGTATGCCCTTATGTGTATGAAATTTGTGATTTGTACCCACATAACAATACTGCACCAATTACTGGGTACGGTGTTGTTACCTGTATTGTAATCACATTGACCAAAATGCCAAGTACAACAAGTAGTCATAACCATGCTGATACGCTACACAACTCTGTGACTTGTGTCGGCCTTGCGCCAGAACACATTGAATCACGTCTCGTTTGAACGTCAGCAAAATACACCAAGTGACTGCGTTCTATTTGATGTACAAGACTGCTATATATAACACCAGACTGAAATCGACCAGGCATAAGTATAGGTAGGATTAGCAGCGAGTCCAATACAGGTATATTGGCAACTCGGAGTTCGGTCATAGCGACCCAACTGCTACTAACTAGAGATACGTGCCATCAATTAGACTAAGGAGTAAAAGGTTTTATTGACGACATTCACACCTACTGACAACTCTCTACCGTTGCGGTAATAGCAGCATAATAGTTATTATCAGGATGATACGTATAGTCACGGGAAGTTTTTGTCGCACCAACATCAACTACCATTGACTGCTCATCATCATCACTAATCGTACTAATATCGCCAACATAGCTGTCACAATACCACGTATTATATCCTGGCTTATCACCATTATATGTGTATGAGTAATTATCCACATTTCTACATTGTGCAGCACCTCCCCATGAATCTGTATCGGCATGCGAAACTAAACGTATTGTTCTGCCTTGAAGTTCATAGGCTGTCCTAGACGTAGTGCGGTCGACATCTTTATTGGCAACTTTAATACGGGAAGTGAGTTTAATTTTACAAACTTTGCCCACAGCTAATTTACCGGTTGCAGACCAGGTAAAAGATCCGCCCTCTGGCACAGTAAACGCATTTTTAGTGATATTTACTGCACCAGCTGCTCCATTAACAACTACAACCGGCTGTGTTTCAAATACCTTCGGCATCAGCACATCACTGTATGATATTGCATCATGTCTTGTTCCCTGACTACTAGTCCAACCAGGCCAGGAGTACCCCCCTTGGTTAGAGCCTGTAATGGTCACCAGTCCATCTGGGTCGGGGTTTGTATTTTTATCAGCTAACAATTCATCGAGGGTAGCACATTTACTTCCATCGGCCGTACAAAATTGGTCGGACCGAACTTGTCCCACAGCAGCAAAAGTATTAGCCCGCACCTCATTCGAAAATTGAGCGTAGTCGTCATTTGCCGTTGTGCCAATATGCATTTTAAGTGGGTACTCATTTCCATCATCATTCCAATTTCCACTTTCATTCCGGTCACCTAAGACATAGAAGGCGTCATTGTTAGCATGTAACCAAACATTCATCTCATCAGTGTCATTAAGGAGTAAGTCTGGGCCAGCATCAGAAATTGTCACATCTCCTACTAATCCATTAGTAGGACCAACTGTAAGGTTGCAATTCTGGCCATCGGCACCACAATAGCTGCCAGCACGCATAGTTACGGCACCGAGCGAACCTAATTTAAATTGATACGTGTCACCAGTATTTATAGGTGCGGCTACGTTATGAGTTGGGGGTGGCCCATCGGGTGGAAAGAAGGACCCCTCTGGGTACGCCTGTACTAGGCTGTACCCAGCAAAACCGGCGAACAAAACTGTGACTGCAATTAATCTAAGAGTGGATGTTGGCATAATATATCTTATTGTATGTCTTTTTTTTACACAAAGAGCTGTTTATACACAAAATAACGCCGTACCCAATCCGGGTACGACGTTATTAAATGCAAGATTGTTACATTACCTGAAATATCGATTTGCAACTAGCAGTCATGCCCATGAGGTGACGCAGTACAACTTTGTGACGACGTCGGTTTCGCGCCGGGGCACATTGAATCATTGGCGGTGGTACCATCAGAACGACGACAATACGACGTACGAGACTGACTACCAACCGTTGTGCAAGACTGCCAAGCATAACAAACAGACCAGGCTGAAGTCGACCAGGCATAAGTATAGGTAGGATTTGCAGCAAGTCCAGTACAGGTATACTGGCAACTTGGCGTTCGGTCACAGTCACCATACTGTGTTTGATGCACTACCCACGAATCATCCTCTATCCCAATTCCACACGATGCACCCGTATCGCAACCACCATCATTCTGCCCCGTGAGGAAACAAATGGCATTTTTTGATATATTAGTGTCGACATTTTGAGTACTAAAATAGTTCATAGTTGTCGAGTAACTCGCGTTATTGTTAATATCACCAGCAGTGTAACAATTTAACCCATTTTGGTCGCAGTAACTACGCGCATTAACCTGACCCTGCGTGATCATCTTATCCCCGGTTCCGTCAACGGCAGCACCTGACTGCACAATAAAACTCGGTTGACCGTCGCCAGCATCCCACACACCGTTTTTATTTCGGTCGTACAAAAGGTGCATACGCGGCCCAGAACCATACGCATTAGTATGGAGCCACCAGATATTATTATCTGAATTAGTATCATTAAACATGATTTGGGGAGCTTGATTAGTGATCCCTATCTCCCCCGTTACAGACAAGGTGTCCACGCCCAAGGCACCACTTTTTATTTGTGAACTTGTTCCTGTATTAATTGGCCTGGCTACATTATTTGCCGGTGGCACACCAGCATCAGGCGGAAACCAAACACTCTCGTCGTAGGCACGAATAAAGTTATAGCCTGCAAAACTAATAAAAAGTGCCGCAATTGCAATCAGGCGAAGTGTCGAATTTTTCATAAATGGTATATATTTTATTGTACGACTTAACAGTGCTAGAAATGGAGGTTGTGCACAAAAACTGTTCCTAAAGTTTTCAGTGTATTCTTGCAGAATGGTGGAAGGAGTCTGACTGCGATTACATACAAGACACAACGGTTGCGGTCACCTTCGGGAACACATGGGCACAACCGTTCCACATATTCATTGACTCTACAACACCAGGAGCTGCTTTAAAGGACTTCGGCGCTCCATGCCAGGTAATATTCCCATACGCAGCTTTAACGCCTTGGTAATCAGCATCAGTCCACCAACCAATCTGAGAAGCATTTGACGGAGTATCGTAGAGTAACACATCAGTGAAATCAGCATTATGCGTGTACGAATTACATTCAACCCAACCTCCGAGCCACGAGGTGTCGCCTTTAGGAATCAAGATTGTTTTTGAAGCAGAAGAGAGTACTGCTGTTTTTGCTTCATTTTTGATTTCACTGTCAAACCGCACAGTACAGACGTTAGTGACATTTGTACACGTATAATCGCATGAGGGGGTTCGATCACAGTCACCGCTGTTAGTCTGATCGACCTGCCAGGTACTACCTTGCGGAGAAATTTTACACTTAAAACCGGTATCACAGCCACCATTATCCATTCCATTCAACATACAAGTTGCAGAACTCTGAATGCCGGAGTTAACAGAAACTGTCCCGTCATAGTGCAATGACTGTATTCCGCCGGTATACACACCTGGCGTTGAGCAGTTATTGCCAGCTGCATCACAATACTGGGTGGCACGCACTTTATTTGAAAATTGTACGTAATCGTCTGCGGGCACAGTACCTGCGAATAATTTCATGGGCCATGGTTGTTCATTTGTAGTTAGTCCATCACTATTACGATCTGACTGAAAGTACAGCGAGTTGTTACTGGCATTTATCCACCAAGGTTGTGCGTCCGTTTCATTGAGCCAAATTTTTGGATTCACTGAAGTGATAGCTTGGGAACCAGTTACAGACAAATTACCAGTTGTTACATCACCATCAATCATAAGATCACCAAGTTTTTCCTGAGAGGAAGTCCCAACATTTATAGGAGTCGCCACGTTTCGTGTCGGCGGATACCCTGCTGGCGGAAACCACACACTCTCGTCGTACGCACGGATGAAGTTATAGCCAGCAAAGCTAATGAGAATGACTGTAACGACAAGAAGGTTCAGAGTGAGTTTGTTTTTCATAGATGGTATGTTTATTTAATTGTACGACTTTTCCGTGATAGAAACGCTGTTTATACACAAAACAACACCACACCCAAAATGGGCGCGATGTTGCAGCAGTACAGTAAGACCCATCAAAAACCTCTTGTAGTGTTGCTGTAACGTAAAGGACTAAGGCTACAATTGTGATTATATTTCTCGATAGTTTACTTACCTACGGTCAGACGATACAGAATATAAGAAAAACCCCGCCTTGGCGGGATTTTTCTTATCCGAGTGAGTGCAGATAGGAATCTTTTACGGAGTAAAAATTACTACCAACTGAACCGAGAGACGTAAAAACCCTACGAATGTAGGGCTTTTACGTCCGAATGAAGGCAGGGAGGAACAATTTTCAAAGAAATTGTTACTATCAAGCGATATGAGAGACATACGAAACCCCTGCATTTGCAGGGGTTTCGTATGTCCGAATGAGTGCAGATAGGAATCTTTTACGGAGTAAAAGATTACATCATTTTGACATCAATATTCACTCCAGACGGAAGTGACAAATTGGTCAATGCCTCAACTACCTTTGGACTAGGGTTCATGATGTCAATCACACGCTTGTGTGTGCGCATCTCGAATTGTTCTCGCGCGTCTTTGTATACGAACGATGCTCGGTTTACGGTGTACTTTTTGATTTCGGTTGGGAGTGGAATTGGACCCACAACTTCGGCATCAAAACGTAGCGCAGTATCAATGATTTGCTTGACTGAACTGTCCAAAATCTTGTGCTCAAACGCACGAACGCGAATGCGCAATTTTGAAACAGTTTCAGCCGTAGCTTTCACTTTCTTAGGAGTTGTAGTTGCCATAATAGTAATTTCTATGATTCTGCTACTCAATTTCAAACGATTTGGAAAAATGCTTGAGATGCTAGGCGCGCAAGGAGCTGGACGTGAGCCGTACTTGCGTACGGTGAACGTTCGGCGACGCTGCGCAACAACGCAGATTAAGTAGTTTTACGAATCGTTACGCTACAATCTTTGTTACTACGCCCGCCCCTACCGTCTTCCCTCCCTCACGAATCGCGAAGTTACCACCCTCTTCAAGTGCTACTGGAGCTACCAGCTTTACCTTGAATTTTGCAGTATCTCCTGGCATTGTCATTTCAACACCGTCAGCAAGAGTCACCTCTCCCGTTACGTCAGTTGTACGAACGTAGAACTGTGGCTTGTAACCAGAGAAGAATGGAGTGTGACGTCCACCTTCATCCTTTGAAAGAATGTATACCTCTGCCTCGAACTCGGTGTGTGGTGTTACTGAACCCTTTGCAGCAAGTACCTGACCACGGTGTACATCTTCTTTCTTTGTACCACGGAGGAGTATACCCGCATTGTCTCCAGCCTGAGCCTGATCCAATTGCTTGTTGAACATTTCAACTCCAGTCACTGTTGTTTCTGCAGTATCCTTGATACCAACGATCTGGATAGTTTCACCTACCTTTACCTTTCCGCGTTCTACACGACCAGTTACTACTGTACCGCGTCCTTCGATAGAGAAGATGTCTTCTACTGGCATAAGGAATGGCTTGTCGAGGTCACGTACCGGAAGTGGGAAATATGAGTCCATCGCGTCAACAAGGTCTACGACCTTCTGACCCCACTCTGAAGTTGGGTTGTTGAGTGCCTGGAGACCAGAACCCTTAATCACTGGAGCGTTTGCTCCGTCAAAGCCGTTCTTGGTCAAGAGTTCACGAAGTTCCTCTTCTACGAGTTCGATCATTTCTGCATCGTCAACCATATCGCACTTGTTCAAAAATACGATAATGTTTGGAACACCCACCTGCTTTGCAAGGAGAACGTGTTCACGTGTCTGAGGCATTGCTCCGTCAGTTGCTGCTACTACGAGTACAGCGCCGTCCATCTGGGCAGCACCAGTAATCATGTTTTTGATGTAGTCAGCGTGTCCTGGCGCATCGATGTGTGCGTAGTGACGATTTGGAGTCTCGTACTCAGAGTGAGAAAGAGAAATTGTAATACCGCGTGCCTTTTCTTCTGGGGCCTTATCAATCTCATCTACACCCTTGGTTGCAGCACTGTAGCCTCCACCCTTCTGGTTAAGGACAGTCAAAATAGCAGCTGTAAGAGTAGTCTTGCCGTGGTCAACGTGACCAATGGTTCCTACGTTTACGTGCGGCTTTGAACGATCAAAGTCTTGAGCCATAATACTAAAATAATTAGATAATAAACCGCACACAGCTGCTTTTTTTATATATAAAAAAAGCGGTGCTCGTATGCACATCCGTCACGGCGAGAACAATCGCGCGGCGGCTGGGCACACAATACGTGTGAAAGAGCAGATATGAGTTGCTCCGTCACAGTTCGCAACTGAACTGCAGCGGTGGGGCAATAGTACCAGATGGCCCAAGTTTTGCAAGTAATACCCCCTATACTCAAACAAAAACTGCCCCAATACGAAGAGTTGGTGCAGTTTTGTGAACAAAAGAACTATTAGATAGAGTTTTAATCTTGTTCGTGCCAGCCAGAAACCTTATCGACCTCCGCTCAAAGCGTCTAGCACTTTTTGTTTCTCTTCATCTGTCATCACCGATGTAGTAGAATCTTTTGCTAAATTTTTCAATACTGCTTCTTTCTCTGCAGCGCTTACTGTTGTAGTAGAATCTTTTGCTAGAGTATCGAGAATAGCCATTTTTTCATCATGAGACAAGGTAGAGTCCGACTTGTCGGTAGCTGTAGCCTCGGTGCCCGTTTCCGTACTCACTCCGGCAGTACGCTTGGCTAATTGCATACCGTAATAAATGTATCCCGCCACCAGTAACGCAAGCACTAAAGCCAGGAACACGGTGAGGATTTTTTGTATACGCTTCGCTCTTCCCTCCTGTGTAGTAGATTCCATATTTATTAGTTTAAATTTCTAGTACTGAAGGAACGACCTCAACACTCACTGATGCAGTAGTGGTACTGTTACCATTTGAACAAAAGAGCGTGTAGTTTGAATAACTTGTCAGGCCAGTGACGGTTAACGTATCGTGCAGTGCTGGTATTGGTGCTGTCTTCATATAATTTGCAGGTACAGCTGGACCACTCAACTTACATTTACTCATATCCAGCACACTTTGGACATCCCAGGTTAAGTCGACAGAACCACCAATCCGAACAACCTTTTTATTGGCAGTTAGAGTTGCGGTTACAGGCTGAGTAGAATCGAAAGCACAAAGTGACGTTGTCGCATTAAAATAGTCACCGGTCTCACAGACAGCACCGAGGCTTTTATTTGCAAGAGTTGTTCCTCCTGTATCAGCTTTGTACGAATTAGTAGTTCCGTATTTAATGGAGATAGTCTTTGAACTAGATGCACTGGTACTAATTACTACGGGAGTAGTCGTTGCTAAATAGACACTTGGACTGGCAATATTAAGGGGGCTAAACTGCCAGGCCAGTTTTACATCACATTTATCATAACCTCGCGGTATGGTGCAAGTACAACTAGTGGTAGTGGCACCGTTAGCCAGAACAGAACACGACATTGTCGCGGCAACTGGCGCCCATTTTACCCCAGATGCGGTTGACCAGTTAACCCAACCGACATTGGTACTACCCCACGCATATGAATCAGGATTCATAGTACCATCACTTTTGGTTGAAACACTGTAGGTACTACCTTTGAGGGAAATCCAACCATCCCAGCCATCAGTCCGCGAGGCCATTGTAGAGCAGGTGTCGACTGGAGACTTTGTCCCGGCACAGGCTCGTGCCCACCCAGCAAACGTCAGCGCGGGATATGTTCCGGTAACTCGAGCTGGACTATTCGTAGCAACACCATTAATACCAGGATTTCCAGCATCAGCAGGGTATTGACTGAGACTGCCAAATTTAATCCAGCCAATATTACTGCTCCAGGCATATCCATAGACATTCCCCGCAGCATTTATCGTAACTTGATAGTCTGAATCTGCACAGACACTACCCCCTGTTACACTACCAGTTTTACAATTAAGTGAAATCCAGCCAATGGTGCTACTCCAAGCATATCCATCGAGTTCAATCGTCCCGGTTGGCATACCCTGAGGTGGGTACTGCTGTGCAAATGCCTGTGGTAAAAAACAGAATGAAAAAAAGAGTACTGCAATACTTGTAACGAATACACTTCTCAGCTGTCTCATTGTAAATAGTTTCATATATACAACCAGTATAGTCTACAATTTTTAACAAGAAGTAATTTATACACAAAACCACCACCCCGATTAGGGTGGTGGTTTTGTGAGGACTTATTGTTTTATTCTTCTGTTTCAATATCCTTTAGGGTCAAGTTGCTAAGTATAATTCTTCGCTACGCTCAAATTCTACTAAGCACTTCCTCCCCGGCCTCGCTGTTTCGTCGCCCTAGGGAGGGGCGACTCATCTTCTTACAGAAGCTGTACACTTATTGGTTATTTTCATTTCATTCAAATAACTCAATAAGTCTTGCGAAGTGACTTTTGGTCACTTCTCACGCTCCGGCTTGTTAAAGATATTGAGGGAACAATACAAAAAAGCATCCTCAACGGATGCTTTTTTGTATTGTTCTGTTTCCTCAATATCTTTCTTCTTACAGAAGCTGTCCACTCATTCGCTCTTTTTGCAAAAGTGCTGAATGAGTCTTGCAGGATGTAGTCGAAGAATTAAACAAAGCACCCTAAACGGGTGCCGATTGTTTTATTCTTCTGTTTCCACATCCTTCACACCGCGGGCCTTACGAATCTCTAATGATACGTTTGGTGGCACAACGTCGTAATGATCGAAGGTCATCGTCATACTGGCGCGTCCCTGTGTCATTGAACGGAGAGTGTTGGTGTACCCGAACATTTCAGAGAGTGGTACTGAGGCAGTAACCACTTTCTTGTCGCCAAGGTCACCCATACTCTCTACCTGACCACGCTTACTAGAAATGTTTCCGTTTACGTCTCCCATGAACTGTTCTGGGGTACGGATTTCCACCTTCATAACTGGTTCAAGGAGAACGGCGTTCGCTTTCTTTGCAGCATCACGGAAAGCGTGAATAGCAGCGAGACGGAAGGCAATTTCACTTGAGTCCACATCGTGGTAACTACCGTCATAGAGTTCAACTGATACATCCTCCATCTTGTATCCAGCCACTTGTCCACGCGCCATCGCTTCTTTGGCTCCCTTCATTACGGCAGGAATAAATTCTTGTGGAATTACTCCTCCCTTAATGTTGTTAATAAATTCAAAGTGTTCATCACGAGTAACGTTCTTGGCAATCTTCGCTTCTGGGTCAACCGCTTCTAGTGGTTTAATGCGGATTTTTACGTGACCGTATTGTCCTTTACCGCCAGATTGCTTCACGTATTTGTATTCAGCTTCGGCAGAATTCTGGATTGTCTCGCGGTAGGCTACCTGAGGCGCTCCCACGTTTGCCTCTACTCCGAACTCACGCTTCATACGGTCAACGAGAATTTCGAGGTGGAGTTCTCCCATCCCGGCAATGATCGTTTCCATCGTCTCCTGATCTGAAGTCACAATAAAAGTTGGATCTTCGTCAGCCAGTTTCTTCAAAGCCACACCCATTTTCTCTTGATCGTTCTTTGTCTTTGGTTCAACACGCATCGCTACCACAGGTACCGGGAACACAATTTGTTCGAGAATAATTGGCTTTGCTTCCTCGCAGAGGGTGTGTGAAGTACGCACATCTTTGAGTCCTACTCCGGCTGCAATTTCACCCGCGTACACCTCTTCGATTTCAGTACGCTTGTCTGCCTGGAGTCGTACAATACGGCCGAGACGTTCACGTTCGCCAGTTGTTGAGTTATAAATGTAACTTCCTGCTTTAACCACACCTGAATATACCCGGAAGAAAGTGAGCTGTCCCACAAATGGGTCAGTCTGCAATTTAAACGCAAGCGCACAGAACGGCTCTTCGTCACTCGCTGAACGAGTTACCTCTTCGTCAGTCTTTGGATTGATTCCTTTTACTGGGGGCAGGTCGG
>JANPGF010000083.1:0-13294 GCA_031423775.1 Candidatus Kaiserbacteria bacterium | reverse complement strand
ACGAAACAGGGGACACCTCCCAGCAACTAACCGTACTGAATATTGCCCCTACTAGTGAAGCCGGCACATCATCAGATGCAGTGTTACCACTCGAAACTTCAACAAATAGTAATATCGAGTCTGTAACCTCAATCGCCTCATCTCCAAAAGCGATCCCAGCACCAACCATCACTACTGATACGGCAACATCTACTGCGACTTTTAGTTTTACTATTAACTCACCTGAAACTAGTGAGGTTAAATTGTATGCCCGACTCGTACCAGACGGTACAATCCGGCCTCTTGGCTATGCCTATCATGATAGTGAGTCAATCTGGCGCTACCAGTGGCTCGCTAGTAGCATTCCTGCTGGTAAATATTTAGTTGGTGTAAATGCTTTACATACTGATAAAACTACAGCTACAACTAGTATTGTTGTTAACAAAATTGCAACCAGTGCTGCAGGAACCACAACACCCATTTCTACTGGAACGACCAGCCCTGTAGCAGAACGTGTAGCTCTGGTATCTGACCCTGTTGCCACAACAACAATTTTCCCAATTTCACCGACACAGGGGAGCACTCAATTTAAAACCAATGTACCGGGGGCAAACACTGTCGCGCTTTACGCCCAGAATACTAATAACAGTGCCAAAACATTTCTTGGCAAAAGTACAAAAGTAAACAATGATACCTGGATACTCACATTCAATACAACGCTCATCCCTGATGGCGATTACGTACTCATTGCAGCTATTACAAATAATTATGGTACCTACGAAAACCGCTCCGCTCGATTTGCTGTTAAAAATCGTATCACCCCAATCTTAACTCAAGACCAAACCGAAAAAGTTTCAGAACTTAAGAATGTTTTGAAGTCTATTTCCCCAGATGACGGAACAAATGCACCACTCATCACTGAGCGATCTCAAGGAACTGTTCCTTCATCCGTAAAGCTAGCAACAGGCACTATCGATACTATCTCAACAGCTGCTGACGAAGCGATTACCGCAGAACTCGACAAACTAGCAGTAGCTCTCCGTAGTGGTGATACGATACGGGCAAATGGCATTCGAGCAAATATTGAATCACTCTCAAAACAAGCAATCTATCGCACAACCGGGACTTCAGGATCAGGTGAGCTTAATGATCGAATTACCTCCCATGTAAACGACGTCATAAAACGTACTGAACACAATGTCATCACAATTGATAAACTGATTGCTGAAAGAACCGGTAATGTAGCCAGTAAAGACAGCGATAATGACGGTATACCTGATTTTGATGAAGTAACTATCTACCAGACTAACCCTTTTGTATCTGATACTGATAACGACGGATTTCTTGACGGAGCAGAAATTATGAGTGGGTATGACCCACTCAGTCCAAAAGCCCAAACTTTGGTTGCATATGAATCACCAAAAGTGGCTGGTATAGAGCAGCATGACCTTTTGTCCGTCACGTCAATTACCACGGCTATCCCTTTACCAACTGACACAACAGCCAGCACAACACAAGGTGCCGAAAATCCAGTAGCAGTTATTTCTGGAAAAGCTCCAGCTAACAGTTACGTAACTTTATATATTTTCAGTACACCAATTGTCATAACTATAAAAACCGATAGCGACGGTGGCTGGAACTACCACTTTGACCACGAACTTGAAAACGGCTCACACGAGGTATACGTCGGAGTAACTGATAACGCAGGCAAAATTGTAGCAAAAAGTGCTCCATTTAGTTTCATTAAAACAGCTGAAGCGTATTCTGGACAAAAAGAAATTACTGACGCTGTGGCTGCACCAGTAGCACCCGTAGAACATAACCTTCTCTCTAGTACGATGCTCTACATCCTCTTCGGTTTGTCTATTTTGGTGATTGGACTTGTGTTGGTGCTCATTGGCTCACAGCTAGATATTCGCAGACACCGAATAATTGCTTCCGAGGAAGCGGTCTCCTAACATGAAAACTCTCCTAAACCGCAGTCTAGCCGGACTACGTTACATAAAGGAACACCCGCAAATCTTGTTTGCACTGATGCTTCTTATTGTTATACCGCTCTTATTCCTGTATACGGGGCAGCAATTTCTCGAAGCCGGTAAAGCAAATCAAGATAGTTTGCAAAAAAATCGCATCGGCATCATGCAAGACTCTATTGCGCTCCTGCTAGCTGCAACAAACTTTGATGAAAGCCATATACATACCGAACTCGAAAAATTCATTTCACAAAATCCCGACATCACAGACTATCTCATTGCAAAAAAGACCCCCGGGGGGATTGTCCCCATAATTGCTCGCAATCAAGCAGAAGTTGGGAAATCGGTAACCGACGACACGCTGTTTCAAAGCGCATCATTACGTACAGACGAATCGCTCATTTTTGAATACTATGACGAATCCAAAAACCGCACCTGGTCGGCTTATCGTTCAGTTCGCACTACAACTGGTGAATATTATTTCATTGAAACGACGGTGTCCCTTGCGTCTGTTGATGCAATTATCGCTAGTCGCGAACACACTGCATACTACTCATTGATTTTCGTTTACCTTTTCTTGCTCGCTCTGGCGTATTGGCACATCAAGCTCACTGATTACCAATATCTCTATACCGAAACAAAACGAGCGATTGAAACGAAAGACCTCTTTACTAATATGATTGCACATGAATTACGTGCACCGCTCACAGCTATCCATGGATATGCCAGTATTCTTGCAGAACACCTCGGGGATCTAACGCAAAAGGAACAAGCTGTACGAATTGAAGATTCAGCTAATAGGCTCATTTTAATTGTGAACGATCTACTCGACGTTGCTCGTATTCAATCAGGGAAGCTAGCCATGGATACTGACAATTTTGATATTGCACCAATCATTACAAATGTTGTCACTGAACTCCAAGTTGTAGCAAGTCAAAAGGGTAGTCAGGTCAGCGCTGAACTGGGCAACAGCTCACACATTGCCTACATAGACGCTAACCGCTTACAACAAGTCCTGACCAACATTGTCAGCAATGCCATTAAATATACCGAAAAGGGCAAGATTCTCGTCGTAGTAAAAGATTTGCGCAAAACGCTAGAGGTTCGGGTGCAAGACACCGGCATGGGCATATCATCCGAGGACCAACAAAAGCTCTTCGCCCCATTTTTTCGTGTTACAAACGAAAGTATGAGTACGATCACAGGTACTGGTCTTGGCATGTGGATCACCAAGCAATTGGTAGAACTGATGTCTGGCACCATCGGAGTGGAATCAATCAAAGGTGTCGGTACACACATTGTGGTGACTTTACCAAAACAAAAACAGTAACTATGCCGCTTTAATGTAATTTGGCGAAACTGCCAAACACCGCTATAATCATGAATACGGAACCACCAGCATCATCTGGTGGCTCATATATGTATATTTAGGTATGGCAAAAATCCCCGAGAGAAAAATTCACAATAACGAACAAGCAAAAACAAGCGAGCGCGAGAACAAGATTATTGTTCGTGGTGCCCGCACTCACAACCTAAAAAACATCACGGTTGAAATGCCACGAGGTAAACTCATTGCTATCACCGGTCCATCTGGATCAGGCAAATCGTCACTCGCCTTTGACACTATTTTTGCTGAAGGACAACGCCGGTATGTCGAATCACTTTCACCGTACGCTCGGCAATTCCTGAACAAGATGCAGAAGCCAGACGTCGATGAAATTTCTGGTCTCTCACCAGCGATTTCAATTGATCAAAAATCTGCCTCACGAAACCCTAGGTCAACCGTGGCTACCATTACAGAAATTTACGACTACCTCCGTATTCTCTATGCTCGTGTCGGACAACCATACTGTCTCGACGTTGACGTACCAATTCAAAAACTCTCGCAAGACGAAATCCTCGGCATTATTTTGAAATCTATCGAGAGCAAAGATGTGGTCGCCGCAACAAAAAAAGAAGCCAACACAATCCTTGGTATCGAGGTATCAAAAGGCCGTATTTCAGTGTTTGCGCCTGTCGTTGTTGGTCGAAAAGGTGAATACTATCAACTCCTCTATGACCTCCTCGGCAAAGGTTTTGAAACTGTTAAAATTGATGGAGAAATCAAACAGCTGCGCGAGAAAATTATTCTGACAAAAACCAAGCGCCATGACATTGACGTACTGATTGACGAAATTTACGTTTCTGAATTCACTGATGATCCAAAGGGATCGCACGAACGTCTATCAGAAGCAGTTGAAATTGCCCTCTCAGTCGCGAGTGGTTTAGTAAAGATCGAAAGTCCGGGTGGGGAAGTCCGGACACTCTCAGCGAAATTTATCTGTCCAGTTGATGGATCATCTTTCCCCGAAGTTGAACCGCGTCTCTTCTCGTTTAACTCACCCTATGGCGCTTGTCCAGAATGTAACGGGCTGGGTGTCATTGGTATTTTCCAGTCTGACGTTTGTCCAAAATGTGAAGGCGCCCGCCTCCGTCCCGAAGCCATGCGTGTCTACCTCGGCGGCGACGGCAAAAAAGATCTCGGTATCAATATCGTCGGCTTTACGGCTATGACTGTCAAAGAAGCTACTAAGTTTATTGACGAGCTAGAACTCAGTAAAAAGCAACATGAGGTGGCCTGGCCCGCCCTCCGCGAAATCATTGATCGCCTTGAATTTATGAACAATGTGGGTATTGAATACTTGACGCTCGACCGCCGGGCAAACACGTTGTCAGGTGGAGAAGCCCAGCGTATTCGTCTCGCTTCACAGCTCGGTTCTGGCCTCGTAGGAGCCCTCTACGTGCTCGACGAACCAACAATAGGCCTCCATCAACGTGATAATGATCGCTTGATTAAAACCCTCACTGAGCTCCGCGACCTCGGCAATACCATTCTCGTTGTAGAGCACGATGAGGATACGATTTATGCCTCAGACTATATCGTCGACATTGGACCAGGTGCCGGTATTCACGGTGGTGAAGTGGTGGTAGCAGGCTACCTCGATGAACTTTTACACGCCAAGAAAAATGATTCAGGTTCAATCACTCTCGACTATCTCCGTGGTGACAAAGTCATCGAAGTACCAGAACGTCGCACTGGTGAAAAAGGTCACCTCCGCATAAAAGGCGGCAAAGCCTTTAATATCAAGAATTTAAACGTCGACATTCCACTAGGTCGCCTGATTTGTATTACCGGAGTATCAGGTTCAGGTAAATCAACGTTTATGTACGAGATAATCGACAGAAACCTCAAGGGCCGTCTCGAGAAAAAATTTCGCACAGCGAAGACCTACAACTGTACAGAATTTACCGGTACAGAATACCTCGGCCGATCAATCCTAATTGATCAGTCACCAATTGGCCGCACGCCCCGCAGTAACCCAGCCACGTACACCGGTGCGTTCTCGCACATCCGTGACCTGTTTGCTGGCAGCAGTGAAGCGCGAGCTCGCGGCTGGAAACCGGGAAGATTCTCGTTCAACGTTAAAGGCGGGCGCTGCGAAGCCTGCCAAGGAAATGGTGTCATCGCCGTTGAAATGCATTTCCTACCAACTGTATACGTTGAATGTGACGTCTGCGAAGGGAAACGCTTTACCAAAGAAACGCTCGAAGTTACCTACAAGAAAAAGAACATCCACCAGGTACTCGAAATGACGATTGAAGAGGCCTATAATTTCTTCCACGACGTACCCGCAATTGAAGAGCGTTTGAAGTCTGTCCTTGATGTGGGTCTGTCGTACCTTAAACTCGGTCAAAGTGCGACAACCCTTTCTGGTGGGGAAGCGCAGCGGGTAAAAATCGCGTCTGAACTGTATCGTCCACACACCCAGAAAACGATTTACCTCCTCGACGAACCGACGATTGGCCTCCACTACACTGATGTCAAAAAGTTGATTGAAATCTTGCAACAACTCGTGAACCAGGGGAATACTGTTATGGTGATTGAACACAGTCTCGATGTGATCAAATCAGCAGACTACATCATCGACATCGGTCCCGAGGGCGGAGCCGACGGCGGAAATATCGTCGCAAAAGGTACACCAGAAGAAGTCGCTGAGAATCCAAAGTCATTCACAGGACAGTACCTCAAGAAACATCTATAAAAATAAAAGACGGTCCACACGTGGCCGTTTTTTGTTATAAATATTCCATGCGTAGCATATACCAAGCATTGCACTTGTAACTGTACTTTGCTTTACTAGGAAGAGAGAAGGAGTTCCGCATGACAATAATTCCCGAAGTCGATGCTGAGATACCTACGTCGGAAGCGAGGGGAGTCAGTCCTCCTGAAGTAATGTTCCCGGTATGGGCATTATGGAAGGCCCTCCTCGGCCTACAGTGGTTGAAAGAGCAACCACTGCGACCGTCGCAAGTAGTCAATCAAAAGCTGCTGGTACGGAGTTACAGCGAGATGCAGCTCGCAACCCTGATCTTAGACGCAAGCGAGTCAGACATCGCCGCAAAGCCTGATTTTTACCAGCACTGTTTCGAAGAGCTTGTTCGAAGACTCAGCCCAGCAAAATCACCACCCGCCCCTCATACCTGAGGGGCGTTTCTAGTCTATTGATTATTTTATATATATGTGATATAGTTTTAACCAGATAAGGGAGAATACCATGTCAGACAACACAATAATCGGATCCTACGGCAACAATTGGCAAGGCCGGCAAGGTAAGGAGCTCTTTGAGCATCTCGATATGCAGACCGGGTTTTGCGACATTATCTTTGGCTCAGAAGTTGAAGCCCAGATGTCGGGAGACCTCATCCTCGGCGCGCGTGCCCCTGTCTACGTGGGAAAACATGATGGCCGAGTCATGGTCAATCAGGCCAACGTGATCAAAACACGTTACGACAGCCATTACAACGTCGAATACGCCGGAGAGAATGAACGTTCGTACAACTGTGCCACTACCGGCGAAACGTTCGACAACATCCAGTACGGCAACATCATGATGGTGTCGAAACAGATCGAATGCCTGGCGACCGGTCATGAATTTGTCTTTGGCACATTCAGTCACTCCAAGATCATTTCGGCATCACCTCGTGTACTGCAATACGCCGTACTGGTGAGGGACGGCAAGCGTGTCATCTTCGCTCATTTTCACGGCCTGTGGATCAACGGGAACACTAAGGGTGACTGCCCCGAACGAGATCTGCAGAGCAGTAACATTCTTTCGGTGCTTGGTACACTGCGGAAAACGTACGAGTGTGACCGAGTGGTTCTGGGAGGTGACTTCAATCTTGATATCACCACCCGTGCACTCGCGCAGCTTGAAACTGGTTTGCCGCAAATGCCGTTCAGGAACGGCGTGCGCGAAGCTGGTTTTACCGGCACGCGGACGCCGCACTATCGGCACTACCACGATCCCGCTCATTCAAACTTTGCAGACTTTCTGCTCTATGGCGGGGCACTAGATTTGCTCAGCCTGAAATTGGGCGCTGACAAGGCCTCAGACCACCATAGCCTGAATTTTACCATCAGGCTTAGATAACGCATACGGCACATCCCAACCTCTTGGGGTGTGCCTTTTCTTTTATTGTTAACCACAGGGTGTGACTGGTATTAAAAAAATTTATATATATAATGACGCTTCTGTTCTTTGAGTTAAAGGAAACATCGTGTCGACCAAGCAGCAAGGCAGCGACAAGCTGCCCGAAGAAGAAAAACAAACGAGCAAGCAACAGCAGCAAGGGGACTCAGTTAAAACTGCACAAAAAAGCAAGGAGTTTGACATACACCACGGTATCAAAACGCTGTATGGGTAAGTTTTGACCTGCCGCTTCACTGCTAGTGGAGCCGCAGGTCATTTTTCACAAACGTTGACTTTGGTATATCAAACAGGTATAACAATGCACTTGTTCATTCAAAGGGAAGAAAATGCACCATCTGACGCATCCACATCTGCTGTTCATTGCCGCAATTTTTATTCAGTGCCTCGTGTACGCAGTAACGGCACTTATCATTCTCAAAGCGCTTCATCGTATGACGGAATCGCTACAGGGCAGGGTACTGACTGAGGACGACCTGACCATTCATCGTTCATACGCTCAGATACGATCATGGCTCTACCGGAGTACCATTCTGTGTGCAGTATTGTCCACGTTCACCATTTATGTCACCAGTGACTTCGTGATGCTGTGTTCCAGCTGGGGAATCTGCGTCGTTTGCGCAATCGGCATCGCGCTCCGAGCCAGTCGACTCGATACCCCCGAAACCACCGTTTACGTAGAAGTGTAGACAACCAACCGCCCGGAACATTTGTGTTCCGGGCTTTTATGATAGAGTATTTCACGTACCCATGACTAAAGACACTCTCAAAGACCTCAATTTACCCGATAATCCCGGCGTCTACTTTTTTATTGATGCCAATAAAAAAGTACTCTATATCGGCAAGGCGACCTCACTCCGCAACCGCGTTCGGAGTTATTTTGCAAATGACATTATCGAAAAGCGCTCGCTTCTCATAGAACAAATGGTGGCCGAAGCTGCCACGGTTGAAGTCACCGAAACCGAAAGCGTGCTCGAAGCATTGATTCTCGAAACAAACCTCATTGGTACGCATAGGCCCCATTACAATACAAAAAGCAAAGACGATAAATCATACAACCATCTCGTGATTACCAGCGAAGAATGGCCTCGAGTACTCATTGTCCGTGGCAAAGACCTGACTGAGCAATTTTCTGAAAAAGATATCAAGTATTCATTTGGCCCATTCCCGAGCGGAGGACTGCTGCGTGAAGCACTCAAAATTGTTCGGAAACTTTTTCAATACTATGACACCACCGAACCCATCGGCACTGAACGTACTCGTCTCGCTCGCGGTAAGGTTGATTTCAATCGTCAAATTGGTCTGTACCCGAATTACACAGACAAAGCCACCTACGATCGCACTATTCGCCATTTGAAATTGTTTTTTGATGGTCGGAAAAAACAGATCATCACAGAACTCACTCGCGACATGATGCGCGCAGCAAAAACAGAAGAATTTGAAAAGGCAGCTCGTTTCAAAAAACAAATTTTTGCCCTTGAACATATCCAGGATATAGCACTGATCAAAGCCGACCGGGCTGCCACCCGTACCGGAAATATTATTCGCATCGAAGCCTACGACATTGCTCACCTCGACGGTAAAGATATGGTGGGCGTTATGACAGTAGTAGAAGGGAGCGAGCCGCAGAAAAACGAATACCGAAAATTTAAAATAAAAACTCTCAAAGACGCCAATGACCCAGCCGCCCTCCGTGAAGTCCTCGAGCGTCGTCTGCTACATCCCGAATGGCCCCTTCCAAATATCATTGTAGTAGACGGCAACGAAGTACAAAAACGCACTGCCGAGGAAATCCTTACCAAGGCTGGTCATCTCATCCCGGTTATTGCAGTTGTAAAAGACGACCGTCACAAAGCCCATCACTTACTTGGACAAGAAGCGTTGATTGAGGCACATAAACTCGAAATCCTGCACTCAAATGCTGAAGCCCATCGCTTTGCCATTACGTACTACCGGAACACCAGCCGCAAACGCGCTCTCTCGTAACTTTATATTTACTCTATCAGTAATAAAACGAAGCACTGTTTAGAGTGCTTCGTTTTTACAAGTTGCGGTATGGTAAAATTACAATATGCTTAACACGAGAGTAGCAGTAGTTCGCGGTGGCCCTAGTTCTGAATATGAAATCAGTATGACAACTGGTTCTGGCGTTTTATCTGCACTGCGTGAACTCGGCTATCACACTACCGATATTGTGGTGTCTAAAACGGGGGAGTGGATTATAGAAGGACGGGTAAAACCCCCAGAACAGGCCCTTCTGACCACTGATGTTGCCTTTGTAGCTATGCACGGTGCTTATGGTGAAGACGGTACCATACAGCGCATTTTTGAGCGTCATCATATTCCGTTTACCGGGAGTAATTCATTTCCCTCGAGTATTGCATTCAACAAAGACGCAACGAAACGCGCCCTCCATGGAAAAGATATCAACTTACCAAAACATGTAAAAATTCGTAAGGATGAGCATACGGATTATATTGCGCTCGCAAAGATGATTGCTTCTTCTTTTGGTCCAGAATACGTACTCAAACCTACGCAGAGCGGCTCATCACACGGCGTGATGATGGTAAAGGGGACTGAGGCCCTGGCGGAGGCAATCAAAGATGTATTTTCTGTAAGCGACGAATGTATGGTCGAAGAGCGCATTCGCGGAACCGAAGCCACCGTAGCCGTACTCGAAGATTTTCGCAATGAACCACTCTACGTGCTGCCCGTGATAGAAATTGTTCCACCTGTAACTCATGATTTTTTTGCGGCTGATATTAAATACACCGGGGACACACTCGAAATTTGTCCGGGTCGATTTACTTTTGAAGAAAAGAGAAAACTCGCTGATGCGGCAACGCTAGTGCACAGCACCTTGGGTCTCACCCAATATTCGCGCTCTGATTTTATGGTTCGTGATGGGGACGTCTTTTTCCTCGAAGTTAACACACTGCCTGGTCTGACCTCACAATCACTTTTCCCAAAAGCCGCCGAAGCCATCGGTTTACCTTTTCACCTATTAGTCGAGCATCTTGTAAAAACAGCCCGGGTATACTAAAGCTATGACAAAAAAACTTACCAAGCGCGACATCACAAAATACCGAAAAACTATCGGGAACGCTTGGTCAGTGTCTGACACTAACGACAGCCTCGACCGTACATTTAGCTTTGCTAGTTTTGTCGAAGCGTTTATGTTTGTCACCCGTGTCGGGGTGCATGCCGAAGTTATGCAACTCTATCCGCACATTGAAATTGATGCAGCTGTAGTGCATTTACACATCGGAGACAAACGCACTCCCGGACTAAGGATACAACACTTTGAGCTTGCGGAGAAAATTGATATTGTCTACGCATTATCCACCAAAGCTGCACAGAGACACCGTACACAGTAATAATATATCGTATACTACATACATATGAACTTAGACATTGAAGGCACAAAACACGAAAAGGTAGTTATTATTGTTCTGGCGTATGTAATGGGATTCACCGCTGGTTTTATCTGTTTTGGTATCACCTCAAAATTTAATGCTGCAGTTGCCCCAGCGCCAGTCGTTGCAGTAGCCGCACCGATAGTTGATGAGTCACCAACTCCAACCGAAGCCACCGAACCAGCCACCCCCGAAGCTACCGTAGCTGCAACACCCGTCACAAATGATCCTGGAGTGACCACCGTGACGTATACTGACGGTAAATTGCAGGCCCACGTTGGTGCTGAAACATACCTTCTGTCTATGAAATTAGCCGCTCTCGATAGTACTGAAAAAACAGAATTCCAGAACCAGGGCACCCATACTGACATCCCATCGTATTCTGTCTCACCTGACGGTAACTGGATTTACTTCTGCGAGCAACAAACTGCCGAAGATAACTGCAATAGCTTTATGTACGATGTGACTAAAAAGGTCATTAAATACGTATCAGCAGATGGCAAAAAACTTACCACAACCGCAGAAGTAGCCAAGGCCGCTACCTGGTCAGGAAAAGGCATCACCATCGATGGCAAGACCTCAAAAGACGTAGCTGACCCAGCCGTCCTAGCCGCCAGTTAATTTTTAGGACACTTGGAACGATAGGCAGTTCTAGGCGCACCAGGAAAATGGCACGAGACGTACTAGCGTACGCTCAGCGACATTTTGTCCAGAGCATCAACGAAATGTACTCGTTCCAAGTGTTCTATTGACTTAAAAAGCAAAACTGCGTATTATATCGCCACGTTTCAGTAGTCCGATACTGAAATCCGGGCCCATAGCTCATTTGGTAGAGCGCTTCATTTGCACTGAAGAGGCGGGGGGTTCGAATCCTCTTGGGTCCACGTTTATGAAAAAGAGTCCGCCTCACAAGGCGGCCTTTTTCATACGTGGACCCAAAGTAACGTGCTAAGGCACGTTACGCGAGGATTCGAAAAGGTTAGTCAGATATTTTGAAGGCGAAGCCGACCAAAATATCGACAACCTGTACTGACCCTGTAAGGGTCGAATCCTCGGGAGGGGTACTACCACACTTTGCGGCCTTTGCCGTTGTGCGACCCAAGAGGATTCGAAAGGTTACTTCGGGGCCCCTTTGGGCCGAAGCAACCGGGGTCGAACGAATGAGCTAGTTTAGGAGCGTAGCGAACTAAAATAGCCATGAGAGTGACCGAATCCTCCAGTTACCAAAAAACTCTACCTGCAAGGCGGCCTTTTTCATACGTAGACCCAAAGCAATGTGCTAAGGCACATTGCGGGAGGATTCGAAGACCAATTGAGCTAGATTTGAGGCGAAGCCGAAAATGTAGTCTACAACGTCATCTGGGGCGGCCTCTCCTATAGCCGTCCACTCAACACCACCCCATATAGCACATTCGACATCGCTGTATACGTCCCTGGTACAACCACCCCTAACCTCTACTTCCAGAATGCGAGTGGGACGACGTTACAGACGGAGTGTCAACCACCATTGCCCCAAAACTCCACCCCTGCTATCCTATACGGGTAATTTATACCAATTCCTATGATCTCCCTCATCCTCCTCGTCAGCAGCGTAACCCTCATCTACTTCAATAAAATCGTCGCCCAGTTTCTGTACGAAAACCAACTACTCCGCATTTACACCCTCTTTAATAAAAACGACCAGGAAATCAAATTCATTTTTACCTTTTGTCGAGCATGGTCAGTGATTGCGGGGATACTCTTACTAGTCGGCGCCTACACCATTCACTACGGGCCGATAGCAGTCCACTTCTAACCCTGCATAACCCGACCCACACGCCCCGAACTTTGCCTTATAATTACACATATGGCAAATAAAACCCCAAACGAGAAGACACTCAAAACCCTCACAACAGAGTTGCAAAAACTCCAAGGTGAACTGGCCGCGACTAAACGTCTCGCAATTGATGTTAAAACGAACCAAGCCCGTTTTGAGCGGGTTACTGTACCAGGAGGTCGGGACACTGGGGTAGGAGAGTTTTATCTCGAGGTAGCGATTACTGCTACTGAAACTGATACCTATATTCCGCTTTCGATTGCCTCGGGAAAAAAGACAACAGGCTTCATGTATCAAATCGAAGGGAGCGATAAGGGGATGATTACCAAAGCCAGCGTTAAGTGGCGCGGAACCGGCATCACCGAAGTGACAGTGGGGACGCTCTTTTATGCAAAGATTCCGAAAGGTAAAACCGCACTCTTTATTTTCAATATTACCACTCGGGGTAATGCCGGGGGATCCTACCGAGTTCTGATTACCCGTGTTAATACCAAACAAAATCCGTCCGAAGCTCGCTACACGCCGTACATCGCCACAATCGAGAGCAAGAGTGTCTCCTTTTCATAAATGTAGGCAGGCGTG
>JANPGF010000082.1:0-11363 GCA_031423775.1 Candidatus Kaiserbacteria bacterium | reverse complement strand
AGTTCGAGGCGCGCAAGGAAGTTGTTGTGAGCCGTACTTCCGTACGGTGAACAGTAACTTGCCGCAGCAGCAACGAAGAAATGTACTCTTTTTGTAAATCCTATTATGAAATATATATTCATTGCTATAGCCCTACTTGTTGTACTCATGATTGTGAACAAATTTCTAGGCGGTTCACCGATCTAATTCTGTATCGTGATTTACTTACTTACGGTGTTGCTTATTGGTTGTTCGGCTATTTTTGCCGGACTAACTTTGGCGTACTTTTCACTCGACCTTCACTCTCTGAAACGAAAGGCTCAGACTGGTGACAAAGACGCAATTGCCGTCTACAAGTTACGAAACACCGGTCACCTACTGTTAACCACTCTGCTCCTCGGTAACGTATCAATCAACACCATTCTTTCTGTCTATCTCGGATCGGAAAACGACGGAGTTGTCGCAAGTCTAGTTGCAACTGTACTCATCTTCCTGTTTGGTGAAATTGGACCACAGGCACTCTTCTCACGTCATGCCATGTGGTTTGCGAGTCGTTTTGCCCCACTTACCCGGGTACTTGTTATTATTGCCTACCCGATTGCCTTTCCGGTTTCGTACACCCTCGACCGGCTGCTCGGACACGCCACCCCGACAATGTACTCACACCGTGAACTTATGCAGATTGTATCCGAACACGAAGATTCGGAACACAGTGAAATCGATGCGGACGAGGAACGCATTGTGCACGGTGCCCTCCAGTTCTCCCACCGCCGTGTCCGTGATGTTATGACGTCAATTGAAGACGTGACGATGTTCGACGAAAACCAAAAACTTAATGACCATTTCTTTAACGAAGTTGGCGATGCAGGATACTCACGCTTCCCAGTCTACAGCGGTAACAAAACTAATATTGTTGGTATCCTGTTTGCGAAAGACCTACTGACCGAAGACGAAGAAATCTCCATCAAACAAACCGAAGACGCCTTTGAAGAAAACATCATGCGCATCCGTGCGAGCCTCTTCCTCGATGTGGTATTAACCAACATGCTAAAACGAAAGCAGCACCTAGCGATTGTCGAAACTAAATCTGGCGAAGCCATCGGCGTTCTATCTCTCGAAGATATTATTGAAGAAATTATTCAAGTTGAGATTAATGACGAGGACGACACTGATATAAACGAATAAAAACCACCCCTTTGTACGGGTGTTTTTTATTCTCACACTTGCTTTTTTTAATAATCTATGTCATTATGCTGCATTAGAGATCGGCGAATTCACGACCGATCACATACGTAGAGGTAGTAGACATGCGGGTACTTTTTCTCTCACTTCTGTTGACGGTGACCATTCCTTCGTTTGCCGCGGCAGACGATTGTAGCTGCCAAAAACAATTTGCGGTGTACCAAGGTGATCCAGTCTTCATGGCTGACGACCCGAACGAAGTTGGATATACCGTCGTCACCGCTGCTGAAATCGCCGTCGAAGGTGGCGACTGTCTGATCAGCCAAGAAACCGTGTTCGGTGAACCGGCCGATGAATACTACGACGAGACCACTAAAGACGGATCCAAGCTCAAGATTGCTAAAATCAAATACGTCGATCAGGACGACAACTACGTGTGGGTGACTCTGGACGAGATGAACGAGATCGCGATCAAGGCCTGTTTTGGCCAGCTGTCATAAAAAACTGAAGCGGGGCCGAACATCATGTTCGGCCCATTTGCTTTATATGGTAGAGTGGTTTTTATATGACGCTACCCAAATACGTAATGTTAGATAAAGCAGTCGGACAAACGCCACTTGCCTGTGCTGAATTGTGGCGGGCGGATAAACCGGAACTCGTAGGCGTACCCCTCGCCTACGCTGGCCGTCTCGACCCGATGGCATCGGGAAAACTCTTGATACTCATTGGTGACGAATGTAAGGTGCAGGAGAACTATCACAGCCTCGATAAACAGTACGAGTTTTCAGTATTGTTCGGAGTAAGTTCCGACACCGCCGACGTACTCGGCCGTCTCAAGTTTGCGGACACAATTCCTGCACCCACTCTCGCACAACTACAAACTATTTGTAAAAACCTCGTAGGAGAAGTCGAACTCCCCTACCCACACTTCTCATCAAAAACCATCAAAGGCAAACCCCTCCACGTCTGGACCCTCGAAGGTCGTTTAGATGAAATCGAAATCCCGACCAAACGTTCAACTATTTTCAATATCAAACCAACCAAACTAGAAACAAAAATTCGCGCCGAAATCTACCAGGAAGCCAGCGCCAAAATCGAAACCATTCCCACCGTCACCGACGAGAGCAAAGCCCTAGGCGCAGACTTCCGCCGAGTCGACGTCCGTTCCGACTGGAAACGCTTCGCCGAAACCGGCCACCCCACCAACACCTTCACGATCGCTACTTTCACCTGCATCAGTAGCAGCGGCACCTACATGCGCACCCTGGCCGAAGTGATTGCAAAGAAATGCAACACCACCGCCCTCGCCTACCACATCCACCGCACCCATATTGGACACTATCAATCCCTTCCCTTCGGCTTCGGCTTTTGGAAACAGCAATTCTAATCACATTTACCGAACACGGATAGAGCACACTTCACAAATCCTAGAAACGATGTACTATTGAAAAAGAAGAGTACTGGTCACACTTTAGAAAAGGAAAAGATAGATGTCGCACGCAGCTTATTTGCTTCAGGACGATCCTTGGGACTTGCGGCTATGGCACAATTTCTGGAACGATTGGTGGACCTGGGTACCACCATTTAATACCCTCCAGTCCTACATGGATTATGGGATCGATGGCCCGAGCAAACTTGTCGGTAAACCAAAGTTATCTGCAGTAGCAAACAACCCGTTTGATTGGCAAGACGAGGAGATGCATGCAGCAGCTCGAAATGCGCTCCTCTTACTCAGAAAGCAGCCCTCGCCAACTACAGAGGAGGTGACACAACAGTTCTGGCTCGAAGGTAAGCTATATGACGCAGCAGAACGCTTGAGATCGCAGTATGATGCTGTTCCGCCCCATTTTGCTGAACTCATAAGTGAAAAGCAGTGGGCACTGGTGAAAAAAATGAACGAGCTCGACGATGCCGTATACAAGGCAATATCGACAACTAAAAATAATAATGGCGAAAATCGTTACCACATTCCCGCCGATGCTTATCCAGAACTTTTTAAACAAGTGCAGCTGGAAGCGGAAGAAGGACGAAAGGAAGTTCACACCGCACTCCTCACGTATCTGCGGAGTATTGTCTAAGGAACTACCACACCGCCCCAGCAAGCTGGGGCGGTTTTTACATCACCGATTCAATAGGCACACGAGCCATGATATCCCTGTTTTTTGGCATTTTGTGTATCTTTGCAACGTGCTATATACTAAAGATAGATTAACCGGGAGCTTTAAAATGGCATCAAGAGAAAGAGTCTTAAGGTACTTACGCGCTGGCGACGGTGAGGAAAATCAAAAAGACGCATTTCAGAATCTTATAACAACGCAGATGATGAATGGCTGGACAACACCCGACGATCAAGAATTTCAATTGAAGCTGACAGATCTCTTTGTACAAAGACACAACGAATACGAGCTCAGTTTCTATATGCAACGGTACACTGATGACGAGGTTGATCAGTTGATTGCCCTACAAAATCATCCAGTCAAAATAAAAGAACGTGAGCTGGACCTACAGCTAAAATTAGGTCTATCCGATATACTGGGTGACACCTACGCAGAAATGCTGCGACGCTAATCGCCGACAGAAAACGAGCAGAGGATATACCATTCCTCTGCTTCTATGTTTTTAATTCAACGACAACAACCAACGACGGTCGGAATACCGCTCTTGTTCACCTAACTCCACCACCCACTACCCTTCTCTACAGGCGCTCGATTTTGCAATGACGGTTTAAATTTACCCTAGAAAAGTAACTCGGGAATAAAAATTTTCTTTTTTATAAATTTATGGCATAATCATTTCTGAAAGAACCCCTGTCGTGAGGGTAACACGATGTTCAAATCGTCGAGGCAGAAATGACAGACACGCACACTATGGGCGAATTCGGCAGTGCGGCTTTTGTAGCCGATCGTGCATTTATTTATAGGCTCGTGTTTGAGGAAGGCGTGAACGGGCCCAGTCCGTCCCCTTACATAGACGAGCAGTGCCAGATTCTCGAAGCCAATCTGGCACATTATTCGAAGAAAGCACAGGACATGTGCAAAGGAAAACTGTCTGACCTTACGCGTCTAGCTGGCAAAGTGAAATATGCACGTGCGCATATCGAGCTGGCAAAATGCTACGGGAAGCAACTGGGCATCATGACCGAACACAGAGAATTCCGCAACTTCGCCTTGATGTATCTGAGCTTGGCAAAAGCGGAGTGCGAAGCAATTGAATATTTTGAGGTCCGATAACCTCGCAAGAAAAACAAGCCATCGAGCAAAAGCTGCTACGGTGGCTTTTTTATACCAAGTAAAATTCCCCAACAACCCACTACTTCATCTTTTATTTAGCATGCCAAAGTACTGCGAGGTTTCTATACATTGACGTTTTAGTAAAATTATGTTTTTTGTCGCAAAACTCCATTAACCACCCTTCCTCTAAAGCTTTGGATTTTTTTACATAAATTATTTCAAGAGACTTATAAAAAACCCGCCTTGTTACAGGCAGGATATTACTTAGGATTGAATATTTATTGTTTCGGTTTCGGCGGATTTGAGACGCACTTTATTGTCGTATAGACATCGTCATGAAAAGTCACTTGATATTGTGCGATACCATCAGAATCGCGCAATTTAAAATCCTGACCAACCGCACATTCAGCAACACTTCTGCCTGCAAGGCTTGAAACACTGTCTATTTGACTGGTCAGGATCCCCATGCCTACACTTCCCAAAACCAAACCGAACACCAGACCTGACAAAAATGGTTTACTCATTGCTCCTCCTCCAAGAACTAGGTTAGTAACATAATTTAACTAAATTTACCAAAGGTGTCAATATTCAAAAATAATGTTATTTACCAACTCTAAATCACTGAGTTAATGGGAATACCGTCCATTATTATTTAGGAGAAGAAATCAAAAAAATACAACACAGCTATAATTTTATTGTACCTATCCCCATTCCCAAAATCTTAAATTTTGCATTATAATAGCAAGTTAATACAAATATTTGTATTAACTTGCATTTTTTTAAACAAAATGTTATCATTTATCATCAATTATGATAAGAAAAATTAAATTTAGTAATTTCTATTCCTTTAAGGGAATACACGAAATTGATTTCACAACAAATAAGAAAAAAAGTGATAACTACTTTAATACTTTTGATGGAAAGCAAATATCAAAAGTTGCACTTATTGTGGGTCCTAACAATTCAGGTAAAACAAATCTTATGAAGTTATTTGGTTATTTGGATTATTTTATGAGTACCCCAACAAGAGAAAACAAAGATTTTGGTCTCGGTTTTAAGCAATATGCATTCTGCACAAAAAAACCAACAACTTTTGAACTAGAATTTGAGACTGAGAATAAATTATATTTATATAAACTGAAGACTTCTTCTGATGCTGTTTTGGAAGAGTCTTTGTCAGCAAAAAAATTAACAAAAAAATCAAGACTGTATAAAATCTTTGAAAGAAAAGGTAATATTATTATAGTTAATAAAAATGTGATTTCTGGAACTACTCAAAAATCACTATCATCTGTTAAGGATAATGTATCAACTGTCGCATTTTTAAATTCAGGTCATGATATAGAGGAGATAGAAGAGATTTCAAATTACTTTTATGGATTTAGAACTAACATTAATGAGAGAGGTGACGTAGGACAAATTCATAGTGACGTGCATTTTGCTATTAAGGGTTACGATTTGCATCCAGATATAAAGGAAAAAATGGAAGACTTAATACACGATTTTAATATTGATGTAGAAGGTTTTAACATTGAAAAAGACAAAGAGAATTCAAAAATTACTGTAAATGCCGTACATAAAGTAGAAGGAGAGACATTTATTTTACCACTGAGTTATGAGTCTAGAGGCACCCAGGCGTTATTTGCTGGACTGTATGATATTCTAGTTTCAATAGAAGATGGAACCGTTCTTGCACTTGATGAGATAGAAACGGGTTTACATCCACAAGCTGTATACAAGCTTGTGTCATTCATCGTAGATGAATTTTCAGAAAAGAAAAGGCAGTTCATTTTTTCTTCTCACTCATTTGAATTTATTAAAAAACTTGATCCACAACAAATATTTTTAGTAGAAAAAAAAGATAATTCGAGCTTTTTCTTTAGATTAGACGAACTGAAGGTACGCCCAGATGAAAATTTTCTTTCAAAATATATGAGTGGTGCTTATGGAGCATTTCCAAGAATTGGAATTTAATGCGTATGAATGAGAAAAGAATTTTAAGAACTGCTCTTTTGTACGGTGAAGGTAAGCATGAATACATTTTTTTAAAATTCCTGCTGGGGACCCGGAAATTTAAATTCCTTGAAAAGGACTGGTTTATTGAAGCAGACCATGCCTCCGGATGTTCGTGCAAAGACATTCTAATGAAGTGTATTAAGACAATTGCAAATAAAGACTGGGATGTGGTTCAGTGTTTTATTGACACAGATGATTTAAAAAACGACTTCCCAGACAATTTTGAAAAGAAAATAGTTGAATTTGAAGCTCTAGCACTTGAAAATGGAATAGAAATTGTATGGCAAGAAGAAAATTTAGAAGATGTTCTCCGTGTTGCTACAAACGGAAAAATGGTTAAGAAGGGTATTCTCAAAAAAAATCTTAATCAATACGAGGAGTTAGTATTGAGAAGCGAATCTGTAAAAAGACTCTTCAATCGTTTTTATAAAGGATAAAATTATTTTTATATACATGACTATTATTCTAACTTCATACATCATGACTAGCCGCCGAACCACGTTCATAAAATCGGATAGATGCTAGGCGCGACCGAGTGAGCGTATGAGCCGTATGTATATACGGTGAAAAGCGAGCGACCAAGCAACAACGCAGCTACCGATTTTTGGACGTGCGGTTACCCTTTAGCGATGAAATTTTTTCTAGGTAGGCGTCGACAGTGAGAACATACTCAGCATGACTCCAAATCAACGGCGCGGTCGAAAGATGTTCTCTGGTATGCGGATGCATTTGCTCTGCCAGTGTCCCTGCCTCGGTGGCGTGTGATGCAGTCCATTCTAATAGTTCAAGCGCACGTTTGAGGTCAGCCGGTTTCTGCGCGATTTTAATATAATACTGGGCGATCCAGAGGGTGCAGATCACCCATGGGTTTGGGGAGCCGGCTTCTTGCATCGTGTAGTAGCTGTCGTTCTGGTAGCGGATGAAGCCTTTACTGCTACTGTCGACCTGCAGTGTTTTCTCGACGGTCTTTAGGGAATCTTTGACGCGGACATCATCGAGGTCGAGCACATCGAAATAAACAATGCCGTGGAAGCTACTGGTATCAATCGTTTTGTCATACACTAATTCCCCGTCGTCACTGTGACGCACATGCTTCACAAACATTTTAAGTTCCGGGTCGTAGAGATACTGAAGGATGGCCTGCTGCAGACGTTGTGCGACTGCCTGATAGGTACGAGCGTCATTGTCTTTACCAAGCAAACTCGCAAACCGCGCGGCGGCCATCAGGCCCGCATACACAGACGCTGACGTATAGGTCGAGGTACCATACTTTTCTTCCCAGAGGTCAAACGAGGCCTGTGGTAGTCCGGTTACGGGTTCAATGTATTCGACCATAAACTGCGCAGCTGGTTCGATAAATGAGTTATAGTGACTTTCAACAAATTCAATATCCCGATTTATTTCGTAGTGTTTCCACATGAGGAAAATCACACTGGCGGTTTCGTCTTCTTGGATTGGTAGATAGGGTTTGCCCTGCTGTAGCCACGGGTGCCATGAACTACCAAGGGCGCCATCCGTAAGGTATTTGTGCATCAGATAGCCACCTGGTTCCTGGCAGTTTGCTGCAAAGGTAAAGAAGCGCTGCGCTACGTCGGTGTACCCAGTTACGTCAAAGGCATGCGCAATGAGCGCCCCATCACGCGGCCAGACGTAGCTATAGGTATCGCGACCATGATGCAGCATGTCCGTATCTGACGAGGCGATGATGCCACCACGATTGTCTGCATGGACGCGCATGGTTACGAGTGACCGTTCGTAGAGAGTGAGGAGTCCAGGCGAAAGAGCCGTGGTATCAGTTCCCTCTTTGCGCAGCCAGGCCTCCCAATAGGCATTGGTAGAAACGAGAAGTCGTTCGGGCGTTTCAGCCAGCACGAGCTCATCGAGCGTATGCACCGCCGGAATCGAGTCGCCACAGGCAATCCAGTAGTAGATAACTGCCGCTTCATTAGGGCTGAGCTCACACGTAAACCCAAGCACAGAATCAACTGATCCGTGCTCAATTGGATTTTTTTCGAGGACGCCGTCGTTTGCATCATGATACGTCCCCTCTTTGCCTTCGATACCGAACAGTCCAATATTAAATTCAGAAAACTGTACGCCACCCATGGTCGCATTAATTAAAAAGGTATCTTTGTCTTTGTAGTGAATGATGGCATTAACGCGCGGGTCATAAAACGCAGTGTCCCCACGACGAGATTCGGCAATACGGAATTGTTGCGCCAAAAATAGTTTGACCGTCCGGGCTTTACCCGAGAGATCAGTAAGGGTAAAGCGGCGCAAAAAAACATTCTGTTCATTATGGACTCCCTCGAGACTTTCGAGACGAAGTCCGAGTTCGGTGTTCGTAGCCACCATATTACCAATAGCGCACGACTCGTCTGTTCCAATATGAATATCCCAACTCGGATCATCGAGCCACACCGTGCGTCCGTTTTCGAACACGCCAATGCGGTGGACGTAACTCCCACTCGCGCCACTCACGTGATTTTGTAAGCCGACATATGGAAAATACAGGTCACGGACCTGACCACGATAATCGAGCCCGACCAGCAGGTTTCCGTTTCCAACCGTGATTGCGCGTGCCATATAAATTAAGACTGGTGTTCTTTGAGGTAGGTTGCCACTACGAGATGTGCAGCCTTAGCAGTTTTTGCTTTACGGAGTTCTACAGCACAGGTAGGCGCCATGAGTACGGTTTCAACCCAATCAGCGAAATCGCTACCACTGGCTGATATGTGGTAGTCGTAATCTGCCTTTGGCATAATCTTTAGCGCCATCTCGAGCGCTACGAGACTATTCAGTACGTGACCATTCGTTACCCAAAACGATTCTGAATCAGAAGCAACGACCAGACGCTTGGCGTCAGTTTTCTTTACTACCGCTTTTTTGACGGCGGCTTTTTTAGGAGCAGCTTTCTTTACTGCTGTTTTGGTCACCACTTTCTTAGCGACTGCTTTTTTAACCGCTACCTTTTTTGAAACGGGGACAGATGTCACCACTTCGGTTGGCTTCATTATTTTTTTAAGAGATGGAATTTTCATACGTTAAGAACTAAGAACTTATTACACTAATTATTTTTTACCTATCCGTAACCATCCAGCAAATTCCGAATTCAAAACGGTGCGGAACCACCACGCTTTTATTTTCATCATTCGTGTCACTTTGACAGTGACTGGCACTGAGGGAGCCTGTGGTTTCTCCGGCCTACTGTATACAGCGTCGCGTTTGGCTTTGGCCAGGGCTCGCGCTGCCTTTCGAACATCGGCGAGAGCTTTGGCTTCGGCTTTTGCCAGCACTGCTGTCTTCACTCGTAATTGTAAATCACTAAAGGCATTCATGAAAGCGATATACGCATCATATGGGGATTGGTACGGACTGAAGTACGCGTGTACGTCACCATCAGCTGACCACTTGGTACACATGTAGTAGAAATGATCGGAGGTTTGGAGCTTGCGCCAGGTTTCAATCAACTCTTCGTCACCCAAGTCCATGATATCCTTTTCCATCGCATACATTTTGGCCAAGGCGTCACGCTGGATGTCATTTCCTGTCCAGGCTGTGAGGTCGCGGTCAGTATCTGCCCAAGTGAGCACGTCAGGTACGTCGTATTCACCCGTTGGTTCATAGGCCATGACGGTTTCGGTAGGTGTTTTGAAACTTGTTTCTGGGTGCGCGAGGAGGGTGCGGGGTAACGCCTTGAGGAATTCGAAAATACCAGTATCCTCCCACTGGTGTTCGCCAAACGTTTCGTAGTCCATGAACAAGTTTACTGTTTCGCCATCACCATGATGCGCATGAATCCAGCTCGCAAAGGTGTCAGCCGACAACGGATAACTGGCCCAGCCCTGGTTGCCAAAGCGGAACGCGACGTCGTCAGAGAGCTTGTAGTTTTTTAGCAGCACCTTAATCTTGCTACAGTCCTTTGGACGGTAGACATAGTTTGGACTGCGCCAGCCCAAATATTTATCCCAACCTTCGGCCATGATACCGAGGTACCCATTGTCTTCACACCACTTTGCCAAATCATTCCGGTAGGACAGTTCCGTATTGCGAAATACGCGTGGCGTTACGCCAAACAAATCTTCGATGCGCTCTTTATGTTTCTTTACCTGTCGTTCAAATTCGGGAACGGAATAGAAAAATGCGAGTGAGTGGTAGTAGGTGTCAGCAAGGATTTCGACACGACCAGTCGCTACGAGCTCCTGGAACGAAGCGAGTACATCAGGTGCATACGCTTCAAACTGATCGAGGACGGTACCTGAGAACGATAACGCAAAGCGAAATTCTGGATGATTGTCGAGGAGTTCCTTGAGGACCTTGTTCGTTGGACGATACGACTTGTTCGCCACTTTTTCAATAATGCGACGATTATTTAAATCCGTCTCGCTGTTGTCGTTGAAATATTGATTATCATTCCCAATGTCAAAAACGCGATACTTTTTTACGCGGTAGGGTTGGTGTACATGGAAATAAGGACAGACGGATAACATACAGAATTATGAAGTAACGTGACTAAGTAATCGCTTATAAAGTTGGTACAATTTTTTCGCTGCGTCAGCCCAGGACAATCGGTTGATTTCTCGCCGACCAGATTCCCGCAGCTGCTGGTGCATGACCGGGTAGCGCAAGGCGGCCAAAATCTGATTAGCCATTTCATCGGTATCCCAGAAATCAACCTTGAGAACATGAGTTAGTACCTCTGCCACGCCTGATTGTTTGGAAATCAGGGACGGCGTCCCATGTTGCAACGCCTCGAGAGGCACTAGTCCAAACGGTTCAGATACTGACGGCATGACAACCAAGTCAGCTGACTGGTACATCCGATCACGCTCCTCCTCCCACAATGCTCCCGCAAAAATCACATGACCCGAAAGTCCCAGTTCCCCTACCTGGCGAATAATCTGATTCGTCATATCACCCCAGCCCGAAATAACAAAGATAACATTTGGATCGACG
>JANPGF010000081.1:0-4786 GCA_031423775.1 Candidatus Kaiserbacteria bacterium | reverse complement strand
ACGTTTTTAAAACTGGTTCGCATTATCCGCATGTTACGCCTTCTCCGTATGACGCATATCGCGAAATTTGCAGACACTAAACACGCAAAGGCTCGGTTTAGATCACTTTATATATTCCATCTCGAAATGTGGCTACTCACTACCCTCGGCACACTACTCACCTTTGGAACATTACTATATATATTTGAGGACACTGAAGCGCCGAGTATCCCTGCCGGAATGCTATTAGTCCTCACTATCATTGGCGGCATAAATCACGTGATGCCAGAAACATTAGCCGGCACAATTACCATCATTGCGGTAGAAGTAACTGGAGCAGGACTTCTCGGCATTCTACTGATTCTCACAGGAACGATGATAGGAAAAAGTCTCTCGGAAACCAAATAAACAAAAACCGCCAGTTGGCGGTTTTTGTTTATTTGGTTGGGTGCGTATTACGCAGCCTTTTCCTCTTCGACTGGAGTCTCAACTACTGGAGTGTCGACAGCCACTTCTTCAACTGGAGCAGCGGCCTTGATTGCCTCTGCCTCTACGGCTGCTGCAGCTTCGGAAACGGCCTTAGCTTCAGCTTCGATACGAGCGGTTGCATCAGTCTCTGACTCGGTCGACATCGACACGAGAGACATACGACGCATCTGACGCTTAATCTCGCGGGCTACCTTCTCACGGATGTAGTAGAGCTTGGCGCGACGTACCTTGGCACGCTTCACAATTTCGATTTGTTCGATGAGTGGTGAGTAAAGCGGGTAGATTTTTTCTACACCGATTCCACTTGATACTTTACGTACAGTGAATGTAGCACCAGCTTCATCTCCGTGCTTGCGCGCGAGTACGAGACCTTCAAAAATCTGGATACGAGTTTTGCCCTTATCTACGATCTTCTGGTGAACCTTTACCGTGTCTCCGGCTTTGAGGCCAAGCGCTTTACGGTCTTCCATCTGAACTGGTGAGGTAATAACCCCGGCGAGTGTTGTTGTCATAATAATAATTTAAAGTAATTTGGCCGTCTAAAACGTGCCCTAATCTACCACAAGGGTCCAAAAGACGCAATATCTAGGCCACGAGACTAGGATAAACCCTATATCGCAGCAGAATCTTCACTTAATCGTTCAGCTGCTTGCTCAAATTCAAACGGGACGGGGGCAATGAAGCGTTCATGCTGGCCACTCGGGAGTTCAATCTCGAGGACGTGGGCGTGGAGGGCGAGCCGGGTCAGACCAAGATTATTGGACTGTTCGCGGAGCTTTCCTGAATAGAGAGGATCCTGCACAATCGGGCGGTCGTTGGCTTTTAAATGCACACGAAGCTGGTGGGTACGGCCGGTCTTTGGAATCAGTTTGAGGTACGAGAAGACTTCGCCTTCGTATTCGCCTGAAGCGATTCGTTCCCAATCGGTTACTGCAGGACGCAGCGTTCCCCGAGCACCACGCTGGGCGGAACGGAGTTTGAAGTCTTTGTTACTACGACCAATTGGGCGATCAATGGTTCCCCACCGGTCGTGCATACGGCCATACACAAAGGCTCGGTATTCCTTTTTCGCAAGACGATCATGAAACTGGGCTTTCAAGTGCGCATGCGCCTCAGCTGTTTTTGCCATAATCATCACCCCCGACGTGTCGCGGTCGAGACGATGGACCACACCAGAACGTTCAAGCACCTTCCCTTGCGCCGTTACTGTTTGCTCGCCCACACCTTTAGCAGTTGGGACCTTACGTAAAAACCAATCAACCAGAGTTTCCTCGCCGGTATCACCCCAGTCTTCGTGAACGAGCATCCCATAGGGTTTACTCACCACCATAACCATACTGTCCTCAAAGAGGATAGTCGGTTCTGGCATCTTTGTATTCAAACTATTTACCTCGCCGTCTTTGTCTGTCTGCATATTGGCCTACAATACGCGTAAATTCGTCTTTCGTAAATGCCGGCCAGTAGGTATCAGTGAAAAAGAGTTCACTATAGACCGCTTGCCAGGGCAGAAAATTAGATAAACGCATATCGCCACCTGTGCGAATAATAAGGTCCGGGTCAGGCATCCCAGCCGTCCACAGGTACCCTCCAAAAGTTTGTTCATCAATGGGCACCCCAGCAACAATCGCCCGATTGCAGGCAGTCACGATTTCAGCCCGTCCGCCGTAGGAAAGAGCTACCCAGATAGTAGTGCCGGTATACTGTGCACTCGCCTGTTCGAGTTCAGACATTAAGTTCTGTAGCGGCAAAGAAAACCGGACTCGTTCCCCGATAACGCGGACCCGCATCTGAATTGTTTCAATTTCACCTTTGAGTTGCAGCATAAATGCTGCGAACAAATCCATTAAATATGACACCTCCATTTTATCGCGCAACCAATTTTCAGTCGAAAATGCATAAAAAACGGCATGTGGAATACCCGCTTCTTTGACCCATTTCGCTACCTCATAAAAAGTATCTTCGCCGGCTTTGTGTCCAACCATCGTCTCCTCGCCTCGCTCTTTTGCCCAGCGACGATTCCCGTCCATAATAAACCCGACACACTCTGGAGTACCCATTTCCATAGACTTAATGAATTATTGAAAAATCATCGTACAACGTCGTTGCAGTCCGCCATTCTACCGCCACCCCTTCTACCACTGACTGGAGTGATCCTTCATGTAAATATTCAACAAACAACTTGAGCTCATCAGGCATACCATGGGCTACGACCGCGACCGTCCCATCTCGATTATTACGGACAAAACCCGTCAAACCGAGCTTCCCCGCTGATACTTGCACATAATCGCGATACCGGACTCCTTGAACCTTTCCTGTAATCGTTGCGTATAGTTCAGTCATAATGGCACCAGTATACAGTGAACGGGGTGCGAGGTGCTATTGAAATATTTTTAAAACCAGGTACTATAGGCGGTACCTTACAAGAAGGTACTAAAACCTTGCGCGATTAGCTCAGTTGGTAGAGCAGTTCATTTACACTGAAAAGGTCGGGAGTTCGAGCCTCTCATCGCGCACCATTGGAGACTTTACCAGTCTCAAGACGTTCTAAAGAAGCAAAAGGTTCGTTTAAGGTATATCCTTCAACGGATTTTTTGTTTGTAATAAAGTTCGAGAAGACTTTTTTAAGCTTTGCATCAAGAGTGGCCATTGGTTGCTTTTCAGCTATACTTTTAGCCATATTATTGAAAAGTTCAAGGAAGTTTTCATAGGTCAAAGTTGCACCCTTTACCGCCTTAATTTTCTTGTCCAGCCTCTCTATTTCGCTATTCAGGTCAATCACTCGATCTGAGGTCTTTTGAAAATCCTCTTTTTGATACACTTTTACTTCCTCATCTTTCTCAAGCACCATAGCGGACTTAAGATTTATGATGCGATCCTCTAATTTTGCCAGCTCTGACTTTTTAAGTCGGAGGCTCTCTTGGTTTTCCTTTAACCTAAGATTACTAACTCGCACCATTTCAGCTTTGTAGTGATCAAAAGCCTCAAAGTTGGAGAACGGTTTTTTAGAAAAGTAATCAACAGCAAACTCCCGTATCACCTTAGCTCTAGTACCAGTGTGTTCAAACTTACACCCCTCAGTATCACAACGATAATAAAAATAGTTTTCTGTCCCTCTCTTTAGTTTCTTAGTTGTTATTCCAGTTGATCGCTCCTCCCCACAACCGACACAAAGCACCATACCTCTCAAAAGGTCTGACTTTACCGTTCCGCCTCGCCTGAAACTCTTCGCTAACTTTATAACGTCTGAGCTTTTCTCTAGCTCGTTTATCTTCATAAAGTCCTCTACACTAACAGCTGGTATAAAGCCATAGTTTGCCACTAAGTCTTCCGTCTTATTTTGTCCGTACAAAACTAGCCCTGTATATATTGGGTCTTTCATAAATCTACGCACGCTCTCTTTCGTCATATGAGCGGTATACTTCTTACCAAGAGCAGTATTCTGCCTAGAGTAGTTATTCTTATTCAAGTAAACAGCTATCTCCTCTAAAATTACTCCTCGCAACCGCATCTGAAACGCTTCAACAATAAGGGTAAAATTATTACCGTCTGGCTCTAATTGTCCGTTTCGGTTCTTCTTATAGCCATGTTTAGATTTATTTATATAGTTACCGTCTTCAATACTTCGCTTGTTTCCTCGCAAAACAACATCACTGAGTTGATCTGAGTATTGCTTAGACAGCACAAAGGTAATTCCAAGAAGCATTTTCCCACTAGCATCATTTGTATGGGTATATGACGCAAACTTTAGGTCTTTAATAATACGTTTATCAAGCAGATCAATTATCTCTCCCGCCTCTTTCATATTACGTGCCAAGCGGTTTGGATGCCAAGCTATCACGCCATCATACTTACCCGCCTGTAGATCGTTTAGCATCTCCCTAAACTTTGGTCGTATGTCTGGCTCTTTAGCTGACATACTTTCTTCAAAGATTTTTACTACTCTCAAGTTCTTCGTCAAAACCATGTCTTCGCAGTCCGCCATTTGATCGCCCAAAGACCGCTCTTGCTTATCTTCAGCGTCAGTAGATTTACGGACATAAATTGCATACCGAAAAAACTCTGCCTGATCTTTCTTATCAACCGTAAACTTACTATCTAGTACCGCTTTGAGTTCATCTCGGGTTTTTATGTCTAACATTACTCCTATTGTAATACTTCTAGGAAGTAAGTAAAAAACTTCCTTTTAAGGGAAGATTTTTACTTGAGCATTTCATCTAGACTAAACCCATTGGGGTAGTCCTGTTTGGCTTCCATATATGTCAGCACCATTTCCTGTTCTCCACCGTATACAGCTGATATTTGAGGTTCTGGATGGTCA
>JANPGF010000080.1:0-2502 GCA_031423775.1 Candidatus Kaiserbacteria bacterium | reverse complement strand
AGTACACATTGGTAGAGCGCTCCCACAAAATCAATCCGACCAAACAAAGTGGTAGTAGAGGCACTAACCGAAGATGTAGCTACACCGAGTTGTACAGCTAGTTTCGGCACCACAAGTTGGGTAAATTCGGTACTTGTAATGAATTTCTCCAGGGTTGCCTGTCGACTATTTTTACTGTTTACAATGGCGGTTACCCATTTCGCCGCTCCAATAGGATCAGGTGTACGCCCCAGAACACACGCATACAGTTGTTGTACGTAGACCTCGTTTGATACATTTTTTGTCAGGTATTCATCCGAAAAAAACAGACTCATGTAGACATCCTGAAAACTGAGGTTGGCAATCGTTGGGAGAATCGAGAGCGTGCTCGATGATATATCCCGCCCTAGCACACAACGGTAAGTCTTTGCGTAAAAAACGGTACGGGCGGACAATTCAGATGATGAAGCGGTAAGATAGTCGGCAAGTAATGGCTGAGTAGTTTCGGTCGGTCGTGCAACTTGTTCTGTATGTAACGTCAGGACTGATTGCAAACTTCGTAAGAGACCCAGCAGCATTGGTACATACTGCTGTGTAGTAGTTATCTCGACCGAGCGCGCCTGTGCAGCGGTTTCTGCAAACACCAATCCGGTGTGGGAAGCACATAAAAGACCCACAAGCACTAGCATCACTACAGTTGTTCGAATGTTACCAAGCATACAAAACACAAACATTTACCTCTCACTAATACCCCAGTGTACCACGGGCCACGTACCGTATCCCTGAGACAATGGTTACAGAATCATGATACAGTGTAAAAATATGGAACTCACTCCGAGCAAAGCCCCTCACGTTTTGAACGCTTCAACTAACTTAGTTGGTTTTTCCTTCATTTTGCTCACATCACTCAAATTTTTTAAACTGACCGGTGGCACCATTGTAAATGAACTCGTTGCAATTACGGTAGTTAGTTTTATCCTCAGTTGTACGTTCTCATTTTTCTCGATGCGTTCTAAATCGCAACTCCGGAGCGACCGCTACGAAACGATTGCGGACTACATTTTTCTCTTTGCTCTCATGCTCCTCTTGGTCGTCTGTCTCATGCTCGCACTTACCTACTAACAAAAAAGCGCCAGTCGGCGCTTTTTTGTCTCTCAGTCGTTTCTATTTTTTTACTGTTTGATACGCACTCCAGAATTTCTTGGCCATATTCCATTGACCAACGGCATCAAAATGAATCGGACCCGAACTATTAACCGTTGTGTTCATGGACGGAACAAATACTGAGGTATTGCAAGAATCAGTACTCGCAACATATTTTATAACATTTGTTATAGCTGACTTTGCTTCCAAACCAGACATAGCTTGATATTTTGCTACAGTCGGCACCCATTGTTGTGTCATTTCACCAAACAAAAACGGGACACATCCCTGTGAAGACAAGTCGTTTCGCAACTGAGTACGCAGTGCCACCAGTTTCGACTGATACGTCGACGAACTGGTCATAAACGGATGAAAAGGATTCGACAGTGTATACAAAGCATTTACATCAGCTTCACCTTGGCGCCAAATAACTGCAACGACTCGATTCTGAGGATTTTGCGCAAGTGCAAATTTGGTCCGAGCAATCATATCATCATACAAAACTGTTGAATCAGGATCTGTTGAGCTACCAAAATTATTTACTACATTGTCCCACTCGAGAATTGAAGTTCCACCTTTAGCGGCCGGAATAATCAACACTTTTCGGCCAGCTGTTTCAGTTGCCGCCAGACGAAGCGCAAATGGGTACGCGGAACCATGGTGATCAAGGGTGGTTGACGAGAATGTCTGATTCATCCCCCAAAACTCGAGCGGCTCGTGCGTAACGGGGGTGATGCGCATGTTATGACTGGAAAATCGTCCAACCTGAAACACCTTAGCGGTATTGGTCGCAGTTACAAATCGCGGTAATTCTGTATAGGAACCATTTCCAAACCCAACTGCATTAGACTGCCCCGCTACGATAATGATGTCATAGGCAGTGGTGGTAGCCGTTGTAGTGGCAGTGTTTGTAGCTGTTGCTGCGACAGTCACAGCTGGAACAGCAACCTGGAGTGAAGCTAACTGTGTTTGTAAACGCAGTAAAGCAGACATCAGCACCTGGAGCTGTGTGAGGGTTCCCGTGCTGTTTGGTGTCACTACCTGCGCCTGAGCATTCGTAGTCACCAACAACAGAAGACCAGACAGCACTATAACCGTGGTAAATTGACGAACCATATTTCTAAAAAATAATAAGTAATGTCAGTATTTTACCATAGGCAAAAACCTACCTGACAGCGGCGGCTGTTCTATTTCAGTACTCGAAACATATTCCAATATCGTTTTGCCATCAGCCACTGACCTTTGGCATCAAAGTGGAATATCTGATCAGGATTTGCAGTGGCCCCAGTTGATGATGCAAAACCGGTTTTCCCGACACAAACACCCGTTGTTTCATGAGACACTGCCAGACTGGAATTACGAATCGCGTCGCGAGCCTCC
>JANPGF010000079.1:0-8311 GCA_031423775.1 Candidatus Kaiserbacteria bacterium | reverse complement strand
AGAATCTGCCCGAGGTTCATACGAGATGGAACTCCGAGCGGTGTAAGTAGGATGTCGATAGGTCGACCATCTTCAGTGTACGGCATATCTTCTTCTGGAAGAATACGTGAGATAACTCCCTTGTTACCGTGACGTCCCGCGAGCTTGTCACCCACAGAAATGTTACGTACTTGTGCAACCGTTACGTGAATTCGCTTGATCACGCCGGATTCGAGCTGATCACCGTTTTCACGTGAGAAAATCTTCACTCCAATAACACGACCACGTTTTCCAGCTTCGAGACGGAGTGAGGTATCCTTCACATCCTTCGCCTTTTCTCCAAAGATTGAACGGAGAAGACGTTCTTCTGGAGTGAGCTGCGTTTCACCCTTTGGGGTCACTTTACCAACAAGGATGTCGCCTGGGCGTACTTCGGCACCAATACGGATAATACCGTTTTCGTCCAAGTTACGGAGCTTGAGTTCTGATACGTTTGGAATGTCAGCAGAAGTTACTTCTGGACCTAACTTCGTATCACGTACCGACACTTCGAGTTCATCGAGGTGGATACTAGAGAACTTACTGGCTTTTACGAGACGTTCAGAAATAACAATCGCGTCTTCGTAGTTCGCACCGTTCCAAGACATAAAGGCCACAAGTGCATTCTGTCCTACCGCGAGCTGACCTTTGTCAGTTGACGTAGTATCAGCGAGGAGATCACCACGCTTTACCTGCACACCAACAGTAACAGCTGGACGGTGGTAAAAAGCCGAGAAGTCGTTGGTACGCTTCAAAGTTGTCAGTGGATATTCTTTCTTCTTTCCTTCTTTGTTCTTGATCACAATGTGCTGTGCATCACACTCAACCACTTCACCAGCTTCAAGTGCGTAGAGAACGCGGCCAGTGTCGCGAGCTGCAACAGATTCTACACCCGTTGCCACAATCGGCGCCTCGGCAATGAGACACGGAGTTGACTGCTTCTGCATGTTTGAACCCATGAGAGTACGGTTCGCATCGTCGTGGTTCAAGAATGGAATCATTGATGTCGCAATTGAGAACGCTTGGTTCGTTGCAATGTCCATGTATTCAATATCCTTTCGTGGGACCGTTCGAGGGTCACCCTTTTTACGGGCTTCTACGAGGTCGTTCACAATCTTGCCTTTTGCATCGAGTTCAACGGCTGCGTGAGCAATCGTGTACTTCTCTTCTTCGTGCGCGTTCATGTATGTCACTTCACCAGTCACAATTCCCTTTTCTACCTTTACGTACGGAGTTTCGATGATACCAAAACGGTTCACCTTGGCGTACATCGCGAGACGGAGAATGAGTCCGATGTTTGGACCTTCAGGAGTGTGAATTGGGCAGAGACGACCGTAGTGTGAGGTGTGCACATCGCGCACTTCAAAGCCGGCACGTTCACGTGTCAGTCCACCGGGACCAAGCGCTGAGAGCGTACGTAAGTGCTCGATTTCAGCGAGGTTGTTTTGCTGCTGACTGAACTGTGACAACTGGTTAGTTGAGAAAAATTCCTTAATAGCTGCTTGGAGCGGGCGTGGGTTCAAGATCTGCATTGGGAGAGATGTCTCAGCCTCAATAGTAGACATACGGTCCTGGATATTTCGTTTCATACGAGTCATACCAACGCGAACTCGCTGCTGGAGCATTTCACCAAAGTAACGCACACGACGAAATCCGAGGTGGTCAATATCATCTGGCAAAGCAGTAATGTCATGGTTCATCGCTACGATGTTCGTAAGGATGAGTTTGATATCTTCGGTAGAAATAGTTCGCTCGTCAGTTGCCTTCTTATCAATTGGGCGACCGTACCGTTCGTTGAAATGGTGACGACCAATTTCAGAGAGGTCGTACCGTTCTGGAGAGAAAATTGAACGAACGAATTCACGAGCGGAATCAAGGGTAGCAAGATCACCGTCACGGAGACGCTTATACACTTCGATAAAAGAATCGTCAGCATTTTTTGCTGGGTCCTTGGCAATCGTAGCCTTCATATATTCTTCCCCACGATCAACCCCCTTCATCATTTCGATCATATCCTTTTCCTTGTCGATACCCATTACTCGGAGGAGTGATGAAATTGGGAACTTCTTCTTGCGGTCGATTTTGACGTAAATCACGCCGTCAGCATCTGACTCCATTTCGATCCAGGCTCCACGAGCTGGGATGATTTTTGCGCCGAACAGTGTTCGTCCCTTTACTTCGTTCGCTGTAAAGAAAATACCATATGAACGCGCGAGCTGTGGCACGATAACACGCTCCACACCATTGATGATGAAGGTACCGTTTTCTGTCATAACTGGCATATCTGCCATAAACATTTCCTGATCTTTCTCAGACTCGAATGTCTTGTTCTTCAAAATCACCTGCGCGCGTAGTGGTGCGTCGTAGGTCAACTTGTTTTCCTTGGCGTACTCGGGCGTACACTTTGGCTCACCGAGCTCATACTTCTTGAACTTGAGTTCAAACTTCTTCTCAGAGTAGTCAGTAATCGGTGAAAACTCTGTGAAGATTTCCTTGAGTGCAGTTTCAACAAACCACTTGAACGATTCACGTTGCGGTTCGATGAGGTCAGGCACTTCGATCATTGGTGCAGGCGAAATCGAAAAAATCTTTTTCGGCATCGCTCCTACAGAAGCATAGTCGTCGGCTTTAAACTTCATATATATGTAAATTGATTACGGTAAAAAAATACGATAGTAAAAATCAGGCACCCTTGGCGCTCGTTCATTACTGTTTTCTTTTTTACCCTATTAATATCGACATCACTACCATTGTGATTTACCCGCGCGATATATCTCCTCAGCCATAACACAGTCGAGACCCATGCGTTTGTGCGGGGATTATATCAGATTGGTAAAATTGCGCAAGTAAAACCTCTTGGCATCCCTTTTGTCTAGCTTGACAAAATATATATATTATGTAATAATATTCACAAAATCAAAGGCTTCTCGAAAGGATATAGCCAATGTTTGAGTTCTTCCACTTCATAGCCATTCAACCCTTCCAAATGGGTTACGATGAACTTGTGCGCGGCCACTGGATTGGAATCGTCATAATTTTTCTCGGGGCTGCGATGAACCTCCTGATTATCATGGTTCCGGTTATGATTATTGCGTTCGTCTACGAGATGATCGACACGAGCGGCCCGCAACAGAAAAAACGCGGCTTCGTAACCGAAACCCGCTATGCCCCTGCGCACACCACACTGGTTGGCAAGGTGACCATATATCACCCCGCCCGCTGGTATGCCACCATGGCCGTTTCTGACAATGCCGAAGAACTGCAGATTGATCAGGAACTTTTTGACAACCTGCAACCGCGCGACCAACTCGACGTCATGGTTACAACAGGAAAACTGAGCAAAAAGACGAGAATCGTTGACCTGGCCACACAATAAACACCCCCGAAGCTCCCCCGGAGCAATTCGGGGGTTTTTCATACTAGACTCTTCCATCAAACTGCCGGTGCGTTTATTGGTGATAACTTGACAAAAGATACAATTATTATTAGATTATTTCACAGAAACAACTCCAGTGAAGGACATTTGCTATGGTGAAAAAGCTGTTTGCGAAATATGGCGAAGACCTAAAATACATACCTCTACTCTTGTATTTTTCCATGATTTTTTGGTTTACGTGGGATAACCTCATGTATCCCTCTGATCACAAATTGAGTCTGCTTCATTTGCCGATTGGTGTTATTGGGGCACTACTCTTCCTGTTGTTTGTGCGAAAGCTTGAGCGCTATATGAAAAAAGCGTTCGAGGGAAAATAGACATCGATTTTTGTAAAAAAAGCCTCTCCTGTACATTTCGGGAGAGGCTTATTTTTTTGTTCGTCATTGCGAATTTGCAAAGTAATCCAGAGATTAGCAAGATAACAAAACACACGAGTAAACTCTAGACTGCCACGTCGCTCCGTTTTACTCCACTTCCTCGCAAAGACAAAATTTGAATTTACTACCTCCCTCGCCACTTCTCTATCTCGGCATGATTACCATTCAACAATACCTCGGGCACGGGGTATTTTTTCTTTTTATAGACCAATACTTCGGGGCGGGTATAGGTTACCCCCTCGGTCGCTCGGTCGTCTTCGAGTGAATCAAAGGTGCCGAGCACACCCGGGATCTGACGAGAGACACTGTCTATAATAGTCAGCGCCGGTAATTCCCCACCGGTCAAAATATAGTCCCCCACACTCACCTCCTCCGCTCCCAGTATCTCACCCACACGAGCGTCGATACCTTCATACCGCCCAGAGATCAACACGAGATGATCAAACTCATCCGCCCACTGTTTCGCTATAATATTCGTAAACACTGTCCCACGCGGTGACATAATGAGTGTCTTCACCTTCCCATCCTTCAGTGAGGAGGTCTTGCCTCCTACTGCTTTTTGCCAGGCCTTTAAAATTGGTTCGGCGGTCATTACCATACCCGGCCCACCCCCATACGGTCGTTCATCTACCTTCTTGTGTTTATTCGTCGAAAAATCGCGGGGGTTGTAGTAACTAACTGTAATCTGCTTCCCCGTTACCTTCGCCCCCTTTCCCTTTACCACCTTCTGCGCCCGCCCCAAAATACTGGCATTAGTATAAGTCTCGCACACCTCCGGAAACAACGTAATAATATGAAAATGCATAATTTATTTTAATTCAGTCCGCAACTTCACCCACAACTTCCCCATCTGATTTTCACCGCTCCCGTCAGCGCCTGTTCCCCAGTAGTAATCTGTATCATATACCTTCAAAAGTTCTGCATCACCTGTTTCGAGGAGTACCTCTCGCACATCTGTATGCTGTGCTAGTTTTGCACGGAAAATTTCCTCCATAAGAGCAAGTTTATCTACCGACTCATCGAGCAACCCTTGTACTTTCGCTGCTTGTGCCCGGCGCCAGGCTTCAAGTGGACTAGATGATTCCGCAATGTGAGATTGAGCGGACTTCATCATTCGTAGCGCCTGGTACGCATGTTCGGCTGTTTTATAGACGACCTCACGAACCAAAACTTCATGCGCCGAAAACGGTGACAAATACGTCCAGCGCGTCTCCACAAAATTTATAGGCTCTGGCATTTAAAAATCCTACCACAGAAACACTCCACTGCGAAAAATTCCATCTCAGAGAGCACTTATCACTGCAGAGGCGCGAGTACTGGATTCTCGCTTGGATAGCCATTTCCAATCATTGGCCAGCCCTCTTGCCAAACAATTGGTTCAAGCATCGGCATACGGGCATCTGTTCCGTCAGTTACTTTAGCTGAATAATAGAGATATTCTTTGTCACCAAAGCGGAAGTAGTCTGCCGTACCGGGGGCAAAGAATTTTCCTGTCAAATCTGGCTTTGCCTGCAAAATAACCGGATCAGATTTAAGTGTATATTTACCATCGACTACTTTTGAACGAGCAACATTTATTTTATATGTCGAGGCAAAGGTACCATTCGAGTACAAAAGGTAATAGTAGTCATCGTGTTTGAATAGTGACATGGCTTCATACTTTGTTTCATCTTTTGGCCCCCCGGTTATCAATCTATGTTCTACACTGCCAGCTTTAAAGTGGATACCATCAGTTGCGAGTTCACGAATAACAATTGGAGTCGAAGACCCAATGGCATTCCCGTCATATTTGTACGCCAGGTACTGTGCGCCAGTTGAAGCGTCTTTGAAGTAAGTAGCGTCAATAACCCCTCCTACCACGTCACATCGCTTTTGTACGAGTGGAGCACCTCCAGGCGTACGCGCTGTAATCAAAGCATCGTGATACGGACCAAGTACCGAAGTGGTTGCCATATAGACAGCAATCGCACCACATCCATCAAGTTTTCCTCCATCATTTTCTGGACTATTGACCGTTACATATGCGAGATAGTTTGCATCTACTTTCGCAATTTCCGGTGCCCAATTTTTCTTGTTTCGAACGTATTGCGACAGTACATTATTTGACCAAGTTGGTCCTATTCCGTTAGTAAATATTGATCGCCCAGAGGGTGTCCATGTCACTCCGTCAGTCGATGTACGAATACCAAATCCAGCACCAGTACAAGCCATGTAGTACGTTTTTGTTACGTCGTCATAAAACACATTCAAATCACTACATGATGAGGTAGATAATGGGTTGGTGTATGTTTTTGCCTGAATCACCGTAATGATCTTTTGCATACGCGACACGTGCTTCTCCGCATCGTACACTTCAACAGTTAGCATATACTTGCCGACAGTCGGGTATACATGCACAAAAGTCGGTTCAGTCTGAGTCGTAGTGGCTGAGGGAGAAGGTTGCTGTAAACCATCACCCCACCAGATACGGTACGTGAGCGAACCATGTTCTGGATCACTCGCTTGCACCGCAATCGTAGTCGGGAACGAAGCGGCGATCATTGCAGAACTATCAACACTAGCAATAACTGGGGGCTGGTTCACAGGCTTTGGCGTTACTAAAGAGCCCGATGTCGTGTCAGTATTTGAAATAACGTCTAGCCTGGTTCCGTTTTGCGCCGAATAAAAGTTACGGAGCTTTTGTACCTGCTCAGTCAATACTGCCACCTGTCGCGCCAAATCATCGAGTACAGAAGCATGCGAAAAAAGTGGCGTGAATAACATGAGAGTTGCGAGCGCAAGATATTTCACAGAGTACATACAGGAGATATAAATTTATAATCTTTATGTCCCATCATAGCACAACCAGCTTACGCTAAAGCGAGCACCTATCCTGTAGCGAACATCTGCAGGTGGACGCCCTGTCAAAGTAAAAACCAGACGGATGTCTGGTTTTTACTTTGCGGCCGCCGAAGCCGTAGTGAAATCTGGCGAGATTTTGCGGTCGCGTAAGGGAAAATGTGAGCGCTATATTTTCAGGTCATCAATCGCCTCATCCAATGTCTTAGTGGTCTCTGTCATTGGATTATCTTCCCGCATCGCCTCACCCATTTCTCGACTCATCCCCTTTCCTCCTTCTGGTTCGTTAATCTTCAAATTCACGCGGGCATCATGCTTCATGCCAACAACGCGGAGGAGGGTTCGGATAGCCTTGGCGGTGTTACCTGAACGGCCAATAATTTTACCCATATCGTCAGCGTGAACATCCAGGGTTAAGAGAACGCCCATCTCATCAACGGTTCGATTAATTCGTACTGAATCAGGGTTATCAACGAGTGCCTTTACCAGACTCTCGAGAAATTGTTGATCTTCATTCATATCGTGTATTCTGAACTGTTATTGGATAAGCGACCATAATTATACTAATCGTGGGCTGTACCACTAGTATAGAGTAGCAATGTAAAGCGTCAACAGCGCGCCCTGGACAAAGTGCCAGAACGCGCTGTTTTAAAGGAGTATTTTTTGCGATTACGCAGCAACTTCTTCGGCTGGAGCTGCTTCTACAGCAACTTCAACAGGAGCTTCTTCAACTACTGGAGTAGCTGCGGCTGCTTCGGCAGCGGCTTTTTCAGCCTCAACAGCGGCGAGACGATCGGCTTCGGCCTTGGCTTTCGCTTCAGCTTCGGCCTTCAACTTTGCCTCATCGATGATTGGAGACTTCTTTGGAAGCGAATTTCGCTTTTTGGCGTCAATAATCTTCTTTGAAACGAGCATATTGTGCACGGTATCAGATGCCTGAACACCCTGTGCCAACCACTGCTTTGCCTTGTCGCCGTCCAAGTTAATCTGTCCGAGCTTTGGGTTATAATTTCCGATTAAATCAACAATCTTGTTACTTTTTGTACTGGTTCGTTTATCAACAACCACCACGCGGTAGGCGGGATTGTTTTTTCGTCCGACTCGTTGTAATCGCATCATTAACATAGTGGGAGAAGAGTATCAGATATGGGTGATTTGGTCAATATCTAACCGCCCGGAGATGAGCCGGGCGGTTTTAACAGGTTAGTTCAGAGAATTGTCGGTTCTCTCCAGGCAGGAGAGACTGCAATAGAGGCTTCCGTCCGGGCCGAAGACGTGGCTGTTTTCAGCTCTGCTTTTGAGATCTCTCGACACCACTTTTCATTGAAGTGGACCACTTCAACTCGAAAATTCAGCTTTGCCATCTCGGCAAAGAACAACTGCTGAACTTTGATATCGAGCTCTCGTGTCGAGGAGGCCGTGATAAGTTCCATGATTTTGATTTGTTTTTCCTGATAATCAGCATCGTTATCAGCTCTTGCTTCATCATCAAGCAAATGGAGCGTTACACTTGCCGCCACCAGAAACGTCTTAGTCGGCATTTCATCGCCATCAACAAACGGACCCATGGTTTTCCCTTTCAGAATTTGAGCAAACTAGGGCTAATCTACAGTGGATTTTTGGGGTCGTCAATGGTACTATT
>JANPGF010000078.1:0-2616 GCA_031423775.1 Candidatus Kaiserbacteria bacterium | reverse complement strand
ATTGTGTTCCTTTCTGGCGGCCAGACCCCAAAGCGTTCTACCGAAAACTTGAATGCGATTGCCAAACTCGGACATCAGCCATGGCCAATTACGTTCTCGTACTCACGCGCCATCGAAGAACCGTTCCTCCTCGCATGGCAGGGCAAGCCTGAGAATATAGAGGATGCTCAGAAGATGTTGTTGCATGTGTGTAAGATGAATTCGCTAGCGCAGCAAGGCAAGTACGATCCGGCGAAGGATTCGAAGCTAAAGTAGGGGCACGTCCTAAAGGGTTACATAGTTTAATGGTAACGAACGGTGTTTACTATGCAACTTTGCAACCATTAAACTATTCAACTGAAGAAATAACAAAAAACCGGCCTGAGCCGGTTTTTTGTTATTTCTTTTGCTTGTATACAGTGTGTTCTTTGGCGATTGGGTTGAACTTCTTGGTTTCGTACTTCTTTGAAGGGTCCTTTTTTACCTTATTATTAAAACGGGTGTAGTACACGTGTCCTTTGCCAACGCCTTTGGCGTTACCTGCAGAAACGAGCTTTACGAGTAAATCTTGTGACATAGTGGTGACGATTGTAGCAGATACGAGTGCTTTAGTCAACAAAATTCGCCTGCCCGGGTATACCAGGGCAGGCGATAGTTATACGTTAAACGCGAAGACTGAGAACGAAAATCCTATGCATTTTCGGGGTTGTCGGGCCCAAAAGCTTCAAAAATTGTCACCATGCTTGCGAGAACTGGATCGAAAGGCTTGTACGTGCCTCCTTCATGCGCCAGGCCAGCTTTTATCTTGATTTTTTCAAGTGAGCAAAATGCTATCTTCATGTTTTTGCATTCGCTTTTCAGGAAGATTGCTATATCAACTTGAGTCAAAAAGACGCTCCGATCCCCCCATTTAATATACTGGTGTATAGGACTTCTGATTTTCCCGAGTAATCCTTCACCGTTCGGAAAGTCACTGGTTTTGAAAAGTTCACCCCTTGCTTCCGCGGTCTCGTTCAAGGCAAAAAGTCTCTGTCCTGACCGAGGGCAGTATCCCCAAAGAATCAGGCTGGGTGTGATCTTCGCTTTGTCCATCGCGGGTGCTCCTCGTAATTGTTGCTGGCAGTTCTACTGGTGTTATACACCAATTTTTGGTAAAAGTCCAAATATATATCTTCTATCAACAGACTGCTGACTGGTTCAGTCGGGCTTGGAAAATAAGCGTGATATGATGGGTGCATGTACTGCGCAAAAATGTTTGTGAAGTAGGTATTTTGCTATGAGAGTACTCACTTTTGGCTGGGATTTTCCACCGTCACGAAATGGTGGTCTTGGTGTAGCTTGTTTTGGACTCACTCGCGAACTTATAGATAAGAGCGGGGTAGAGGTGATATTCGTACTACCAAAAAAACAAGAAGTGGTCGGGACGCCACGATTCGTATTTGCTGATGGCGAAGCCAAGGTTACGGTGCGCGAAGTAGAATCTTCGCTCGTGCCGTACCATAGCGGGACGAGTCTCGTTGAAAGTTTGATTGGGTATGACGCGACCGGAAAGCCGCAGTACAAAGCTCGGACTATTTTGGAAGAGGCGTATCGTTTTGCAGCGCACGCCGCCGTCATTGCGCAGCTCGAAAAATTTGATTTGATTCACGCCCACGACTGGACGTCATACCTCGCTGGCGTCGCTGCAAAACGTGTGAGTGGTAAACCACTGATACTCCACGTTCACGCAACATCATTTGATCAGGCTGCGAGTGTGAATGTTGACCCGTCCATTTTTAATATTGAAAAGGAAGCATTTACCGCAGCTGATTCGATTGTGGCGGTCTCCGAACTGACACGCAAAATTATTATCGAAAAACACGGCATCGCTCCAGACAAAGTTACTGTCGTCCACAATGGGTGTGATACACACGAGCCGGTCCGCCATCCGGAAAGTCTCCGTGACCTCAAAGCTCAGGGAAAGAAAATTATCCTTTATCACGGTCGTATCACGATTCAAAAAGGGGTGGACTATTTTGTGCGGGCAGCGCGACGTGTCGTCGACGTCGATCCAAATGTTATCTTTGTTATTTCGGGCTGGGGTGATATGACGAATCAGATTATTCGACAGGTGGGGGAACTGGGACTCTCTGGTCATGTGATTTTTGCGGGAGCATTGTGGGAGGAGGAACGTGACCGAATGTATCAGTCAGCTGACTTGGTTGTGATGCCATCAGTGTCTGAGCCGTTTGGGCTCGTGCCGCTCGAGGCGTTGCAACATGGGACGCCGTCCTTGATTTCCAAACAGTCAGGCGTAGGTGAAGTGGTCTCGCACGCGTTGAAGTCGAATTTCTGGGATATTGATGATATGGCCGATAAAGTACTTTCGATTTGGGTACAACGAATACACTAAGAGCACCTGACGTAGTTCGCAAATAAAGACAAATCCGTCCTTATCCTTGATTTTAGAGCTCAAGTCCCGCCATGTCAACAATTAGAGCCTCCCGCTCAAAATCCGCTACAACAGAAGCCGTCGCGGTAGGGTGTGTGCAGTAGTAGTAGTAGGGTGTGTGCAGCGGGAAGCAACCCGAAGCAGCAGCCGTCGCCAATAAGATTGTTCGCCTATCTCACGTTTGCTCAAGAAGTTTCTTTATAGCG
>JANPGF010000077.1:0-6522 GCA_031423775.1 Candidatus Kaiserbacteria bacterium | reverse complement strand
GGTAGATATTTCAGTTGGTAAATCTATCTTACCAATATGGGTAGAAGCACCAGTAATTAACAAAGAAGCCCATACCATCACTTTTGCCGGAGGTATTCCAAATGGTTACTGTGGGCGTGTTCAGGGTGATCCTAACCTCACTAACACTATTGTAGAACTCGTATTTCGAGCACCTGGTTTACAGGTTGGAGGGGGGGCAGCGCGATCAAAAGCTCATATTTCATTTGGTGAGGGTACCATGGCGTATTTAAATGATGGCAGAGGTACTAAGGCACCACTCCAAACATATGGAGCAGACTTAGCGCTCGCAGATACTATTGGATCTGAAATTAAAGATCCGTGGGGTGGTCAAGTAGCGGATGATACAATCTCTCCCGAACCGTTTAGTATTTCTCTTGAACACGATGCCACAACGTTTAATGGTAAATATTACATAGTATTTAATACCACTGATAAGCAAACTGGGCTCAGTCATTACGAGGTTATCGAAGAAACGCCGGCTGATTCAAGCCTCTTTCGATTTGGTGCAGCTAGTGCACCGTGGGTAGAAGCACGCAGTCCGTATGTTCTAAAAGATCAGTCATTACAAAGTGTCGTTCGCGTTCGTTCGGTTGATAAAGCTGGTAATACCTACGTTGCTGCCTTTGTACCAGATCCAGCCTTACGTTCGAGCTCATTTTTCTCACAAACTATAATTCTGGTAGCAATTGGGTTCACTATACTGGTCGCTTGTGGTGTTATATTTTGGCTATTGCGCAAACGGCGTCGCATCCAATCAGCGAGTAGTAGAAGCAATGAATTGGTTAACAAGGACGTAGTTATCGATGAAATAACTGAACAACTATAATTCTATGATTGGAAAATTTTTAAAACTCGTATCGCCCAATCTACTTTTTTTCTCGGTCACTGTGTGCGCTTTACTCTTTCCTTCGCTTAGTCAGGCAGCTACACTGTCTGTTTCTCCTGGTACCGGCGTTTACAAAACTGGTCAAATCTTTACCGTTAACGTTGTGGTAAATACTTCAGGAGTGCCAGTAAATGCTGCGGACGGATCACTGACCTTTGATCCACATGAACTAAATGTTGTTGCCGTAAATCGAACGAGCTCTATTTTTAATCTGTGGACTGCAGAACCAACATTCTCTAATTCAGCTGGGACTATTAGTTTTAGTGGTGGTGTGCCAACCGGCTATACCGGAGCTGGTGGTGTAGTAATGTCCATAACGTTTAAGTCTGTAACTTCGGGTACGGCACATGTAACCATTGGTACCGCCTCAGTACTTGCCGCTGATGGGAGAGGTACTAATGTTTTAACTGCTATGAATAGTGGCACCTACACACTAGCAGCAGTTGACTCTACGCCAGCCCCAGAGGTTATTGTGGAATATGTACCGCCTGCAAATACACCCTCAGCACCAAAAGTGACTTCTACTACACATCCGGATCAAACACAGTGGTACACTGCAGCTGACGCATCGCTCGCTTGGTCCACTCCATCCGATGTTACTTCTGTTCGAACTTCGCTTGACGCTTCTCCAGTGTCAGTGCCGACAAAAGTATACGATACTGCAATTAGAACACTGACACTAAAAAGTTTAGATCAGGGAATTTCCTACTTTCACATTCAATTTAAAAATAAAGACGGGTGGGGGAAAGTAAGTCATTTTCGTTTAGCCATTGATAATCAAAAGCCCTCGACGTTCACAATTGCGCTTTCAAAAGGTTCTGATTTATCTGCTCCTGTTCAAGAACTTGAATTACAAGTTACTGATGCCACTTCACCTGTTTTAAAATTTAAAGTTCAAATTGACGCACTCGCACCCTACGAATACACAGCAACTTCAAGCACTGCTAAACTGGTTCTTCCGAGTTTAGCTCCAGGGGCTCATAACGTAACTATTGAAGCATTTGATGCGGCCGGAAATTCGATCACAAGCGCATTATCCTTTGCAATAACAGCGTTTGATAAACCTGTTATCACAGAGTACCCAGCAACACTGAATGAAGGTGTTACTCCAGTGATTAAAGGTACGACACGGCCAAATGCTGTGGTTACGGTTACCCTGATGACACCTTCAGGCGAGGTAGTACATGCGACAACTACCAGTACAGAAAACGGCTCATTTGTCTTTATTCCAAATTCTCCATTTTCAACAGGAGTCTACAGCGTGTCAGCGTCGGCCGCTGATAAAACTGGGGCTGCCAGCGTACCTTCAGACACAGTCAAAATTCTTGTCGAAAAACCAGGCTATATTGTAATTGGATCATTATTAATAAATGTACTTTCTGTACTTATTCCTCTCCTGGCACTTTGTGTATCCGGCTGGCTTCTCATTGTGTATGGCGTCCACCGAGCTCGACTACTGCGAAAGCGAGTTATTCGTGAATCGAGCGAAGCTACAGCTATGGCTGAACATGAGTTTGCTGCCATTCGTGCTGTGTTGTCAACACAAGAGCAAGAAATTACTGCTTCCAGAAAATCGGGTAAGCTCACACCATCTGAAATTCGTTTAATTGATGAAATTAAACGGGTGGTAAATACTGCTGAACAGAAAGTTGAAAAAGAAGTAGCTGATGTTGCAGATATTGTTCGAACTAAGTAATATATACCCATGAAATCATCACACATGACGAGAGTCGTCCTTCCAATTATTATTGCCGTACTCGTAGTTTTTGGTTTACGATTTGGTCTCCAGACAATTCTTCATGCACACGATGTTGCTGCAATCCGCACAATAGATGATACGATTCAAAATCAGCGCGCAATTGTAGTTACTACCGCAGACCTCACGAGACAAAATTCAGTTGATCCAGCTATCGAAAAGGTGATTACAGCTTGTAATACCAGTGATCAACAACGATTCAACACACTACTCGATTCACTCGCAAAGAATATTTCACCAACTGATTTGGATGAGTTGACTGTTCTTTTTTATAAATGCGGACATTATGATGCTGATCGAAAGGGGATAATGACAGCGCGTCTTGAACGCGAGGTTCAAATACTGATCAATCTTGAACAAATGAGAAATTACATTCAGCCGTATGCAAATAATATGCAAACTGAGACTGATACCTGGAAAAAAATTGTTGAAGCAGAGCAGAAGTGGACTGGGTATTCAAATGACTTAGTTACAGAACAGGGAATCATTATTGATTTATTACGCAGTGGTAAAAAAACTACTTCTCCCGAGGTTGTTGAGGTATTAACTAAAGCAGGCAGTGCACGCTCGCAGCTACAGGTACTTGGTCTACAAATTCAAAACTACCGACAATCAGTACAAAGTATATGAAATTTTTGAAGAGGCTAGCAGCTGCCGTCTTTCCTACTTCGCAACTACATAATTCTCGTACAATACGGTATGCATTTTCTTTCTCCTTTCTCTTCCTGTTTGCAACTGCATTAGGAATGACTGCTGCTGTTTCTAAAAGCAGCTCGTCGCTACGGATAGTTTCAAGTCAGGCTTCTGTTGAGCAGGGACAAGTATTTTCTGTTGATGTGCTTGTCTACGCCAGTCAGCCAGTAAACGCAGTTGACGTAGCTGTCAATTTTTCTGAAGATCAAGTTGAAGTATTGAGTATTGATCGGGGTGAATCCGTGATTACACTTTGGACTGAAGATCCGCACGTTGAAGGGTCGGCCGTGATCCTTCGTGGCGGAACCTACAAAAAGGGATTTATCGGTGAACATAAAATCGCAACAATCAAAGCTCGAGCGAAGGCTGCTGGGCAAGCTAAATTCATTGCTGGTGCAGTTAAATTGCTCGCCGGTGATGGTAAAGGGAGTGATGTTGAAGCTGACACCTCAATGGTTGCAGAAACAACTGTTTTTCCGGTGGGCGAATTGCCAGCCGCTTCACTAAAGGGGGACGGAACAATTGTGGTCGTGACTGATATTGATGGAGATGGCCTAATATCACTCCGTGATATTAGCTCATTTATGGCAAGTTGGGCGGGTTCTGGTACAAAGTATGACTTTAATAACGACGGAATAATGAGTTTTAAAGATTTCTCAATTCTTCTTTCTGACTACTTTACCCATAAATAGGGTTCTGTTGATAATAGGAATCAATATTTTGCTCTTTCCTGTTATTATATCTTAGATGGGAATAGTCTAAGCTACCGTGAATAGCTTAGACATCTAAAAAAGCCGGCTGAGAAGCCAATGAAAGCAACTAAAGAAAACAACACTAATTTTAAATTCTTAACGCCGCTGTATCGTCATATTTTTTATGGCAGATTTTCTTCTGTGGTAGTTTTGTTGTTGCTTACTTCTATGGTACTGCAGCCAATTGATCGTGCTCATGCTAGTGATACAGACAGCAGTACGCTTTCACCAGCACCGATCGATACAACAACTGCAATTGCCACTACTGATGTACCGGTTGTGTCACAGCCTGTTACTACTGAGGAATCTCCAGCAACAATTACAGAAACGGCAAGTGAATCAGTAACTTCAACCACTAGTCCAACAGACTTACCTCTAGCTGTTCCAGAATCAATAACAAGTTCACAAGATACCATCGTTTCGTCGAGTACTGACATACTGATAACTGCGAGCAGCTCAACCGAAACAACAACTGTCTCAGATGTTGAAAATCAACCAGACGCACCACCAGAAACAAATGGGCAAGGAGCAGCATCTGAACCAGACCTTACAGCAACCACTACAGCAAACCCGACTGTAGATGACTTACAAAAAGCCAGCACTACAACTGAATTTTCTTCGACCACAGCGAGTACTACCGGCAGTACCTTTAACGTAACAACAATTCCTACTGCAGATTCTGATATTCAATTTAATAAAAATGACTGTGTGGCAGTTGCAAACGGTTCTTATTATTGTCATACCAAGCAAATAGCCACTACATCTGAAGTGGCAGATGGTTTATATTCACAACCAGATATAGATGGAGATTTGGAAATTTATTTTGCAAAAAATGGTGTTTTAGAACAAATAACCCATAATACAGTTGATGACGCTTCACCATTTTATGATTCTATTTCTAACACGATTGTTTGGCATAGAATGATAGATGATCGATACCAGATAATTTCCTATGATATAAAGTCTGGCGCTGAGTCACAGCTCACTACAGATTCCGTAAATAATATGGAGCCAAATCGCGCTGGAAAATATACCGTCTGGCAGCATTGGAACAAGGATAATTGGGATATTATGCTTTATGATGGTTCTGCTATAAAACTTCTTACCGATACGCCTCAGCACGATATTGCGCCAGTTATTCGAGGTAATTTAGTTATGTGGAATCGCCTCACAAGTGATAAAAAGCAGACTATCGAACTCTATGATTTAACGTCAGGTGAATATACAACTATTCATGACAGTGAGGGCGGGGCGCTATCTAATCCACGAATGGTATTGGTCTATGATGCTGAATTTGAAAATGGTGATGTTGTGACCAAAGGTTACGATGTTGCAACTGGTAAAATCACACCCCTCAGTTCAATTCCCGCAAGTTTGCCGAGTAGTATTCCGCCACCTGACAAAACAGGGGAGACCAGAGCCCTGATTCAAGGTAAAAGTGCTGGGCGCGAAGATTCAGAGTTAATGATCGCACCAAAACCAACCATTGACCCACCACTGCCTGGTGTAGGTACTTCTACTGCAACGAGTAGTGATGCTAGCACTATCAACATGCAACAAGGTTTTGCTTCTAGCACAACTGCAGTTGCAACCTCTACAGATTTTACACTTGATCTGAGCACTACAACTAGTTTGCAAATTGTTCCGTCAGATGTTGTGGTTCCAACTTTTTCTCAAGCTACGACAACAGAATAGGTACATTGTGACAATTTAGTGAGCTCTCTACAGTGTGAACGTTCCGCTTGTAGCGAAAACATGCGAAAATTAACCTATGCGGAGATTTCCTGCGTTTTTTGGATGTACGAGTTACACTCGTCGAAGTGTTACAGCGCTGCTGTTATTCAGTATTTTTACGAGCCAGCTTTCTTTTTTAGGTACTCTTATTCCGCAGATTGCTGAAGCGGCGGTAGTCACCATTGACGCCACCGTAAGTACAACGGTAACCACTCACATTTTTGCAGGTTCGCAAACGGTCTTTACGTCTGATCAGGTCGGCTATAAATTTTATGTCGACTCTACTGGTGTTTGTGTTTACAGTAAAACAACGAACGGGGGTACTTCCTGGGGTACCCAGGTAACTGTAGACGCACAAACTGACTGCTCGGGCATTTCGGTCTGGTACGACAAATGGACAAGCGGAAATTATGGTTCGTATATTCATATCGGCACCATGGATGTAGGTACGGCTGGTGACGTTGACAACCTCTGGTATAACCGTCTTGATACGAATACCGATAGTTTACTAATGGGTACAGCACCAACGTCGACAACAATTTTTTCAGGACAAGTTGCAACCTTTGCAGTAGGTACAAATGACTTTTCCATTACAGAAGGTACTGATGGAACTATTTACCTGGCTGCCTCTGACGCCAGTGATTCGTACGTTGTAAAATGCGGTACAAATTGTGGAAATT
>JANPGF010000076.1:0-24369 GCA_031423775.1 Candidatus Kaiserbacteria bacterium | reverse complement strand
ATGCCCAGAATTGAACTGGGGACCTACGCCTTCGCTTGCACCCTCGTTTGTAAAAAGTAGTATCGAGGGACTAGACTGTATATCGTACATGGCGCTTACACGCTGTAGTACCCCTTGTCAGTCGTTCGGGCCTCACTCTCGTGATGCCACGGTCTTGACCATACTTTGGCCTTTAACCGTTATTCGGGATTCGATGAACAATTTCTTATCCAAAGGGCAAAAGTCACTGCGACTTACCATGGCGTTGCTCTACCAGCTGAGCTACATTGGCAATGTATATTCCTGCACTCAAAAATGAGTGCCTGTATCCTACCAAACTTATGCCGAAACACAAAATTACTTACATAAAATGGAGCCGAGAGCCAGGATCGGTCACGAATCACTAAGTACAATCATGCGCTACGCTTTGATTCTACTAAGTGGTCTCGAACCTTACAGGTTCAGTACACCTTGTCGCTACTTTTCCGCTTCGCTCCAAAGCTAGCTGGCAAGGTCTTGCGAAATGGGTCCTATCCCATTTCTCACTCACCTCGTCTGTCGCGATGCGACATGACTGCGGTTTTCGATCCTGGCCGAAAGCAATGCAGTTTGCTTTCTCTCTTAGCTCATTAAAAATATAACCCCGTGCAGGGTTTATTTTTACATGAGCCAAGAGCCAGGATCGAACTGGCGACCTACGATTTACGATACCGTCGCTCTACCAACTGAGCTATCTTGGCGTTATGTCTACAAAAGACACTGTATGGTACTGCATTATTAGCCGTTATTCAATTTCTTAACTGCAAATAACGACGCGACTAATGAATTAACGTCGTGCATCGCATTATGGACATGTCCGTCGAGTGGTAAGTTAAAGAATTGATACAGTTCTCCGCTTGAAAATTTTTGTGTATCTACACCTGCCGCTTGAAATAAGCCGGTCAAAATATCGTAACGAGACGGATCGAGCGGCACGTCGAGATTATAGAGTCGAATATTTTCTTCAAACACGCCACGGTCGGCTGATTCTCCGAGAGTACGAGCGTAACAGAAAATCGGTAAACCATTAGTCCAAGTATCAAATGATTGGTAGGCCTCGACAAATGATACTCCCTCATCGTTTACCTGGGTCTGAGTAATCCCGGTCAGGTTTATAAAATACTCAGACAACATTGGATTAATAGTAGGCTTTACTAAACAACTGAATGAATCGAGAATCGTTTCAGATTCGAGGTCAATCATCTGAGCGGCAATCTGGACAATTTCACGATGCTCATTTGGCCCTGACCAATTCCGTGCCCAGGCTCCTTCCCAGGTTGTGAACTCGGTATCGAAGATGATAATTTGTTTATGGGTGGTGAAGAATGTTGAGATAATTGTAGATTGCATGGTGAGAGTATAGCAAAATTTAGACGGGACTCGAATTCTACGAATTCGGTACACCTTTTGGACATATTCTCCTTTCAGTCGAATCTGCCTCAAAAGGTCTTCGAGTCCCTTGCAATAGTCTACCAGACTGTTGCAAGGGACTCGAACCTTACAGGTTCAGTACAGGTTGTCGCTCGATTATTTCACTTCGTTCATAATCGAGCTGGCAACCTCTTCGAGTCCCGACAAAATGTGTCCCACACATTTTGTCATCTACCACACACGAAAAAAGCCGGCTATTCGCCGACTTTTTCTCGTGCGCGGTAGACGGGACTCGAACCCGCAACCTCCCGCGTGACAGGCGGGTGCTCTAACCAGTTGAGCTACCACCGCATTGCTGCGGTTATCTATTACAACGTAATAGTGGCAAGAGTATATACACTTTCGCGTGAAAGGGCAATATCTCCTGCTTTGTGTCGACGACAAGGATTGAACTTGTGACCTTATCTTTATGAGTGATATGCTCTACCAACTGAGCTACGCCGACATCGATTCACCACGAAATACAAAGTGAAAAGTGGCAATACAATACTACAAAAGATGGCTCGAGGCAACCTTTTTTATACTGGTAGTGGAGCACGATTATTGTCTGGCCAAAATAGCTTCGGCTTTTGTAATATCCTCAGGGTAACCAATCGGAATCCACAGATTTTCTTCAACGACGGCAACGGGGTATTTTTGCGAGTAGTCAGCAATGACATCAGTCAAATAATACTCACCGTTAGTCTCTTTTGACAGTGGGAATTCAAAGATATGTGTGTCGAGCACCATAACTCCAGTAGAGGCAAGATTGGACGGAGGATGAGTTGGTTTCTCTACAAATTCAGCGAGCGTACCGTCAGGATGACGAACGACAATACCAAACCGTTCGGGGGTGTCAGTTGGCATCGTTAGAAGCGCACGAGTGTACGACGTAACCCGCGCGATATCAGACGCCCCATGAATATCATCAGCAAACATAAAAAGAAAACGCCCTTTGAGTAAATCCTTACACAACCACAGCGCATGAGCCGTCCCTTTCTGTTCAACTTGCTCGACGTACGTCACCTTGCGACCAAAATACTCGCTCCCACAGTGCTCTATAATTTTTTCGCCCAAATAGCCATGCACAATAATTAATTCATCAACCGCACTCGGTAGTGCTGCGATAATATGATCTAGGAGTGGCCTACCCACTACCAACACTAACGGTTTTGGAATAGTATCTGTAAGCGGTCGTAGTCGCGTCCCCTTCCCTGCAGCTAAAATGACACATTGCATATGATTCGTAGTATGCCATATAAAACATACGAATTTGGTTATTAGTTACAGGAATCAACAATACCTTCAATTGCACCCATAACTTCACGCCGCATAGTTGTACCTTTTCTCACCTTTATACGCAGGGTACCATAGTGTTGTTCAATATTTGTATACACCTTTTTACTTTGCGTTTTAATAAGACTGGACTTAGTAAACTGAGACTTTGCAATACCAGTAACGCCAGACCAATATTTTTCCACATCCGTCAATCTCCTTATATGAAGGGAGTTAATACTAACGCGGGCAATTATATCTTTCTTAACTATACCAAATACAGTATGTAACCAGAGTATATAGAACTTTATCATTCGTACATCACTGTTGGTAAATCCAAATTCTTGGCTTCCACGTTTGTACCCTTCCCCCCAATACAGACCTAGACCAATACAATATATATCACGCTCCGATACCATGCCGATTTTCTGTTTCCCAATATTATTCGACAGCGTAATATTTTTTTGCCGCTTTTGCCGCAATGACTCCGTATACAACAACAAGGACTTAGTACTTTTTGACTCACTTGTTCGAGATATCGTTTCGATAGCTTCAGCTGTTAAAGCAATATCTTTACACCACGTACTCACAGTACTTTTACTTACATTGAGTTTTACTGCAATATCTGAAATACTCGTACCTTTTCGTCGCAAGATTTGTGCCAGTTCGCGTTCTTTTTGCTTTGCCATATGCTTATAAGGTAATAATACCATACACCTATTAATGGACAAAAATCAAACATGGTGTATACTTTTCGAGTTGCTTTCCATAGCGGGTTAGAGGAGAGGTACCTCGGGAGGCTCAAGAGGGCTCATCCACAGAAATGTGACATGGAATCCTTGCCAAATTCGGTGAAACCTTCGTTTGCTTGCAAATTGAGAACATGGCAATACCGAGCCAAGCCTTAACAAGTAATTGTTTCGGAAGGTGTAGAGACTAGATGGTAAGTATCTGACTTTGCGTAAGCAAAAAGATAAAGGTATAGTCCAGACCCCAAATCTATTTATAGAGTAGCGAAAGCTATAGTGGTACGCATAACCTCCAGACTCCGGTTCGATTCCGGAACCCGCAACATTACGCAAAATCTCTGTCAGAAATGACAGAGATTTTGCGTTTTTGTTGCGGAGTTCAGAAAGCAAACTGCTTTGCTTTCGGCGGAATCGAACGAACACAACAATGTTTTCTTTTCCAAAAGAAAAGAAAACTGCGAGTTGGGTGAGAAATGGGATGGGACCCATGGGGCAAGACCTTGCCAGCTAGCTTTGGAGCGAAGCGGAAAAGTAGCGACAACGTGTACTGAACCTGTAAGGTTAGCGAACACTTAGCAGAATCAAAGCGTAGCGCATGAGTATACTTAGTGACTGGTGACTCGATTCTGGAATCGACCAAAAAGCTCCCAATCTGGGAGCTTTTTGTGTATCCGTTCCTTCTAATGATGCCCTCCCCCAGTTTCATCCCCCGCCCCCAATTCTTCAAACACGCGCTTGTACATCATAATCGTCTCGCGAGTAATCTTTTGCGTCAGAACAAAGTCCGCACCAGCGTGAGCAATCTGATTACGCACCTTGTGGGCTTGCCAGGCATCATCGAGTGAATGGAGTGCGCTTGGTGAAATACTCTTGAGTCGGTCTCCGAGCGAGATCCCGGCATAGCCTCGCTGCTTGAGTAAATCATCTAGCAATATATCGGCTTCAATAATCGCGAGTTTCCAATCATTTGGATTACTAGATTCAGTATGTGCCTGCAACTCAGTAAAACGATCGGTCGTTCCAGCTCCACCATTCTGCATAGCAAACGCATGTTCCGCGGCGTGCAACTGTTCATGCATAATATCGTCTAATTTGTCTTTCTGGATAGAGGCATAAATGTACAGGGTGAGGAAAATGAAGGAAACAATATATGCCAGAATAGCGTACCCGCTCCACAAAAGATTAAGTACATGCAGTGTAGCCGAGAGCGAAAGGTTCCCAATCATACCGTCAGCACCAAAAATCCACCGCAAGAGGGGGGTGAGGAAGTCAAAACCAATGACTTGAATTGCGCCTGAGCTGGCAGTGATAGTGTCTTGCATACGAGTTAGGCTACAAGGCGGGTAATGTCGTACGTTCGTTTTCCGAGGTCAAACAAACGCGCGTCCCCTCCATGTGGTCCAATATATTGTACCCCAGTTGGGAGCGACTTACCGTCCCGGTCCACAGTTCCCATTGGGAGTGAAATTGCTGGTACGCCAGTCAAATTCACGGGCACAGTAAAAATATCCTGACGGTACATGGCTAGCGGATCTTCTTTGGCACCTAGTTCAAAAGCTGGTGTTGGGGCAGTCGGTGTTGCGATAATATCAACCGTTTTAAAAACTTCATCAAGCTCGGCTCGCATCTTTGTACGCACCAGTTCAGCCTTACCATAGTAGGCATCATAATATCCTGACGACAATACGTAAGTGCCGAGAAGAATACGTCGTTTGACCTCTGCACCAAATCCAGCCGCTCGGCTATTTTCATAGACAGCAAGTAAATCTTCTCCTTCCGCTGACAGTCCATAACGAATACCATCAAATCGCGCGAGATTCGATGACACTTCGGCTGGCATGACAATATAATACGCCGCAAGACCAGCCTCGAACATTGGCAGCTCAATATCTACAATCGTATGACCTAGCACTTTTAGTGCCTCCAGTTGCGCCTCGAACCGCTCGAGCACATCAGCATCAACACCACTCGCCATAAAAGAGCGAGGTACACCAATTGTGTAGGAAGTCTTTACCGACACCGCACCATACGTTTCTGGAACAATGGTAGTTGCATCATACGAATCAAGACCGGACATTATGTTATGAATGAGTTCAGCATCAGCAGCGGTAAGTGTTAGTGGACCCGCTTGATCAAGCGACGAACCCATTGCAACCAATCCATAGCGTGACACAGCACCATAGGTTGGTTTAAATCCCACTACTCCACAATAGCTCGCAGGCTGACGCACGGATCCACCAGTGTCCGTACCAATCGCAACTGGTACCGCACCCATCGCAACCGCGGCGGCAGAACCACCCGAAGAGCCCCCCGGTACTCGAGTGATATCAACGGGATTTTTAGTTGGACCAAACGCTGAATGTTCGGTTGAGCCACCCATAGCAAACTCATCCATATTGGTAGCTCCGATGATAATTGCTCCGGCCGCCTTTAATCGTGCAATGATCGTGGCGTCATATGACGCGATATAGTTTTCGAGCATTTTTGAACCAGCAGTAGCTGGTTTACCTTTTACTAAGATATTGTTTTTAACTGCTACGGGAATACCAAGGAGGGCTGGCGCAGCAGCACCTTCAGTTACATACCGTCGTGTCGCTTCTGCAGCCGCAGCCTGTGCATCGTCTTCATACAGTGCCAAGAACGCGTGAATGTCAGCGTCAGCTGCTTTGATTCGTGCAAAGGTTTCAGCTACTACCTGTGTTGGAGTGAGCGTCCCTGCAACAAAAGCAGTGCGCAATTCAGAAATTGTCATATATGTTATTCAGTCTGATTTAAAATCTTTTTCACTGACAAATAGCGCCCGTCTCGTTTAGGCATTGCGTCGAGGAGCACTTCTGCGTGTGCACCAGCTGGTTCAGTTATCACATCAGGACGAAGGACATTGTACCGAGCACCTACTTTTTTTTCTGCTTCGTCGCCCGAAACCATCTCTTTGACTACACTGACGTATGCCAAAATTGAATCAATGGAAGTTTGGAAACCGGCTACTTCATCTGATGCCAGGGCAATCCGAGACAGTCGACCTAAGTGTAAAATTTCTTCTTTTGTCATATTTGGCATCATACCAGAAGGTACTCGATTATGCCACGAGGGTTTTAAATTCAGCCTCGGACAACATAGGTACTCCAAGCGCGCGGGCGGCATCTGCTTTGCTGCCCGCCTTTGTTCCTACAACCACATAATCAGTCTTTTTTGACACACTTCCCGCCACTGTCCCCCCGGCCAAGCGAATCAAATCTTTAGCGTCATCGCGAGTGATAGTTTCAAGCGTTCCCGTGAGCACAACTGTTTTACCCGACAGCGCGGTACTCCGCACCATCTCCGGCGCTTCAGTTATCGTCATGTACTTCAACAGATTGATGAGGAGTTTTTTATGGACAGGATTATGTAACCAAGTAGCGAGTGAGGTTGCAACCACGTCCCCAACGCCATGAATTGCTGCAAGATCAGGGACAGAGGCCTGCTCAAGTGCCTTAAGTGTGCCAAATTGCCGAGCAATCAGTCGTGCGGTCTCTTCACCCACTTGTTCAATTCCGAGAGCTGAGAGCAGCCGATAGAGCGGCTGGACGCGTGCTGTAGCCACCGCAGACACGACATTTTCAGCCGCTTTGATTTTAAAACCTGGCAAATCTTTTAATTCATCTATAGTCAAAGTAAACAGGTCATAACTCTCAGTAATCAGTTCTGCATCCAAGAGCTGATCAATAATTTTCGGCCCCACTCCATCTATATTCAAACCAGCTTTAGAAACAAAGTAATAGAGACGTTGCCGATGTAGATAATCCGATTCAAGGACGACACAGCGATAAGCTGCTTCGCCGGGAATACGTTCGATACTACCGTCTCCGCCACAGCCAACAACTGTTTTCGGGAAGCGGTAAGGTTTTGTACCGGCTGGACGCAATTCCTTGACCACCTCGACTACTTCAGGAATCACATCACCAGCTTTTTGTAAAATAATCGTATCGCCAATTCGAATATCGAGTCGCGCAATCTGATCTTCGTTATGAAGTGTCGCACGTGCCACCGTTGAACCAGCAATTAATACCGGGCGTAAATGTGCAACAGGAGTAACAACGCCGGTGCGCCCTACCTGAAGTTCAATCCCTTCAACAACAGTCGTGACTTGTTCCGCCGGAAATTTATACGCAATTCCAAAGCGCGGCGCTTTGGCAGTATATCCAACAAGGGTCTGCACATTAATTTGATCAACTTTAATAACCACACCATCTATCCCATAAGATAAATCATGTCGTTTTGTTTGCCACCGTTCATAAAATGTTTGAATGTCTGTAATGTTTTTACACTGTTTGGCGTTTGTGTTTACGACGAGGCCGAGTGTTCGAAGCAATGTTAATTCTTCCCACTGCGAAGTAGGCGCTAGTAATCCCGTTGTGTGTGGATTAAAGGCATCAATGTCGTAACAAAACATTGAGAGATTCCGAGACGCCGCAACCGCTGGGTCGAGCTGGCGGAGGGATCCAGCCGCCGCATTTCGAGGGTTTGCAAATACTGCTTCACCCGCAACTGCGCGTTCCTGGTTAATACGAACAAGTTCAGTCGCGGCGAGCCATACCTCTCCTACACAAACGAGATCAACCGCCGCCATGAGTCGTGGCGGGATATCTTTAATTGTTCGGGCCGTATGAGTCACATCTTCCCCAACAGCGCCGTCACCGCGTGTCACAGCCTGCAGCAACACTCCCGCCTCATACGTCAAGACCAGTTTCAGTCCATCAATTTTATGCTCTGCTACATAAGTAACATTTGGCACCACGACATCAGCGTCAGCAATCTGACGATAGAGCCTCCCTTCCCACTCAACTAATTCCTCTTCACTGAACACATTATCAAACGACCATTGCGGAACGGTATGTGTAACCTTTGAAAATGCGGCTCGGGGTGCGCCGCCGATTGCGGTGGTAACTACGCTTACTTTCCCTTCTAACTTTTCTTCTAGAGCCGCCAGTTCCCGGGAAAGAGAATCGTACACCTCGTCAGTAATAACCGGCTCATCAAGTTCATAATATTGTTTTCGATGACGCGCCACTAGCTTACGCAATTCTTGCAAGCGTTTTTTCTCTGCTGAAACTGAATTCAAAGTCATGCCTAGAATTCTAGCAGAACTTCACGTTTGAGGACACCGTCAGTGCTGGTGCTGTTGCCGGCACAGGACGAATTATAGCCAGCTACCGAAGCAATGGTACACACACCGCCCGGGGCACACCCTTTTCGGGAGTACGAATACCCTGAAAATACTTCCGCCAGGGATCGATCGTCAGGACCAGTCATATACAAAGTAGTGGGAGATGTCGTACTCACAACCATGGTAATAATATCAATCTCACTACAATGATTACCTGACCACGAAAGACTTTTTTGATAACGAAAGATATCTCCAATCGCACCATTTGATGTGGTGGCAATGCCAAGCGCCACCTTTTTTAAAGTTGAACTCACATTAAAGCAGTTAATTGGGACAGAATTTGCGCCACTTTCAAAGGTTGTCGAAGCATGTCGTCTCGTATACCGCGCACACTCAAGTCCTGCATTGGCCGCATGAAAAGCAATTTCTGAATCACGAGAATCAACTGACAAGGCCAACTGCTTGAGCGTAAGCTCCACAATTGCAAGTGTAACTGCAAGCACCACGGACAACACCATCATCGTCATGAGAAGAGCGATTCCGGCAATTTTTTGCTGTCGGCTGTTAATTCGTGTCATAGATATTAAAAAATGAAGTTACGGCAGTTACCGTCTGGTTCGCAATCAGTGAACCGGTACGCCACGTAATCGTTGAGGTAGCAAACACTTCGCGACTCGCGCCATTTTGTTGCATAGTTATCTTTCGTGTATACGGAGTGAGTATGGCGCCAACACTATTATGTTGGTAGCGATTTCGTCCACTTGGTAGTAAATACAACTGACAAGCAGTTTTACTATTAAGTGAGCAGTCGGTAACAGTCGGATTACCGAGCGGTCCGACTGAAATATCGCACCCATCAGTTGTAAAACATTTCGCGTAGCTCCCTACAGCAATATCAGTCGTAGTAAATTTGGCCCACGGTTGCGGATTAGTCACATCGTTGTAAAAATAATCAAGCAAATACTTATCACGAGCTTGCTGTGCCATTTCGAGACCTTCTTGAGCCAAAAACCAAGCGGTCATTTGCTCGGTAGCATAGGCAGTACTGTGGTTTGACCTCGTGAGAATCTGCATTGGTCCAGTAATAACAATCAGTAACAGTGTGATAGCCACCAGTACTTCAACGAGCGTAAAGCCTTTTTGTGATGAAGAATATTTTGTCATATATCAAGTTGCCGTTGAGTCACTGTTGTTTCTAGTGTATAGGTTTTACTCGAATCATCCGGATCTTGGGCCGTAATGATAATAGTCGCGGTCGGTTGTTTAGTATCATTTCCAGCACTGAGGGGAGCCGAACCCGAAACATAAAACTTTGCACCAGTAATTTTTACGTCAGATGAAGTAAGTGCCTGCGGTTCCTTGTCATCAATCTGACGCTCAATTGTCCCATTCGCAGCATCAAAGCCATAGGCAATCCGGCTACTGGTTGCACCGGGAGACAAACTTGAACCCGCCTCTACGATAGACATTCCCGTCGCTCCGGAAACATTAGTACAATCTTTTCGCAATGTAATGTCGTCTTCATCAGGTGTATGCAACAGAATATCTGCCGAGTTATCACAATAGTAATTTATACCAGTACGGATTTCACGCGTCATACTATCCATAGCAAAATTTAGACTGGTCATAACCACTTGCTCACCCTGCAACTGACTACTCTGACCAATCAGTGACAAAAATGCGCCAACCGCAATGGTGATAACCACAGTAAAAAGCGCGAGCGAGACCATCATCTCAATCAATGTAAAACCCGGACTGGCTTTAGTGTTACTGTTTGGTAAAAATAATGTCATATACATGTTACGGATAACTTGTTACAGATATCTGACCGGTGCTGAGCACCTGGATTCGACGCACTGCACCAACATCATCGTTACTATTTGCGGCAGCGACTTGCGCTATGTCCACATATCCGGGACCAGTTAAATTTCCCCCAGTCGCATTTTTAAAGTAGGCATCGAAATTTGGGCGTCTGAAAAATATGGTCAGATGTTTTGTATTCGTCAAAGGACTCCCGTCTTCTTTGGTGAACTCGCGTACCTTAAAACGACTATCAAGTGTTCCTGGGATACCAACCATTTGATCATCAGCAGGATCCCACATGCCATCAACATTTAAATCGTGAAAGATAATATATTTCTGGTTATTTCCAGCCGTATCATCGTCAAAATAGACGCCATATTGCTGCGTAGTAGTCGCCAGAGTCGCTCCAGAGTTATTTCCACTAACAGCCAGCAACTGAGCTTTACGGAGCGCAAAGGCTACCTCATACGCTTGATTACGCAATAATACAGCTCCACTAAATGCCGTATGACGGGTCAGGATAATTGTCGAGAGTAGCATCATAATACTAATACTCACCATAAGCTCTACCAAACCAAAACCACGGTCAGGGATTCTGAACGCTTGTGGTGCAGCACTAGAATGGAAGGACATAACTAAAAAGAGTCAGTACATCATATCCCCCGAGATATACCGTGAGGAAACCTAGAATCATAAACGGGGCGAATGGTACTTCGCTCTTTATTGTAAGTGGTGCCTGTACGAAACGTAAGTGAAGTTGTCCCCTCTTTGACTGCAGTTTTTGGTACCCCAAAAGTAGCAGGCTGATTATCGCTCCAATCCAAAATGAAAAAACTAACATTGAAAAAACTCCCGACAGTCCAACCAAAGCAGCGAGTGGCATCGCTAATTTAGCATCTCCAAACCCGAGCCATTTGCCACTTGAATACCACCACAAACCCGCAAAAAAACTAAACGCTGCCAGAGATGCGAGAGCGGCGCTCGCCAAAAACCACCAATCGAATTTGAGATAGAGATGAAAAGCGATATCCAGCACTGCAGCGCCGCCAAGAGCCCAGACAAATTCGTTTGGAATGACAAAGTGGTACAAATCGTACACCGAAACAATCACGAGCACGGCCATGAGAAAAAACTGGAGTGGCCATAATCGCATATCAACTGTCGTTAAACTCACGAGCAGAAATAGTAGTGCAGTACTAAGTTCCACCCAAAAATAACGACTCGGAATCCGTGCCCCACAAGATCTGCAACGTCCGCGCAAACCGAGGTAAGAAAAGAGCGGGAAAAGCTCATACCATTTGAGCGGTGTCTGACATGACAAACAATGCGATCCTCCAGAGAGTGACTTCCCAGTATGAAAGCGATAAATATACACATTTAAAAAGCTCCCGATAATTACCCCTAATACAAATATGATGGTTGGCACATAAAACCACGGCAACCCTAAAAATAATTCCTTGAACATACGTAGAAATAGTATACCACCTCACCCCAACAGTAATTAACTTAAGACAGCAAAAAAGCGCCTAGTGGCGCTTTTTTGTGTACGTTGAGCCGTCGCTTACGAAGCCGGACAAGCTGTACCGCCAGAAGACAAAGCTGTTACTCGACGACCACTAAAGCCAGTGTTGTCGGCACAGAAGAATGTCCCCGGAGTAGCTGCCATAGGTGCTGAAAGTACCCAATACGCTGTATTGTCATTACATCGAATCTCAGTTGCTGCCTGAACTCCTGTAGCATCTGGTGCAGAAAGTGTAACCGTTGAAGGTGAGTTAGCTTTTATAGCAGTACGGAGGACGAGCAAGCCATTCTGAGCAGCTGTACCACCACAGACACCGTCGTACGTACTACTTCCTGTGTAATAGATTTCCGCCTGTGCCTTGGCACTGTTCACACTTCCGATAATCGACGCATCTGAACCACTACTTCGTGCTGATCCGAGTGATGCGAGCACGGTTGCTGCCAAGATACCAATAATCGCGATCACAACGAGGAGTTCGATGAGGGTGAAACCACGTTGTAGTTTTTCTTTAAACATACATTTAGATTAATTAATTATTATTATGTCGCTCTTGATACCCATTCAGACATCAGCTGAGGTGCCTCAATGAGTGCCCAAGCAACTAAATCCCCACGTTGTACGTGATTACTAGTATTATACGAGGGATTCTCCAACTTCACTCACACACACAGTGGACAACTCCTGTTTTCGACAACACTTTAGATAAATTTAGCAGCGAGGTACCGAAGTGTTTTTATATAAAACTTACTTTCTCGTTGAGAGTTATTTTATTCTTTGTTAATTTCGCGTTAAAGTGCTCAGTTACAAGGCGTCGAAGTATACGGGCACGAGCCGTACTTTCGTACAGCGCGCACAAGAAGCTTTAAAATTACTTAGTAGCGAGGCGTCGAAATGAAATAATTTGAGACGTACTTTTTGTACGTTGAAAATTATTTTATTGAGAACAACGAAGCTAATGAGTGATTTTTAAGCTTCGACTAGAATTTATTGGTGATACTGTAGATCGGCATAAGTACCGACGCGAGCAGTGTACCCACCCCAAGTCCCAGGAGTACAATCATAATTGGCTCAATCAAACCAATTAAAGTATCTACCGCAGTGTTAACTTCACGACGATAGAAGACCGCGAGTGTACCGACAATTTCAGCCAGACTACCAGTTTCTTCTCCCACTTTAATCATTTGAGCAAGCACACCTGGAATCTCTGGGTACTCAGCAATTGCATCGGCAAATGACCGCCCAGCTTTTACATCATTTAAGGCTGTCTCGATAATTTCTTTGTAGACCATGTTACCCACAACGTCAGCTGTTACTTCAAGTGCTTGAACAATTGAAATACCACTACTGAGCATTGTTGAAAGGTTGTCACACAAGCGTGTCAAAATGAGTTTTCGCTGCAAATTCCCCATATACGGAATTGAAATCATTAGCTCATCGTATACTCGATGGCCGGCAGGAGTTTTAACGAAACGCCAAATACCGATTGCGGCGAAACTAATACCGATTAAAATAAAAGCAATATAATTAGTCAGGAACGCAGAGAGCCCAATTACAATTTTAGTGTAAATTGGTAATTCCCCACCTGAATCAATTAATATTTTTGCCACCTTTGGAATTACCATGGTGAGCATAAGCCCCATCACGATAAAGAAAATACTAATAACAAAGGCTGGGTAAATAAGTGCATTTCTGGCTTTTGAAACAATTTCATACGACCGATCGAGATAGTCAGCCAGGTACATGAAAGACTTTTCAAGGGAACCTGACTCTTCTCCTGCCCGCACTAAATTCACGTAAAATGAAGAAAACACACCGGGATGCGCAGCAAGAGCTCGGGCAATCGAACTACCACCCTGCAAATCCTCTACCACCTGATTTAATATTCGCTGGAGGTAGACATTGTCAATTTCTGCTGACAGCAAACGAAAGATACGGAGTGGCGAAACGTGTGCCTGAAAAAGGGTAGCAATCTGCCGCGAGAGAATTACAATTTCTTTGTTAGATACCGATTGAAATAACGTCAGTTCAATATTAAACAAATTCTTCTTTTCTTCGATAGGATCGAGCGAAACAACCGTGTATCCACGGGCTTGCACAGCACTAATCGCCGCGTCAATATGTACAGCCTCAACCGTACCCTCACGCTGGGCATTATTACTATCAATCGCAGTATAATTAAATAACATAGAAATTAAATGAGTCGCTCCAGTCCTTTCGGATTAACCGCATACCGAAACGCATTTTCAACCGTAATTTCACCTTGCTGTACCAATTGTGCCAGAGAACGGTTCATATCAATCATCCCCTGCTCAAGTCCTGTTTCAATAACCGAGTAGATTTCATGAGTACGTTTATCTCGAATAAGGTTACTTACCGCAGAGTTGTTTACCAAAAGTTCATAGGCAGGTACCAACCCGCCTGCAATACGAGGAATCAATCGTTGGGAAAAAATACCAATTAGTGACGATGCGAGCTGGACGCGGATTTGATCTTGCTGATTACCTGGGAATGAATCAATGATACGGTTAACCGTTTGAGCAGCGTCGTTCGTATGTAGTGTCGAATAGACCACGTGACCTGTTTCAGCTGCAGTTACTGCCATTGATATGGTAGCGGGGTTACGCATCTCGCCTACTAGAATCACATCCACATCTTGCCGAAAAACTGAATTTAAGGCTGTTTCATAACTAGCGGTATCAATACCAACTTCACGTTGGTCAATCATTGCTCGCTGGGGCGTATAAATATACTCAATCGGATCTTCGATAGTCACGATATGGTCAGCTCGTTTAATATTGATACGATTAATCATCGCAGCCAGAGTTGTTGATTTACCCTGTCCAACCGGTCCTACACAAAGGAAGAAACCTTGCGGACGATCAGTAAAGCTTTCGAGGATTGGTGGCAAGTTTAATTCATCTAACGTTAAAATAACATTTGGAATCAAACGAAGCGCAATCGAAAGACGACCTTTTTGGAAAAAAGCATTTCCTCGAAAACGTACCCCTTCTTGGTTTTCATATGAAAAGTCCACCTCATCATGCCGCTTTAGCCGTTCATAAAAATCTGGTCGCATGAGTACTTGCGCAAAGCCACTCACATCTGCATCGGTTAAAATTGGCTTTCGGACGAGCGGTATGAGAGAGGCATTCACTCGGAGCGTTGGGTGTCCACCTACCGTAAGATGCATGTCCGAAGCACGTTCAGAAATAACTGTTTGAATAAGTATTTGTAGCTCTTTTTTGTAGTCAACTGACATAACGCACAGAGTTACATCTTTTCCATTATCTCTTCAACTCTTTTTACTACCTCACTTGGTACTGACTGGGCTTTTATAATATACCCGATTGCACCAACTTCTTTCGCCTCCGCGATATCTTGATCTTGTCCCTGATTTGAAAGTACAATTGATTTCATTTTTAGATCCGGGAGAATCCGCTTAATCTCACCCATAAGTTCAACCCCAGTCATCCCTGGCATAATCATGTCTACTAACATGAGATCAAACGTTGTATCAGTCTGAAGCACACGCAAGGCATCAGCCGCATGTAGCGCCGGAGTGACACTGTGACCACACTCAATAAACTTTGTTGCGTACATGTCACGCAAGAACGTATCGTCATCAACTAGAAGTATTTTCATCACTTACTATTATAGCCCCTGACGTCGAATCAATTGTCTGGTTATCGACAGGAGCTGTGTCATCCTCAAGAACCTCCTCAACTCCGATCTTGGTTCCAAAGGCGTTCATTTCTTCGAGCGGTATCTGATGATCAAGGGCTTTAATGATAGCGTCTTCTTTCATAGTCATAAATCCATGCTTGCGAGCTTCATCATAAATTTGTTCCTCGGAGGCATTTTTTAAAATCATGTCTTGAATAGCCTCATTCACTTCAAGTACTTCCATAATAGCAACACGTCCCCGCATACCAGTGGCACATCCAGGTGTTGCTTCAGGATGGACAATAGTTTTTCCAACTGGAATACGATTGCGAAACTTTTCTGGCAAAGTACTAAAGGTATCTTCCGTCATTAACTCCATACTTTTATCAATTGGCGCTTCAATACCAGTTGCATCTTTAATTCTTCGCGCGAGGCGCTGAGCAATTGCGAGCTTAAGAGTAGGAGCAATCAAATACGGATCAACCCCCATATCAATAAGGCGAGGGATCACCCCAATAGCGTTATTTGTGTGGATGGTTGAAAGCACCAAGTGACCAGTAAGGGCTGCTTGAATTGCCAACTGGGCGGTTTCTTTATCACGGATTTCACCCACCATGATAATGTCCGGGTCCTGACGAAGCGCTGCACGAAGACCAGCGGCAAACGTATAGCCAATTTCAGGACGCATTTGTGACTGACTGACCCCCTGAATGTCATATTCAACAGGATCTTCGAGTGACATAATGTTTTTAGTCTGTTTATCAAGTGCTGACAACATTGAATAGAGCGTGGTTGATTTTCCCGAACCAGTAGGACCTGAAATGAGAATGATTCCATAGGGTTCATTGAGCATCCGCGTGATCGAAGCCAGATGATGACCTTTAACACCGACGTCTTCTAGAGTACGTACACCTTTTTCATTATCCAAAATACGCATTACCACCTTTTCACCATGACTGGTTGGCAAAATTGATACACGAAAATCGATCTTTCGTCCGTCAAACGTGGCTGAAAAGCGACCGTCTTGAGGCTTTCGTCTTTCATCAAGGCGCATTGAAGTCAGAATTTTAATACGTGCCGCAACAGCCATTTGTACATTTTTTGGCAGTTCTAGACTAGTAGCCAAAAGTCCATCCACTCGAAATCTCACCACAACCTTGGTTTCAGTAGGTTCAATATGAATATCTGAAGCTTTACCATCAACAGCGTACCGTAAAATTGTGGCCACAATTTTAGTCACCGGCGCATCTTCTTTAATATGTTCTAGCTCTTCTTTTTCGTCAGCATCACCCTCAGCAGAATTTTTTGCAATTTCTGTATCGAGTTCTGTCTCAAGCGACACGAGTGCATCAGTCACCTCTCCCTTGAGGTTTGAATAAAATTGCTGTGCTGCTACAACCTCTCGATCGAGCAAGAAAACCAGTTTGTAAGGGATGTTATGTTTTGTACTGATGAAGTTGAGCGCTTCACGAATTTGCAAATCATCAGGATCATTTACTCCCACTATCAAAACGCCATCTTCAATACGAAGTGGCACCATATGATAATGAAACGCTGAATCCTCGGGGATGTACGACAGAATTTCAGCCGGCACATCAAAACCCTCAATCATGTCAAAAACCGGTACTTGATAGTACGCGGCACTGGCACTACGAATAGTATCTTCAGATACACCAATAGCTACCAAAGCTTCTTCGAGGGCTTTATTCTCCTCTGCCATTAAACGATTCGCTTCAAGAGCAGCAGATTCAGAAACAAGTCCTTGTTCTTGTAAGTAGAGTAGGACGCTCATACAGAACAGGAATTATTCAATTGGTACTGGTATTACTGCTGGTACTGGTTGTGCTTCATCAAAAATATTTGCTCGACCAATTGGCTGATCAGGTACATCAGTCGAATAGGAACGAAGACTAGTAAATGCCGGGTCTCTAAACAGAGAAACATCAAGCGTCCGCGCTTCAAGTTCTGCACGACGCTCAATAAAAACTTGTGTTTTTTCAAGCAATACAGGAGACACCTCAACATCATGCACAAGCGACCAGCTTGAGGTACTGCTCTGAGTAAACATGAAATAACCCATGCCCAGCACTACAATGAATCCAGCTAAAACTAAGAGATTTTTAAGTGTATCTGTCATAGTAATTATTGTTGATCTTCGCTTGCGTCACCTGCGACCATTGGTTTATCTATAGCTCTACTATATGTCGTTAATGTCATACTTATACCGAGTAATTCACCTTGACCAGGTGAAATATTGAGGGAATCGACCTGCAAGAGATAATTATTTACTTCTAGTGCACGCAAGATTCGTTTCAGATCCACATAACTCACCGTAGAAGAAATCGTAAAGGTATGCGGTATGAGTGTCGTACCCTTCTCAACGACTTCTGAACTTGCTCCACCACCACCAATACTATTCAGCGGTAATTTAAGTGCAGCAAAAATACCGAGCAAATCTTTCATTACAACCACATCATCTACCGAATCAGGCATGTAGCGCTTGAGGGCAACCGCATCAGCAGAGCTTACCCCGTCAACAATCGCTACCTGGTTTTTCAAAAGCAAGTTTACATCACTTACCTTTTTAGATTCTTCTATATATGCAGAAGTTGTTTCTTGGGTTGTACGAATTTTAGCAAAGGTTGGTTTAATGTAGAGAAAAACAATAACTACAGAAATAATAATCATCAGAACCTGCATCATTAAAGAGACTTTTGTCATGGCGTAATTACATTAGCAGGCGGTGCAGTTGGTGACGGAGGTGGAGTAGTGGATGTTACGGGAGTTACCGCAGGTGAAACCGCTTTTGTACCAGCGCTGGAACCAGACGGTACGCCGAGCGGGGCATACAAAATTTTATCTGCAGCAAAAGTAAATTCAGCACTTAACGTAACCGCACTTTTTGTTGCAACGTTAATATCTGTTTTTGTTGCAGCAGCACTAGCGGCGCTGGCTGCACTAGCGGCGGTAGCAGCTGCTGATGAAACTAGCGTTATACCACTTAATTTAGCTTGGGCAATTTGTGTAGCAGTACTATAGGTAGCGCGCTGAAATAACGCACCGTCGAGCGCACTTGTGACCAGAGTTCCTTTTGCCAGGAGAGTTTTTTCATCTTTACGAGTAATAGACAAATTACTAAATCGCACTGTATCAGCTGTAGCATTTTCTAGGATTGCTAATAAAGATATCAGTGATACATGGGAACTAACTAGTTGTTTTGAAAGTTTTAAACGATCGTCAAACTCGATAACGCGAGTCAGGTCAACATCATTAAAATCTTTAATTTGTAACTCCAATGCCGCAACGGCAGTTTTGAATTGTGAATCAACTCGAATCTGATAAATAAAGAGAGCTGCCGAAGCAAGTGGTGCCGCGATAAACATCGTATAGCTAATGATTGGTAGTATAAAAAAATGATAGCGATGAACACCCTTTGGTCGTGAACCAGTATTTCGCTTTGGAATAAAAGAACCTGAGGGTGACGGGGGCATAGAGATAGTATATGTCAATTCACTGTAAAAAACTGTGCACGACTGTGGAAAGGGTGGGTAGTACAACCTACTCAAAAAAGCGCAGAGCGGCACCGAGTGCAACTGCAAAACTTGAGCCGATGGTATTCATAGTGTCCTCCATAAATGCGGGGTATGCCACTTTGTTAAATGGTTCAGCCAGCACTGCTGAACGACCAAGCTGTGTACTGACAAAAGCATCAAACCCCGGGAAGAGTGCCCCACCGCCAATCAACTGTACAGTGGGTACTGTAGTACCAGCTCGTTTTTCGTAATCAGCTAGTACTTGATGGAATTCTTTCAGAACACGGTCATACATAACCTGATGGCTTTTTTGAGCAACGGCAAATTGCGGATGCTCATAGGTAATCACTCGTTTTAGTGCTTCAGCCTCTTCAAACGAACACTTTAAATCAGCTGCCAACTTTTCTGTGAACAGAGCACCGCCTGCACGCACTCGGTACATGCGCTGCAATAGACCGCCGCGAATGATGTAAAGCTTGGTCGATACTGCACCAACGTCCATTATTGCCATATCGGGTTGTTCATCAGTATAAAGAGAGCGAATCGCACTAAAACACTCAATTTCAATTGGAGGCTTGATAAATTCAACCGTTTGCATCAGAGTCGTAAAGCGTTTTAACGCCTCGTTTTGAATCGCTGCAATAAGCACATCTCGAGTAACAGTTTCGGCACCAGCTACCGCGACAGTTTCAACCTCGGCATAATCGAGAACAACTTCAGCAATTGGTATCGGAATATATTTACGAGCTTCTATTCGAACACGAGATGCAAGATCTTCGTCAGCAGTTGCTTGCAGTGACATCACCGTTACAAAACTCGACGCGAGCGGCATTGCAAAAACTGCCTGCCTGGCTTTAACAGCTGACTCACGTAGAATATCAACGAGTGCCTGTCGTTCAAGTTGCGCTGACAAAATTACCGATTGTCCGACCGGTTTTTCTGAATCGTACGGACCAAGCTCAAGCTCGCCATATGTAGTGAGCGTGAGTACATTATCCCGATTTTGTAATTCAACTACCTTAATTGATGATGAACCAATATCGATACCAACAACACGGTTATTTGTAGCCCGAGTTGGTTTACTTGTAAACGAAGAGAAGATATCAGCAAGAGCCATAGTATATAGTTCAAATAGTACCACACGAGTATCGTATACTTATGATATATGCGCACCTACCTGCGGATAATACTCGATGTAATTTTTCCACCAACTGTTCATGATCGTCTACTCCGTCAGTTGTCGGCAACTGACTTCCTGGCTCATTATCAACCGATTATCATTAAAAATGTTATCGCCCTCGCCCCGTACAGTAGTCGCACTGTTCAAGCAGCCGTAGCTGCTTGTAAATTTGAAAAGAATATTCATGCAGCAAACCTACTCGGCTGTATGGTTGAACAATGGTTCTCTCTCCATACAACTGTAGGCACAACAATACTTATCCCAATCCCCCTCAGCACGGCACGCGAAGCAGAACGAGGATTTAATCAAGTGTCCCGAGTACTTGAATCAATCCAACTGCAGCCTGATCTTATGATTAAAAAGAATTGGCTTATACGCACAATCAATACGACGAGACAAACGAGCCTTGGGCGAGCCGCTCGATTGCGAAATATGACAGGTGCATTTGCCACCACAGTACAGATGCAACAAACTGACTGGAATAGTATTGGTCGCGTTATTATTTGTGATGACGTAATGACAACTGGTACAACACTTGAGGCGGCACGGACGGAACTTCGGAAAGTGGCACCGAGACAGATACCGATCATCTGTTTAGTGTGGGCACATTAGGGAGAGACTGTGGGTGTTGCTTCCCCGGCGTAATGTTTAAGGGAGGAATCTTGGTCATTACATGACCGGTACAGGTTGTCGCTATATTCTTCGAATCTAGCTGGCAACCTCTTCAAGTCCTCGCGCAAAGCACGTTTAGTGCTTTGCTTCTCCAGCACATATAACAAAACCGCCTTGAGGCGGTTTTGTTATATGTGCTGGAGAGAGGACTTGAACCTCCACGCCTTGCGGCATACGCACCTGAAGCGTACGTGGCTACCAATTACACCACTCCAGCAATATTTGATTATATGTTCTACTTTTAGAATTCTTCTCCGTACGCTTCAGGATATCCTTCGCGTCGTTCGTAGTGACATTGAGTCACTACTCACCTACCAATTACACCTGATCCAGCAAGACGATCAGTGTATCAAATTTCTTGTAATTAGAAAGAGATAACATACCAATGTGAATACGTATGTGAACTGGGTATGTTACTTATGTAAAAATATAAAATAAAGGCCGCCCGGGAAGGCGACCTTTCTTCATTTTATTGAAGTCCTACTCTCTATTCAATCGTCGAATTCTGACAGAATGACGAGCGGCACTTCAATCAGTATCGATATACCGAGCCAGGTGACACTGGCCCAAATACCGAGCGCTTGCATCGTACAAATCGCGAGGAACATACTCGGTAAACCAACCCAGAACGTCCGAGCAAGCGCACTGCCACTTGCGCCTGTCTGCAAGAAGGCAAACCCAATCGCCAGGATAATGATGCGATACGCAGCATCTGCGATTACAAAGCCTAGAGCGAAATAGGCAACCCAGAGCATAATCGTTACGAGCGGAATCAGGACCACATACTCCAGGAAGCTTGTTGATTCCGCCTTCTTGGTAGCATGACGTTTGTCATACATAAGGAGACTGACCATAAAACGTCAAGCAGGCAGAGATACAGACTTCCACTTTCACATAATCCCAAAACCAGGAAGACTGAACTGGGGCTCGAGATTAAACCAGACCAGCACATCACCAACTGGCTTAGTCATAAGTTGGTAACTTACTACTGCAATGAATCCCGAATACGCCAGAATTGACAAGTCAACCAACCCAACACGCTGCGATTTATGGAGAGCAAACAGTATGGCGTTTGAGGCAAAGTGCATCAACACCGTAGCCAGCAATCCAAACCGCACGTAGAGATACGTGAAGAAGATACCGGCCAAAAACTGCGGCAAGACTCGCAGCACCTGACGATCAGCCGCAGCCTGATAGTTTGTCAGATGGAAAACCGCCTACAGGCCATTCCTCAACAAAAACAAAAGATAGAACGCTCCCGTCCCCGAAAGTATCGGAATATGCGGCAGCAGTCCGAGAAATATACCACGAGCGAATAACTCTTCGGCCAGCACCAGGAGAAAAAGATCGAAAAAATGATTCCCTTCTACCATCGTCCGGAAAAAAGTGCTGACACCGTGTTTCCCCTGAGGTGAACCTAGGTGACGCTCTACGAGCAATCCCGAACAAATACTAACCGGCAATTCAAGCACCACCGCAGCGGCAATGGCCGGCAGCAGCACGGACAGCGCAACGGACTCGTACGGTATCTGCCCAACCTTGCCCATGAGCAAAGCGAGAATTCCCAAACCCACCTGCCACAACGCTCCGGTGGCGAGCGCTATCAAAGCCAGCAGGCCATACGTGCCGAGACTAGACCAGTATCCAGGTATCTTATACGATGTTTCCAAGTTGGAACCTCCTCTTTCAAAGTATTGCACCAAGAATCCTGATGCCGAATCAGTTATCATTTACACAATACAATAAAATATTAAATTATCAATTAAACCACAGTCCTCCATGGCGCGATAGCTAACGTTGCACAATTTCTTTACACACATTTATTGGTAGTGAGCTCTACAAAAATATGACCACTCACACTATAAAAAAAGCCCTTCCGTTACCGGAAGGACTTCGCGCTACTGTTCTTTGATGTCAATCGTCGCTAAAGATGCTGAGCAAATTCAAGAACAAGTTGATGATGTCGAGATAAAGTGCCACGGATACATCAACGGCATTGTCGATCGTTGCTGGCATTTCACTCGCCCGCCACATGTCGAATCCGACATAGAGCGAAAAGAGGAGTACACCGATGTAGTCGAGCGCATGGGTGGCGTGCAACGCCGGAATAAACAGTCCGGCAATCGACACAATCACAAACGCCGTGAGAGCACCGAGCAAGGCCCCACCAATCGAACGGTAAAAGTCTGGGAACAGAAACCCGCTCGCTCCCATCACAACCGTCAGGAACCCCGTCATAGTGGCAGCCTCTTCAATAGCACCCGGAGCTTTGATGGCATAGATTGCCAACACTGGACCGAGAATCGCCGCCAGACCGCCCACCACCAGATTGAACCCGGCAAAGGACACGAGCGGATTATCGCTCGTCACCGACAAGACAATGCCGACAATCGGAATACCCAAGCCTACTAGGAACACCATCACGATTCCCGGCTGCCACAGTGCCGTGGCGTGAGACACGAGCACCGTGAGTACAAAGCCCCAGGTCAGGACCGCCCCGATCACTGCGTAAAACGCCCGCCTTGAAATCGTATCCGATCCCGAACGGCTCCATACTGCATCAGACATACCCATCACATCTCTCCTCTCAAAGACCGCCTGTCGCCAGAATGGCGCTTCACGTCTAATAATATTGTAACATAAAAATGCTGAACGTCAAAAATATTCACCACTCAAAAAAACCGCTCCACACACAAGCGTTAGACTTGTAGTAAAGCGGTTACTCTAACCTTCCAGTTGTATAATTTCCTGCCACGATTGCACCGTTATCACCGCATCCGCAAAGCGAGCGAATTTCTTCACTTCTTCGGGACGAGGTTGGAACAGGTAGCGAACATCGAGATCCATGAGAGCGCCAAGCACTTCCAGTCGATCGTCGACAAATTTCGTAATACCCAGTTTCTGGCAGATGCCTGCCTTCTCGTGCCGTTCCCGGCAAAAGTAGACATGATCAGGGAGGATGCCGGTCAAGCGATAAAAGTCATGGTGGTCAAACCACCGCAACGTTTTCTCTTGAACATTCTTTCCGCATTTCGAAACCAAATACACATTGTCTGCACCGTAGAGTGCTACGAGCTCGCAGAGAGCCTCGAACGCACCGGGCACCGCCGTTGTATTCAAGTAGTTCTCCGAAAAGAACGAGGTGTCGGTATTGTCATTGACTCGGTCAATGATGACGCCGCCGATATCGACGCCAAAACGTTTAGTAATCACAAAAATCTCCTTTGTTGTGATAGTGCTCCTTGGGGATCAAAGAGCTAACTGCCGCTAGTATACCATAGAAAATGGCAACGTCAAAAGTGTATCAAAATCTAAACTATAATTAGACATAGAAAAACCCCAGAATAAACCAAGTGGTTTTTCTGGGGTGGTGGGGCGCACATTCGCGCGCCCCAGTC
>JANPGF010000075.1:0-32519 GCA_031423775.1 Candidatus Kaiserbacteria bacterium | reverse complement strand
AAGTTCACCAATTTCTACATTCTACAAACGTGTAGCAATGCACCTTGATGCCTACATGACTAAAAAGGGTGTACGCAACCAGCATAAGCTGTATATGGGGGCATTTACCAATGTAGACGGTTCTGTTATGCAGAAGGAATGGTCGGTAAACGATTTGCTAGCGTTTGCAAATACCACAAACTACATTGACGGTGTGGATATTCACACGCATGTAAAAACCATGGATGAAATGCGAAGAGGTTTTGATTTTATTTCTACACATGTTCCAAACAAGCCAATTACCGATACCGAGTATACGTATGTGTTTGAACAGGCCCGTCACCTCCAAGACCTTCTGACAGAAAATGATACACGACCATTTAATGGAAAGTCATTCCTCGAGAAGTATGCGAACGCTACAGCTACTGAAAAAATTGTTGCTAAAAAATGGATTAATGAAGAATCGTCACAGCTTGTTGTCCAAAAAGGGCAGCGTAAATATACTGCAACCACAACAGTAAACGAGTATATGGTCATGGCTGGAGCTATTCCCGTACCACTGGCTGAATGGAATGATTTCATGAGGTCGCGCAGTTGGACAATTGATCATTATATAAAAAAATCTAATGAAATATTTAGCGATTACAATGTAAATGGAACGTTCTTTGGACTTAGGCTCGGTGCAGAGGGAGAAATTAATCTCAAAAATCAAACGCCATGGTATATGAATGGACTTTATTCTCCAGGCTTAGTGCTGTTGATAGATGGAAAACCAACAGGAAATTACCAATATTTGATGGATTTCCAAGCTAGTAACGGATTATTAAAAGCTAACTAAATGCATAAAAGCACCCACCTACGGGTGCTTTTATGTAAATTTCTCGATTGTAACGTGCTACGATTATTGCTGAGGTTTACTACGTAACTATTTTCTATGGAACTTAATTATGGTGCAATTGCAGTAGCGACGATTGTACAGTTTATTGTGGGGGCGGTGTGGTATACGCCGATTTTTGGTAAATTGTGGGGTAAAATCCACGGCTTTGATTGTTTGACACCCGAAGCGCAGAAAGCGGCACAAAAACAAATGATGCCATTGCTGCTAGTTCAGTTTGGTCTGACTGTGGTGACTTCATTTGTGCTTGCGCTCTTGCTCTCAGGGATGCCGTCTGACTGGAATGCGTATGGGCTGGCTGGATTTATCTGGCTCGGATTTGTTATGCCAGCGCAGGTGAGCGCTGTGATCTTTGGTGGTACTGAACCGAAGTGGGCGTTAAAGAAAATCGGGATATCAGTTGGAGGGTCACTGGTCTGTTACCTGGCAGCAGCTGCAGTTTTTGTATGTATGCGCTAAGCACCTGGTTGTGTTGACATATTTTATAATCGTCCTAGAATTACAGAGGGTTAGAAAGCGCTAAGGCGCAATAGGAGAGTTATGTCACCGAGAACTAGAACGTATGATGATAGTCGGAAACGTATGACGGTATTGCTCTGTTTGGGCGAACGACCAACGCATATAGGCATCCATCCTGAACATACTGATCGAGTGCGTCGTACGCTCGATCAGTATTGTGCTCTTACGGCAAATGATGCGGTGTTACCAGAGCGAATTGTCATTGTGCTCTCAGGTGGGCACACTCGAAAAAAACAGCCAAGCGAAGCTACGCTTGCGTCTGAATATCTTACGAGACTGGCTACCGAACGCGGAATTACTCTCCCTTTGGTACTTCTTGAAGACCGCTCACAGACAAGTGTGCAAAATGTAGTGTTGACTAAACAGCTGCTGGTTGAGAAAAAGGTTCTGCCGACTGCGTTGTATGTTATTGCTCGTGAATCGCAGGTTCCAAAAGCGTGCCTTATGTGCGCTGCCTCCTGGCCTGGGCTTAACACAACTATGATTTCAGGTCTCGATACGAAACCCTGGTGGCATCGGACCCTTAATCGGGTGGTGGCTACCTGGTTGTTTAAGTTTGACCCTAATGAAAAGTTCCGGGCTACATTTGGTCAGATCCGCCCTTCATAATGAATGAGTCAATCCGTCGTAAACGGATTGACTCATTTTTAATACTCACATAAAACCTGGTATACTTTTACAATGAATATTCAACCAAATAATCCCCTCCATGGGATGACACTCCAAAAAGTTGTTGAGACGCTTGAAGCAGCATACGGTTGGGAGAAACTTGGTCAGAGTGTGAACATTAAATGTTTTACTGATACACCAAGTGTGAAATCAAGCTTAACATTCCTTCGTAAAACTCCATGGGCTCGAGAAAAGGTTGAAAAACTCTATCTTCAACTCCAAGCAAAGCAGGCGCGCGCCGCTGCTCGTGCACAAAAAACAGTGTAGTCAAACAGAATTATTTCGTTGTATACTTGTTGAGTAGTTTTATTGTTTTAGCTTTTGTATGTCAAAAAAATATCTCGCTGAATCGGTTGGTACGTTTGCACTATCGTTTATTGTTATTGCTGCCCTTGCCGCTGGCGCGACGGTGCCACTTGTGGTCCCGGTCATTGCTGCTCTGACACTTGGTCTGTTTGTATATACGATTGGTTTAGTATCAGGTTGTCATATTAATCCCGCTGTTACGCTCGGTCTAGTTTCGGTAAAACGTCTGACGATCAAGGAAGCTACTTACTACATCATTGCTCAAATATTTGGTGCGGCGATGGCGATTGTTGCTGCAAAGTTTTTCTCTCTCGAACTTCAAACTCCAGCTGTAGGAGTATTTGATCTGCATCTCTTTGTGGCCGAAGCACTCGGTACAGCAATTTTTACCTTTGGTATTGCAGCAGTAGTAAAAGAAAAGGTTCCAGCAAGCATGTCGGGCGTAGTTGTGGGCGGGTCGCTTCTTTTGGGTATTTTGTTTTCATCACTCGCTGGTGCGTCAGGAATTTTAAATCCGGCTGTAGCATTTGCGCTCAATTCGGTTACACTGGTGTACATGTTGGCGCCAATCGTAGGCTCGATTGTTGGGTTTCAGCTTTCGTATTATTTATCAAAGTAGACATCAGATGAGTTATGGTAAAACCCGAGCATCACTGCTCGGGTTTTATTGTTGCTTCATGTTGTATTCATTTGGTGTTTGGTATACTGCGCTGTACTATATGATACAACTTTTATGAATACTACTGCTGAAACACTACGCGCAGAGCTGGCGGCTGAACAGAAAGAAATCTACATTGATATAGCACTCACGACGGGTACCTTGTTAGGATTGCTCGGAGGCGTTGCGACGACACTGCTCCATTGGTCGCCACAGTATGAAATAGCGTTGTTCGCCCTCGCGTTTTTGGCGGGGGGATTTCGTGCGGCAATCAGTGCGTTTGGAAATTTACTTAAAGGGAAGCTCGATATTGATCTCCTGATGGTCCTAGCTGCTCTCGCTGCAGCTGGGGTCGGACAGGCGCGTGATGGTGCTATTCTGTTGTTTCTTTTTAGTCTCTCTGAGACACTACAGCAATATGCGATGGGAAATACCAAACGGGCAGTAGTATCACTCATGAAATTGCGTCCTGATGAAGCTACTGTAGAAGGAGCTGATGGTCAGACGGTACGAGTAAAAGTAGAAACACTCGCTATCGGTCAAATAATTGTGGTAAAACCCGGCGAACGATTACCAATTGACGGTACAATTTTGCGCGGTATGAGTGCCGTTGATCAGTCTCCAGTGACCGGCGAGTCAGTTCCGGTTGATAAAAATCCTACTGATGTGGTTTTTGCTGGTTCAGTAAATGGCTACGGCGTGCTTGCGGTGCGGGTTGATACCTTAGCGAATCAGTCAACATTGGCACGCATGATTGATTTAGTAGCATCAGCTCAAGCCGAGCGATCACCAAGTGAGCGGTTTAGTGAGTGGTTTGGTTCTCGCTACACTTTTGTAGTGCTCATTGGTAGCATTGTTGCTCTGGGAGTCTTTATAGCAATCGGTATTCCGCTTAGTGAGGCTCTTTATAAGGCGGCAACGCTCCTCGTGGTAGCAAGCCCCTGTGCCATCGTGATTAGTGTTCCTGCAGCTGTTCTGTCAGCTCTCGCAGCGGCAGCACGACGTGGCATGCTCTTTAAAGGTGGGGCAGCGCTTGAGGAGTTTGGTGCTGTTGATACAATTGCCTTCGATAAAACTGGAACGCTGACCACAGGGAAAATGAGTGTGAGTACCGTTGTGCCATTTGGCATCAGTGAATCAGAGTTTCTCCAGATTGCCGCATCTCTCGAAATCCAGTCAGAGCACCCACTCGCGCGAAGTATTGTTGAGTACGCAGCGACCAAGAAAATTACGCCTGGCGACGTGGTGGATGTTATGGCAATTCCTGGTAAAGGACTCAAGGCAACTCTCGGAGGGGTTGCCTACTGGGCAGGAAATAGAAGACTATTGGATGAATCAGGTCTAAAGCTGGATACGACTGAACGTGAAGCACTTGAAAAGTTAGAAGTAGCTGGTAAGACTTCGATTATTTTTGGAACAAACGAATGTGTGCTTGGATGTATCGGTATTGCAGATACTGTCCGAGATACTGCGGCTGAGGCGTTAGTGTTACTCCGTAGTTCGGGTATCAAGCGCATTGTCATGCTGACGGGGGATCATGTTAGTGTGGCTGAAGCAATTGGGGCAACTCTTGGTATTGCACCAGCTGACATCTATGCAGGACTCATGCCAGAAGATAAGGTGGCGATTATTAAAACGCTTCGCGACACAGGAAAGGTGGCCTTTGTGGGTGATGGAGTGAATGATGCGGCGGCTCTTGCGACAGCACACGTTGGAATCGCTATGGGTGCGGCTGGGACTGATGTTGCTCTCGAGGCGGCTGATGTAGCTCTCTTGTCTGACGATATGCGTAAAATGACCGTAGCACTCCGCCTCTCAAAGCAGACGAATCGTGTTATTAAACAGAACTTAGTGTTTGCGCTTGGCATTTTAGCTGTTATGGTTGTGATTACCATTTTCTGGCACTTGCCGTTACCGCTTGGGGTAGTTGGTCATGAGGGTGGTACACTCTTGGTGGTTATGAATGGGCTCCGCTTACTAATGGCAAATCTCTAATGGTAGAATAGGGTGAATTTTTGACATGGCACAACACACGAAACAAACTGTGGGACAGGTGTGGGATGTTGTCGTTGTTGGTGGCGGTCCGGCAGGTATGATGGCGGCAGCTACTGCAGCGGCTCGTGGCAAAGCGGTGCTCCTCCTCGAAAAAAACCCAAGTCTGGGTAAAAAACTACTGATTACTGGCGGGGGACGTTGTAATGTTACAAATAATAAAACTGATATTCGTCAGATGTTGGCACAGTATGGGGACGCTGGTAAATTTTTGTTTTCGGCTTTTGCAGAACATTCTGTGCACGACACAATTAACTGGTTTGCAACTCGTCAGGTGTCATTTGTCGAGGAAAATGAGGGTCGTTTGTTTCCCTCAACCGAGTCAGCTCAGACAATTCAGTCAACGTTAGTAGCTGAGCTTAAAAAAACTGGTGTGGTAGTACGGACGCGTGCTGTTGTTAAATCTCTATTTAAACCAGCGGGTGAAGAAACGTTTATGGTACTGCTCGCTTCAGGAGAAACTATTGTGGCGAAGTCGTGTGTGGTTGCAACTGGCGGTGTCTCTCGTCCAGAAACAGGATCTACTGGTGAAGGATTTTCGTGGCTCAAGGTCCTTGGCCATCAGGTGGTTCCTAATAGCTACGCGCTCGTACCGCTCCTGTCTCCTGATGTCTGGATTCCTGCGCTGTCTGGCGTAACACTGCCGCACGTAAAAATTACGCTCTACGCCGATGCAAAAAAACAAAGTGTACAGACAGGGAAGTTGTTATTCACTCATGTTGGTTTGAGTGGTCCGACAATCTTAAATCTCAGTAAGACAGTTGGTGATCTGCTTGGCCATAGTTCGGTTACACTTAAAATAAATCTATTGCCTGATATGGACGCAGGAGTACTCAAAACTGCGCTGACTGCTCTCTTTCAAGAGTCTTCAAACAAACAGGTCAAAAACGTTTTGGGTAATTTAATTCCGGCGGCCCTAGTAACGCCGATTCTCCTACTTGCAGACATTGTTGCTGATACGCCGTGCCATAGCGTTCGGGCACCCGAGCGGACGAAAATTGCTCTGTTGATCGCTGCCTTACCAATTCACATTAGTGGACTGCAAGGTGCAGATAAGGCGGTAGTGTCAGGTGGTGGAGTCTCACCAACTGAAATTAATTTTAAAACGATGGAATCACGCGTAGTTCCTGGTCTCTATTTAGTTGGCGATGTGCTCGATATTAATCGGCCTTCGGGGGGGTATAGTCTTCAGTTATGCTGGACCACCGGGTATGTCGCAGGAGAAAGCTTGTAAACGGCCCATCTGCGTTGTTGCGCAGCACAAATTTATGTTCACCGTACAATGAGTACGGCTCACACAAATTTGTTTGCGCGCCTAGCATCTGAACCCTTTACAAGCTTTCTCATTACCAGATAATTTATCTGTATAATTGTAAGACATTAATGTGTTCGGAATAGGTTATTTTGAGATGTGTGATAGACTGCCGGTTCGGTTTTACATAATCCAAGCCGTCACCCTGGTATGAATACAGAAGACACTATCGTAGATGGAGCAGCTGTAGTAGCTGAAGAAGTAGTTGAGACAACTCCAGAAGTAGTAACAGAAGAAGTGGTTGTAACAGAAGATGCTGCTGCCGAGGTAACTCCAGCTGAATAAGTCTCAAAAAACAGCCTCTGTGGAGGCTGTTTTTTGTTGTGTGATGAATGAGTAGTTGGTGGTGCATAGACAGGCTCGCATACCAGTCTCATTTGCGGTACACTAGAGCGTTACTAAGCATGTATAGCAATTTTGTATGAATACACCATATTTTGAAATGACCGTTCCATTTTTCACCAAGAATCTTCGTAGTCTTAAAACTATTTTAGCGAAGGGTGCCGAACATGCTAAGACTGTTGGCATGAGTGAGGCTGATTTATTGCAGAGCAAACTCGCTCCTGATATGTTTCCTTTGATCAAACAAGTACAAATTGCAACTGACAACGCAAAAGGTGCCGTGGCCAGACTGGCTGATGCTGAACCTCTGCCACTTGCGGATGAGGAAACGACAGTGGCAGAATTGATTATTCGCATTGAGAAAGTTGAGGCGTATCTCGCCACGTTTACTCCTGAGCAATTTGATGATGCTGACGAACGAGCAATTACGCTACCGTATTTCCCAGGAAAATTTATGACTGGACGCGATTATTTAACCCAGTATGTGCTCGCCAACTTTTTCTTTCACTTTAATATGTCATACGCTATTTTACGCATGGTGGGAGTGCCGCTCGGCAAAGGTGATTATATGGGTGGGGTAAACATGCAAGAGCTCGCAGCCTAAGTATGAGAGAAAAACGTGTACTTACGATTTTATTCGTCACATTGCTCCTTGATGTAGTGGGAATTGGAATTCTGTTCCCGGTGATTCCCTCATTGTTCACCGATTCAACGTCACCGTCGTTTATGCTGGCCGACTACACTGTTGGTATGCGATTCTTTATTGCGGGACTTATGACAGCTCTGTTTGGCGTCATGCAGTTCTTGGCAGCGCCTCTCCTCGGTGATCTGTCTGATACCTTTGGACGTAAACGACTCTTGACGCTGGGAGTGGGGGTGCTTGCGGTTGCACAACTGATCTTTGCGGGCGGAATTGCGCTCGCGTCACTCCCGCTATTGTTTATTAGTCGCCTGGTCGCCGGTGTGGCGGGCGCTAACTTTAGTATCGTGCAGGCATCCATTGCTGATGTGACGATACCAGAACATCGCGCTCGCAACTTTGGACTGATTGGAGCAGCGTTTGGACTCGGATTCATCCTTGGTCCATTGATAGGTGGCTATATTGTTGCGCTCACCGGGAATCCGGCGCTGCCATTTCTGTTTGCTGGTGGTCTCGGTATCTTGAACCTCGTTTCAGTCACCGTAATGTTACCTGAAACGCATCAGGTTCGAACTAAAGGTGGGGCATTCTCAGTGTTCAAAGCTTTCCATAATATCAAGACTGCTTATCTGGATGTTGATACGCGCCCACTTTACACCGTGAGTTTCCTCCAGATGTTGGGATTTGGAATATATACTTCATTTAGTGCCGTTTTCTTGACCGCTCGTTTAGGCTTTAATGAAGCGAGCACGGGAACATACTTTGCGTATATTGGTCTCTGTATGGTGTTATCTCAAATCTTTATTGTCCGGTGGGCGAGTACTCGATTTAGTGAACGGCGGGTGATTGGTGTGGCGTTGCCACTTTTGGCACTCACGTTGATTTTGCAAGTATTTATCTTTCAGCCAATCTTCCTCTATCTCCTCGTTCCCTTTACCGCAACTGCAGTTGGACTCATTACAACCAACTTACCAGCCCTCATCAGTAAAGGTGTCTCCAAAGACCGTCAAGGTGCAGCTCTCGGTATTAATGGCTCACTCCAGGCCTTGTCACAGGGTATAGCACCACTACTCGCGAGTGTGGTGGCAGCCCAGTTTGGTATTCCCTTCATTTTCGTCATGGCGAGTTTGCTGGTTGTTGCAGCTTCAGTCTTGCTTCCGCGACGTCGTTAAAAGTTGACATATATAATATTTCGTTATATATTCTTTGAATCAAAGTCACGCAATAGTGGAGATTAACATGCGTCTTGATAGGTTCTTTACGGTTATCGCGGCTCTGGTGGCGTTTTTGGCAGTTCGTTTTGGTGATGCTGCAAACGTGTGGTGGAAAGCTGGAGAGCTGGCCATCAAGGCCGGGGACGGGAGTTGCTCCCGGCTTGTTCTCGGACTCATGTTTTTGGTTACCTCAATTTGTTTGCTGGGCTGCCTGAGTAAGTACTTTGACGCTGGGCATGCCGAAGATTACGAGTACCTGGACACTCACGAAAATATCGCTCTCACAACCGGGGCCAGCTTCTGCGGTTTCTACCTCTATGCATTTATTGTAGGCCCTCTGAACAATCAGAATGCCTCGTGGCTTGATGGTTGGGCACTCATTGCGCTGGCTGGTGCTGTTCCGACAGTTCTCAATGCTACCTACTGGATTCGTGAGGTGTATGGAAATCGCCGACCGAAAGTGGTTGCAGCCGCTCCTGAGGAAAATGTGATTGATATGATTGATGTCAGTCCGCGTGAATAGAAGGCAACACAAAGCCCGTCAGATTTCCTGGCGGGCTTTTTATATACAGTATTCAAGTAAAGAACTTACTGAAAGCGGAACATACATACTTTTAAAAAACGTTCATTAGCACAGGATGATGCATAAATCGCAGCCGTTGTTTAGACTACTGTCGTACAATACTGGCGCATCAGTACCTCATGAACGAGTTACGGTCCGTGGTGCATATCACTGTTTTGTGAATAAGTGGTCGCTGTATACTGGTAAGTAACTAATGCATATGCATTAGAGGTGTTACTTATATTATATTATTCAGACTTATGACAACACAAAGACTAGTTCTGCTCTTTGCGCTAGTTGCAGTAATGGGTGGATGCTCAATTTGGTATATGAAGGTTATTTTACCGAGTACTTCTGCGATAGATGAAGTTTCTGTAACAACGCCGGCAGTACCCACCAAAGTTGTAGCGCCGAAAGAAACCGAGGTAAAAAAAGTGTCCGTAAATTCAAAAGCAGCAACACCAACTGGACCTTCTGGTGTTGACAAAGTGTCAGATGCTCTTGGTCTTACGGTAATTGCGGATGCGCTCGCAGCTATTGCATCATCCGCCGAAACCGCTGACAATGCCTATGATGATAGTGCGCTCCAAGCTGACGTTACTGGCGCAGAACCGGCTTCACTTACAACCGCATATGGTATCTAAAACATTTAAGGAAAAAATGGTGGCCGGTGCGCTCGTGACTAGCTTTTTGCTCCCAGTCTTGGCGTTTGCGGAAGAGTCAACTACCACTACCACGACGCCTGCAGCGCGTGACGGTAAAATGATCTGCTCAAATATTGAATCAATGCGAACGAAAGCTCTTGGTCGACTCACGACTCGAGTCACTGAAATTCAAGGAAAAAAAGGTGATCATAAAACAAAGTTTGAAGCGGGACGAATTGAACGACATGATAAATTAGCAGCCTTTCGAACAACTGCTGACAGCACTCGTCAGGAACGGTATACGAAATTGATGGCCTACGCTTCTACAACTGATCAAAAGTCAGCAGTGACAACGTTCCAAACTGAAGTAGAGCGATTAGTGACTATACGAAAAGCAGCCATTGATGTTGCTATTAAAACGTTCGAAGATGCAGTGTTTGCTTTGCAAACTGAGAACGAAGCAAAAGTGACTGTATTTGGAACCACTATCCAGTCAGATATTACTAAGATATTTGATGATGCAGCAGCTAGCTGTACAGCACAAAAGACTGGTCCAGAAGTACTTGCACAAATAAAGGCGGCTATGGATGCAAAGAGAGCGGCCCGAGATATTGATAAAGCCGCCCATGTACCTGGTGAACAATTTAAAGCGCTGCAAGCAACGCGTAAAGCTTCAGTAGAAGCTGCAAAAACAGCCTTTAAAGCCGGACTTGACGCTGCCCGAGTGACACTCGAAGCTAGTCTAAATCGAAAGACCAGTTAGCGTAACTATAGTGAGTCTAAAAACACCTCAAATCGGGGTGTTTTTTGTGTGTAGCGTAGTTGTGATTGTGGGGCAGGTGCGTATAATTAGGTAGTTATGAAAGCAATCATTTTGTTACAGTCGATTATTATAGTTGTGGGGGCCTATTACATTTACACACTGTCTCATGCTGTGACTGCGCAGCCGGTAGCGCCAGTTATTGATATGGTGCCGACAACAACACCAGGTGTCATACATGAGGGCTATGTTGCTCCTACTTCACAGCCGCCAAAAGATACTGCTGCGACGACAGCAAAAAAGATAGCCCCGACGGGACCAAATGACTCGGGTATGGAGTATCCTACTAATCCGGATAGTAACTATCCCGACCAACCTATCCGCCCTGAGTAGAAAGCACAAAATTTACTTGCGCGCCTAGCACTGCATCCAATTTTGAGCGCTCTACCGCAATCTAGGAATTTGTATAAAATTTTTAGCCGCGGCTTCCTTGCGCGCCTTGAACTTCATCTATGTTAGTTCGTTCTACTTGTATTGAAATGTAAAACAAACAAAAAACTGCTTTAGGCAGTTTTTTGATAGATGCTTAATTTGTCAACGTTATAATTGCGTTCAGTAATAATAGGTTTTTAACAAACGACTATTTACACTATTTGAATGCGTCGATGAAAACTATCAGGTTGGTGAAAGTGCGGATAAACTGCTCTAGGTCAGGGGCAGTTTACTCGCGTAAATTCGCCATTGTCGCTACGCTCTGTGGCTTATTTGTAGTCTTTTTCTATGTAGATCGATACCGTTCTTCGTTTACGGGCTTTGCCTTTTAATACATGTTTGTGGGAGCGGTAAATTTTGTGGACGATGAATTTCTCACGGAGGAAATCCACCAGCTCTTCTTCGCGGTATACGTATTCAGGGACACCGATGACCGGGTGTATGTAGGTGCCGGGTTCGGTACCAGGTCGCTCGGCGAGTAGTCGGCGTGTGTGAAGATCACCATCGGCGAGAAAGGTCTTCATGAACATGAAGCCTCCGGGGATAAGTATTCGGTGAATTTCGTCACGTAAAAAGATGCGTTCCGGTGCTGTGAGAAAGTGTGATGTCATCATATCAACCACGAGACTCTGTGAATTGTCGGGTACGTCGAGGGTTCCTGCAATGCTGCGAGCGGTGTAATCGAGTCTGAACTCTTTGGATGCAGCAATAGCAATATCAATCGCAGACTTTGAAATATCGTACCCAACTCCACGCATATTGAATTTACGTGCCAGGAAAATAAGATTACGACCATTGCCACAGCCAGCATCAAACACTGACTGTCCTTGTCCAAGTACGTCACCACGCTCAGCCCGAATAACCCACCGAGTAAATTTCTCTAGGTCTTCGCTATGGTCAGTAGACAGTTTCAAATGATCAGCATTTTTGTATTCGTTATCCCAAAACGTAGTACCGTGCTGCTTTTTCTTCTGTTTTCTAATGAAAGGTCGTTTAGCCACGTTTAATAGATGAATTACTATTAGAGCACGAAATCATTAGTTTTTCAAGGTGTATTGGTGAAGCGTCTGGTACGAGAGTTTGGTACAATAGTTCGATATGAAAAATCCTTGGATAGCAATTGCTGTAATAGTGGTGGTCTTGTTTGGTGGTTCTATTTGGTATTCAATGAATGTTGAGAAAACGTATAATGACGGAGTAACGGTAACTGATCATATCAAGGGCGGAGCTGACGCAAAAGTTACACTAACTGAGTATAGCGACTTTCAGTGTCCAGCCTGTGGGCAGTTTGAACCAGTGGTTGAAGAAATTTTGAACCAGTATGGTGATAAAATCAAGTTTGAATATAAAAACTTCCCGTTACTCCAGGTACATCCATTTGCCGAATCTGCGGCAGTAGCAGCTGAAGCGGCGGCACAGCAGGGTAAGTATTTTGAATTTCATGACATGCTCTTTGCCAAACAGTCAGAATGGACAGCCGGCATTTCGCCCGCAACATTCTATGCAAAGTATGCGAAAGAGTTAGGCATGAATGTATCTCAGTTTGAAAAACAGCAGCGGTCAAGTATTCTCCGAGATAAAGTTAAGGCTGACTTTAAGGCAGCGGTTGCTCTCGGCCTCACAAGTACTCCTACTTTTTACCTCAATGGTGTAAAGATGAACCTCACTTCCATAGAAGCTTTCAAGGCGCAGGTAGTGGCAGCTGTAAATCCTGACGCAAATTTTAGCGTTACAGCAGGGGACGAGACGCTAAAAGCGGTTCCAACTACAGACGACGCTCCGGGTACTAATCCGAGCGCAGCGCCTGTTACTGTTCCTGCAGGCACCCCTGGCGTAAAATTTGGTCTGTAGTCCAGAAGGCATGTCTATCGAACAGATATCTCATGTTGAAAAACCACTCGATGCTGAGTGGTTTGATCGTTATGCAAACGAGTCTATCGAGGCTTTTTCCATGCTTGACGGTGATCCTTCTGTTCGTGCGGCTGAGAAAAAAAAGTTTCTTGCAGGTGAGGTTCAAAATCCTTCATTAGGATATCCGAAACTTACATCCCTCGATTACGACGCTCGCGAGGCCATGTTACAACACTTAAAGACAGAGATTCTGGCGAACGAGGAAAATAGTGTTGTTCGTGAAATCTATCGCACAAAAATTAATGAAACAATTGCTGAGCTTCGCATGCTTGAGGCAGCACACCGGGGAGACGATAAACGCTTCGCGCGGTATTCTTCATTTGTATATGGCTTTCCGGATAAGGAGAATACTGCAGTTATGTCAGCTATTGTCCAGGAAAAAGTCGCTCGTGGTAAAACTGAGGAAAAGAAAACTGCTGCAGCAGCTCTCAGTCCAGTGCTAGTAGAACAGGTATCAGAATTCTCTGAACGTGGCGAGGCCTTGGTGCTGGTAGAAGATAACGAAGCTCGAGTTATAACAGTCGAAGACGCTGTAACCGCTTTTAAGGCGGCCCTTGTCGAAGTTGGTGCTGTTGATGGTTGGTCAGTAGTTGCTAGTACTGATACTGGAATAACCAATTTCCGTGTATCGCAAAAAGATAAAACTGTGTATATACCAGCACACAAAGTTGTTGGTATGCTTGTTCAAGATATGCAAGCATTTATTAAGCATGAAGTGCATGGACATGTAGCCCGCCGCATTGCTGGAGAAAATTCCCGTTTGAAACTCTTGTCCATCGGTCTCGATCGTGTCGAGAAAGGCGAAGAGGGGGTGGCAACGCGCCTTGAACAGCTTGAGAAAGGAGCCGATACCTACTCACATCCTGAACGCTATTTCGGAATTGCACTGGCTCGTGGCGATGTTGATGGAATCAAACGTGATTTCAGACAAACGTTTGAAGTTTTATCCCAGTATTATATTGCAGTGCTAAAAGGGAAGAAAACGGGTCCAACACTTGCGGAGCGGGCGGCAGATTGGGCATGGGGTCTAACTGTACGGATTTTTCGCGGTACTACTGGAAATACTCCCGGGGCAGTATTTACCAAAGACCTGAATTATTTTGTAGGAAATAAAGAAACCTGGGCTTTGGTAAATACTGATGAAAATGTCGTTGAGTATTTTACAATAGGCAAATTTGATTCAGCAAATCCTCGTCATGTGGCCTGGCTCACCAAGCTCGGTATTACTGACGAGCGTTTACAAGAGATTCAAGACGAAACGTTTACTTCGCAAAAAACTTCTTCATAATCAGTGACCAGATGTAGTAAGCGTGTTCTTTATTTCCTTTGGCATAGATACCAGAGAGGGCCGGGTTTGAATTGATTTCAATAATCAAATAGTTATCAGGATCGTCCCAATTTCCTTTGGTAAAAATGTCTACGCCGAACACTTCAAGTCCAGTGGTACGAAACAACTGGTTAGCCCAGGCATGAATTTTCTTCGGCACTTTTTCGCGATAGTCAGTAATTTTTGCTCCTAAACTAATATTGGCAGTTTCTTGCATGGTAAGTTCGTGGTTGGTATCAAGTACTGACGAAATTGTTTTTCGTTCTTTCTTCAAGAGTCCATTTAGGTACTCTTGATCCGGTTGGTAGTTTTGTTCAGCCAAGAGTTCTTGGATAGTGTGTTTGCCGGTACCCGTGATAGTGATACGCTGTTTTCGATACATAAACTGCACTTTGCCACCAACAACAAAAACTCGGTACTCTGGTCGTACGGTGAATTTCTCAATTAAAAATGCCGGCACCTCATCTGTTTTCATATTCGTGATATGACGCTTGAGGCCAGCCTGGTTAAAAATGATACGAGCATTGGCTCCACGTGAACCAGAGTTTGGCTTGACGAAAACTGGATAGCCAATTTTCTTGGCGTATTCGTAGGCTGCTTTAATCGAATCTTGTGCACGTACCGGTTCGCGATCAGAGAATGGATTGGATATATAGAATAACTTTCCTTTGATGATGCGGAAGCCAAATTTTTTAAGGAAGCGTTTAGTCACTGCTTTGTCATCAGCAAGTTGTTCAGCAAATTTTGGGTTAGTGGGGTACATGCCGTACTTGGCTTTTGAACGAGAGATAAAATACCGCTCTCCATCAGTGACATAAATTGCCTCGGAGTAGGGTTGATCAACCAATCCAAAAGCATAGCCATGTTTCTTGGCAGCACGTTTAAGGATTTGGAGGTTGCTTACTTTTGGCGTGTTCATGGTTATGAGTTGTGATTTAAATAATTTCGAGTATAACTGAAGGTATGTGTATGTCAGTACGGAATCAATTTATTATGGACTATGCAGTTGATGCGGAGTGGTTTTTGGCGTTGAAAGCCATTAAACGACCGCTTGTTTTGCGTTCACTTGGTATAGATAGTGCAGTACTTGCACAAGAAAAAGAAAAAGTTTTCACAACAGAGTCGTACAACCCGATTTTCGTATATCCACTGTTGCAGGTAGATCAGGTGCTTACGGCTCTGGATCAATTATTAAAACTACGAGCACTAGTATGCCAGAAAGAAACGGATTCGTCAATACGTACCTTATACACAGATAGATTGTATGAATTGATCCAGGAACAAGAGCTTTTGCTAGCGTCGGCCACGGGAGACTGGGCGACTTTTCAGACAAAAAACCTTGAACTCTATGGTGAGTTGTATCCTTCGTTTGTGGCGGAACATCTTCGTATTTTGCAGTCGCGGTATCATATTTTTGAAAGTTTTCAAATCGAGGAGACCGAGCCAACCACCCATCCCTCCATTACAGATTTTGAGCAAGCAAAGAAATGTGTGATTGGTCCTGATATTACTGTGCAGCCAGGTCTCGTATATACAAGCGAGACTCTTGTTGCTGCTTGGAACGTAGAACTTGCGCTTAGTATGCCTGGTTGGAAGGCACAAGTTGACGCAGCAGTGGTACATATGTTGGTCGATCACAAGCGACGTACTGTGCGCATACCCGCCGATATTCAAATGAAGGCAAAAAAGATGCGGAAATTGTTTGTGCACGAGATTGGTACCCATGTCTATCGGCGGGAACAGGCAAAGCAGAGTCGATTGCAGTTGGGGAGTATCGGTATGGCTGGTTATCAGTCTGCTGAAGAGGGTTTGGCAATTATGCGTGCACAGCTCACTTCGAATCGATTTTATCACTTTGGTGGACTGGATAAATATTTGGTGGTGTCCCTCGCTACCGGCGCACTAGATGGTATTCCAAAAAACTTTGCAGAAACGTATCGATTGCTTGAACAGTACTACACTGCCCGTTTGGTTCGTTTAGGTAAAGCTGAACTGATCCCTCGGGTTGCAAAAACACGCGCTTGGAATTCAACATTGCGCGTATTTAGAGGCGGTAACCCAGCCTTGCCTGGCTGCTGTTTTATGCGCGACAAAATATATCATGAAGGTAACCGTATGATATGGCGACTCGTGCAATCTAATCCCGAATATTTCGAGACAATACTTTCAGCCAAATATACACCTGAAAATCCTTTACAACGTGACTCGGTATTTGAGTACAGGGCAGTCTAAACGCGGCCTGGGGAAGGTGATTGGCCTTTTTTGGTGTAAGTACGGTATGATAGTCGAATGATTCGAACACGGGACTTTCTCCTTTTTATGATGGCTTCAGGCTTTTTAGTCGTAGCGATTATGGTGACGGTAGTCTTTAACCACCGTATGAATCCCGGTGTACAAAATGCTTCTCTAGCATTAACGACTACTGCTACTACCTACACCGCAGAGGCAGTGTTTGCTCCAGATACAAAAAATGAGCGATTGGCGGCCCTGCGTAAAAAATTAGCAGAGCAAACATTCCTCGATGCGCCAGAAGAAACGGTGCCTGACACATCTGTCGCTACCACTAGTTCATCAACAACCACACCGGTAACTCCGGATGAGGTAATTTCTGCGCCAGCAGAAACTAAGGTAGTTATGTGTGGCAAGTCGTACTCACCCAAAACAATTGTAGGATTAACTGGTACACAGCAGTACGAAGAACGTGAAGGCCAGCGACTATTTTTTGATACGGTTACACTGTTTGACCCGAGTACATCTACCCCAGCCTTGCCTGCAACAGAAAAGATTATCTTTACGTTACCGCTCCGGACAACTCCTCTCTCAACTACCTCGTGCATCAAAGATGATATTGTAGCCATATCGCAGACTGGCGTACTCATTCGAAATAATGATTATCCTCAGTATCAGGGTAGTGGTGAGTCAACCCTGTTGGGGTATACGCTTGATGGATTCCCTTTGTATGGACGAACGAACAGTATTTCAACTGATGCTTGTGGAGGTGCAATGATTGACGGAAGTTACCGCTACTACTTGTCTGCAGAACGAACGGGAGTTCTCGGATGTTTTTCTGGTATACCGCTCGCGCTCTAGCTACTATTGATCAACTATGCGCACGCTCATTATCGACATTGAAACGGTAGGTGAGGATTGGAATGCTATTGATCTTGCGACTCAAACCGTACTTAAAAAGCCAATTGATAGACGAGCTGATACGCCTGAAGAGTGGATACAACAGGTCGACGATATGCAGAGTGATCTCGGGCTCTCATCCCTTACTGGGTCAATTATTGCTATTGGACTCTACGATGTTGAACGGGCACAGGGAGCGCTCTATTACGTTCCGCTGCAGAGAGAACCGGTTTTACTTGAGGGTACGATTGATGGGTTTACGTGCAAGGCACGCAATGAAAGTGCGTTACTCTGCGAATTTTGGGAAGGTGCAGAAGAGTACGATACCTTTGTAACCTTTAGCGGTCGAACGTTTGACCTGCCGTTTTTACTCCATCGCTCGATTGTTCATGGTATACGGCCAACACGAGAGTTGATGAAATATCGATATCTAGCACAGCAGTCATCCCCATTTCATATTGATTTGATGGATGAATTAACATTTTATGGAGCACTGCGCCGCCAGTCACTACATTTATTTTGTCGAGCTTATGGTATTTCGAGTGTGCAAAAATGTGAACTAACTGGAGCTGATGTTGGTGATGCGTACCGGGATGGTAAGATGCTCGATATTATTCGTTACAATATTGCTGATGTCCGTGCTACCGCTTTGTTGTACGAAAAATGGCGAGAGTTTTTAGCGCCTGAAAGTTTTTTGAGCACATCTGAGGTATAATTTTATCTATGAGCATTATGAAAAGTATTCTTCCGATTCTGGCTGATCTCGCAAATGGTATATTTGCTGTGCTTTTAGTGAGTACGCTCACTGGACACGAAATTGTATGGTGGTATTTTTTGATTGGTATGATGTTCGCAATGTCACCTGATATTGATGCTATTCCAGAACTCCTGGTTCGTGGCAAGGTGGCAGCGAGCGCTGACCACCCGAGTGACCATAGAACCTTTCTCCACTATCCTATATTGTCGATACCTCTAGGGTTTTTAGCTGCCTGGTTATTTCCATTTTGGGGAATGGTGTGGCTTGTTGCATTAGTACTTCATTTAATAAATGATTTGTATGGCACAGGCTGGGGAATTCCACTACTGTATCCATTTTCAAACAAAAAATATAAACTTGCTGTGCATACTTGGTTTCAGAAGGATCGAACGGGGACTGCTGTCGTAGCTGAAAGTTGGTCTCCAGACGAATTGCAAAAAGTGATTGTCGAACAGGGTAACGAGAATTGGATTGCTGATACCTACCTAACATTTACCTGGATTGCAGTCACTGAGTACTCACTATTTATCGTAGCGATCGTTCTCGCCTTGTGTAGTTTGCTATACTAGTCAGTATGAAAAAATTTCCAGACGGCTTCTACTGGGGTGCTGCTACTTCAGCCTTTCAGGTCGAGGGGGGGATACAAAATATGGATTGGGAAAAAGCGGCGGCAGAAGGAAGAGTTCCAGCTATCGGAAAAGCGGCTGATCACTATAACCGGTTTGAAGCAGATTTTGATTTGATACTGGCATTAGGTCACAATGCCCATCGTTTTTCAGTTGAGTGGGCTCGGATTGAGCCAAAGGCGGGGGTCTTTGATGAAGCAGAAATCGAACACTACCGTGCGGTCCTCAGGGCACTCCATGCCCGAAACATCAGGCCTTTTATTACGCTCTGGCATTTCACGTTACCATTATGGTTTTCAGAACGTGCTGGATTTGAGCAAAAAGACTCGCCAGAAATTTTTGCCCGGTATTGTGCGTATGTGGTATCTAAATTGTCTGACTTGTGTCAGGATTTCTCTACTATCAATGAACCAAATGTATATGCCACACACGGGTGGCTATACGGTGCCTGGCCGCCATTTAAACGGGGCAAGTTGTTTGGCAAAGCGTTTGGTAAAAATGATGGGACTTCGCACACTGATAACTGTTCATTTTGGAATATCCTATTGTATCACCGGGTTGTAGGGAATCTCATTAAAGGACACAATCTAGCGTATGACACCATTAAAAAGGCGAATCCGAATACTGATATCAGTATTGTAAAACATATTCGTTTTTTTGATGCAAATTGGAATCCTCTCAATAAGTTAAAGGCCAGTATTGCTGCATATGTGCAGTCTGGCTACTTTATGAATCGTGTCTATAAAAAATGTGATTCGTTTTGCCTTAACTATTATCGCAAGACAACTTTTGGTGACACTCGTACCTACCCGCAAAGTGACATTGGTTGGGATATTTTCCCCCAAGGTATTTATGGAGCGCTAACCTACCTGAATCGGTATAAAAAACCAATTCTCATTTCAGAAGCGGGTGTGGCTGATGCCGCTGATGTGTGCCGAGCAGAGTACATTCGAACACAAGTAGAAGCGACTTGGCAGGCGATACAGGACGGTATAGATGTTCGAGGTCACATGTACTGGTCTCTGCTCGATAACTATGAGCTGGCACTTGGGTATAAGATGCGATTTGGATTGATTGCAGTCGACTATCAAACACTCGAACGAACCATCAGACCTTCGGCATACGTGTATAAACAAATTTGTGAGTCAAACGCCGTAGTAGAATAAAGTCGTAATGGCCTGGATACTTCTCGCAACAGCGGGGCAATTTTTAAATGCAATTGTTGCATTTCTTGATAAATATATTGTGTCCGACGAAACGGCTCTGCCGAAACCGTTTGTGTACGCGTTTTACTCATGTCTCCTGACCGGAGGGTGGATGTTAATTTATCTCGTGGGTTTCATTCCAGGGATGAGTGCCATTGGTGTTCCGCATCTGACGAACATTAAATCGCCAACCATCCAGGTGGTGGCTATGTCGTTTTTGTCTGCATACACCTTCTTTATGGCGTTAGTATCTATGTATTCGGCCTTGCGTGACGCTGAGGCGGTGAACGTTATGCCGGTGATTGGAACAGTTTCGGCTTTATCGTCATTTGGTATGGTGTATTTGTTTTTAGGTGGTACTGTACCGACAAATTTTATATGGGGGATTGTAGTGCTTTCGCTCGGAACATTACTTGTTGCCCAGACATTACCAGAATGGGATTCGGTACTACATGTAGTGCATAGCGGTTTATTTTTTGCTCTTCATTTCATAACCATGAAAGGTCTCTTTTTAGAAACTAAATCTTTTGATGATGGATTCTTTTGGTCTCGAGTTTGTTTTGTGCTCTTTGCACTGTCACTCCTTCTGGTGCCAACCTATTACAAAAAAATTCGTGAACAGACGGGGGCAACCTCAAAACGTACTGGTGTGTTGGTGATTGTAGCCAAAGTACTTGCAGGAGTGGCTGCATTTCTGATTTTAAAAGCCACAGATGCGGACGACGTTGCGGCTGTGGCGGTGGTACAAGCGCTCGATGGTATTAAATTTGTATTTATTCTGCTCATTACTATATTCTTTAGCTCGCTCTTGCCGAATAGCGCGGCTGTTCATGTGGCAAAACCGAGTGAAGTCATGCGTCGTGTGTTGTATGTGTTGGTTATAACTGTGGGGTATTTCATTCTTTTCTCTTAAATATGCGCCGACTAAAAATTTTTCTAAAGACGGTACTTATCATCATTCTGCTGGTGGCTGCATTGATGTTCTGGTTGGCGTATAAACCGATGCCTGCACAGGTTACCTATGGGATGTCATTTAATACTATGTATGCTCGAGAGCTTGGTCTCGATTGGAAAGAAACCTATGATGCAATTTTGCATGAACTAGGAGTGCGGCATTTACGCCTCGCAGCACATTGGCCAATGATTGAACCAATAAAAGATACGTATAATTTTGAAGAGCTTGATTATCAAGTAAAGGAGGCTGAAAAGGTGCAGGCAACTATGGTGCTCGCGGTCGGGCGGCGTTTGCCACGGTGGCCTGAGTGTCATATCCCGCAGTGGGCTCGTGAGCAATCAACTGCCGACCAGCAAGCGGAAGTATTGGCGTATGTGAAAATGGTTGTTGAACGCTATAAAAATAGCCCCGCCCTGCAGTACTGGCAAGTTGAAAATGAACCGTACTTAGCACTCTTTGCGTATGAATACTGTGGCAAATTCGATGAGGTATTTTTTGAAAAGGAAATTGCGCTGGTACGAGCACTTGATCCAAAACACCCAATCTTAGTAACTGATAGCGGAAACCTCGGAACGTGGGCCGGCGCATACCGGCACGGTGATGCATTTGGTACCAGTGAGTATGTGTATTTTTGGAATCCAGACCTTGGGCAATTCAAGACATTCCTCCCGCCGTGGTTTTACCGTGCCAAAGAGCACGTAATGGCGTTGCTCTATGGTAAAAAACCAACCATGCTCATTGAGCTCTCGGCCGAACCGTGGCTTCTGCAACCAGTGGTGCAGGTACCTGTCGCTACCCAACTAACAAGAATGGATGTCGATAAGTTCAACGCAATTTTGCAATATGCTCGTGATACTAGGTACGACACGCAATATTTATGGGGAGCAGAATGGTGGTATTGGCTCAAGTCCCAGCCTGGTGGGGATGATACGATGTGGAATAGAGGTAAGGATCTATTCTCTGGAAAGGATGTTCCAAACTAGCGAATTTCTACGAAATTAAGGTTCATTGTACAGATAGTTCGGCTCGCAGCAATCTCTTTGTACGCCTTGAACTTCATCTAGTTTAAAACAGTCTGTCGATATCCTGAATGTAAAATATCGCCGTTAGGTTTTTTGATACAGGTCAGGTCTGTTGACAGCTTGGACGTTATAGTAGATGTCGCTGATACACTGTACATAGCTACTGGCTAATCTCTAACCTCTAAATTTCTAGTATGACGTTTTGGCATTTTGTTTTTTCATTTCTCTATACACGTAATTGGCATACGGGTACCCGTGAATTATCCCGCCCTCGTGTAGCTTTGTTTGCGGCGGGCATCTTCTTGGTACTATTAGCCCTCACACTCGTAAGTTTTCTACAATCGCCGGTTGTCTATATACCACCTGTTGCGCCGTAAAATCACTCGTTATGCAGATTCCTCGTTGGTCAATTTTTCTCGCATTTGCTGCTGGCATAGTTGTGCTGGGAATGTTCGTAGTGCTCCAGATGTATCTCAAGTAGCTGAAATGTCAGGTACAAGTATTGATAAAATAACTATATAAAACAGGGTTATTATACTTAACCAACTTGCTATTTCACGAAAAATAGGGGATAATATTCATTATGAAAAACATATTGATTACTTTTGCTTTGGGGCTTTTTTTGATGTCACCTTTTGCGGCGCAGGCGAGTGCTATTGTTCGCAGTGGTGATTCAGTTTCCCTGGCACAGAATCAGTCTGTTGAAGGAAATTTCTATGCTGTTGGTAGTGTGGTTGCGCTCTCGGGCAATATAACAGGCGATGCTGTTATTGTGGGTGGTAATGTAACGGTGAACGGCATGGTAACCGAGGATCTCGCGGTTCTTGGTGGGGCCGTTAACATGAGTGCTTCGAGCACCAAAGACGTTCGTATTGTAGCGGGTGATGTTACAATTTCTAAACCAATTTCAGGCGACCTTGTGGTGGTTGGTGGTCGCCTCACTATTCTCTCGACCGGTTCAGTTAAAGGTGACGTACTTATGTATGGTGAAGATGCGACAATAAATGGTGCCGTGGGCGGACAAATTATTGGTAGTGTACACACGCTTCGTATTAACAATACGGTTGGAGCTGGTATTGATGTAACTACTTCGAGTCTCACTTTGGGGGATCAAGCAAATGTGACAGGCGATGTTCAGTACTCAAGTGCAAATGAACTGGTCCGTTCGCCTAATGCCGTTATTTCTGGCAAGGTTATGCAGGGTACAGCAGGGGTTGCGGCGACTGACATGACGACTACACTCAAAGATATTGCTATTCTCTTTTTAATATCACTCTTTGCAACTTTGAGTATATATTTGATTGCACGAAAGTTTGTCGAAGACATGTCTCGCTTGGCAGTGCGCCAGGTGGGGATGAAGACGCTCGTTGGCTTTGGGACATTTGCGATTGCTCCGATCACGGTGGGGATTTTGTTTGTCAGTATGCTTGGTATTCTCGTTGGAATTATTGAGCTGGCACTACTAATTGTGCTTGCGGTTGTGTCGCTGGTACTTACGAATGCTGTATTTGGTGCACTTATCGCAAAATATTTGACCAAGAAGAGTCAGCTGTCAGTACCGTACATAATTGCGGGAGCAATTGTTACACAAATCTGTTTATTGATTCCGTATGTTGGTCCCGCTATTTTGACTTTTGCATTCCTCGCTACAGCTGGTGCGCTCGTCACTAGTTTCTATTATCGCCTGATCAACCGTTAAAGCAAAAAGCGCCTTCTAAGGCGCTTTTTTTATAGCTGCTAGCCAGCCGCTAAAGTGATATACTACTCGTATGCATACCTTCTGGCTCGTCATTACTGATTTGTTTTGGTTTGTCCTCGGCAAAGAAAATCCGATTGTTGTAGAGCCGGTTGTAGTGAAAGCGCTTCCCGCCAAACCAGAACATGCACTTTTGCCTGAAACAGTGGCTCATGTTACAACGCCAACTCCAGCCCCTGTTCAGGTTGATGACACCCTGTTAGTTCCAAGCCTCCTTCCCGACGAAGTTAATGCCAATACAGCGCTCCTCCATGCTCCTGTTGTTATGTATGTTTGCTGTGCCGAAGGCACCTCGCGCTATACCGCACCTCAGCTTGAATTCGATGGGGTGGTAGAATTGGTACCCTATGGTGCAGCTGTAACCGTCGTTGGGTACCGCGGCCGCTACACGAGTGTGCTCCGAGGCGGTCATACTGGTTGGATTGTGAAAGACGATTTGTCTCCAGATAAACAAGCGGTTTGGCCGCAGCTTGTTGTGCACCATGAATACCTAGCCTCTGAGTCAGATACCATTAAATTGCGCGCTATTATTCAAGACTTGTTTGGGGCAGGTGTTCAGCAGCTGCCGCTCCAGGCAGGTGAGTATGTACTCTTTCGACTAATGCAGGATCATCGCACTATTGCTTGGCCGATTACGCGGCCGCGCCTTCCGGGTACTTGGCAAACTATTTTGCGGGGGATTCCGGGTATTCATTCCACCATTACCCCAAAAACTGATTCCATGATTGAATGGAATACCGAGTCTGGAGAAGGGCGTTTGGCGTATGTTGAGTCAGTCGCTCCAGACAATACCATTACACTTACTGTAGTTGGTCTAAAGGTTGCTGGTCAGTATGAGACCATAACGTTACTCGAAGAAGAATGGCGTGAATTGCGACCAGTTTTCATCGAAGTTGCGTAACGTTTTATCTGTGGTAAAGTTTATCTGTCTGTGGTCTCTGGTTTGAAAACGGCTCACCCTCCGTTTTTGCTGTCGAGATAACAGTAGCCCGGGGAGTCCCACCCCCATGGGACTCCCCGGGCGCACAATATTTAGCTTTGTCACTTGCGTGATGAAGCTTTTTTCATATCCTGAAACTTTGCGTTATACTAGTAGTATTATGCAATCGGTAGCCTTCTTCGATATTGATGGAACAGTCTTTAGATCAAGTCTCCTCATTGAACTTGTTGAAGCTCTTGTTCGTGAAGGGGCATTTCCTCCTGAAGCGCGAGATGTCTATCGTGATGCTCATACGGCGTGGCGGAATCGTGAGGGAACTTACGAAGCATATATTGGTTCTGTCATCGATACTTTTCTCGAACACATCAAAGGGGTACACTATGGTCAGTTAGCTGATATTGGTAAGCGGGTGGTAGCTATCCAGAGTAAACGAGTCTACCGCTACACACGTGATTTTATTGCTGAATTAAAAGCAGAGGGCTACTACATTGTAGCGATTTCTCAGTCACCCAAAACGCTCCTCGATGCTTTCTGTACGCAGTATGGATTTGATAAAGTCTATGGTCGGATGTACGAAATCGGTCCTTCAGATAGATTTACCGGTGTCACAAGTGATGAACATTTAATTGAAAATAAAGCCAATATTGTAAAACGCGTTTTTGAACACAATCCCGACCTGACGCGTCGTGGTTCAATTGCGGTGGGGGACACCGATGGCGATATACCACTACTTGAATCAGTCGAACACCCAATCTGCTTCAACCCCAATCAAACCCTCTTTAAATACGCTACGCAAATGGGTTGGGAGGTGGTGGTAGAGCGGAAGGATGTTATATATCATCTGGGTGAGTAAATTCTTAAAGATTTTTTGTTATAAATTAAATTAAATAATATTTAAGTTCAGGTAAATGAAAAAAGTTCTTAAAATTATTTTTGAATTGAATAGAGGAAAGGTGGCAAAAATACTACATTTGTTACTTCTACTAGTTCTGGTCATTTTTCTTGTACCTTTTTCAACTGTAAATTCTATTGATTTAAAGTCTAAATCAGGTGATCTGGTTTTCTTAAATGTTGCTGATTATGGAGATGACGGTTTAGAAAAATTTCGAATTTTTTTAAATTCTTTACTTGGAACTGCATTGCACATTAATCAGTACGATGTTTGCTTTTCAGCAAAACAAATTTTTTATATAAATAAAAATAAATTTAATAACGTAAAGTTGGCTATCAATATTGTTCCAATTAGTGATAACCAGTCGATAATTTCAGTAAAAGATTTGGTAAAGCAACTTGTATTAACAAATCCAAATGATAGACTCGCAGATTTCGCTCTTGAGCAAATAGTTGATACTGTATATTTTATTGGATCAGACGGAAAAGAGATAAATAGTATGGATCGAGATATGCCTGGTGTCATGGATCATTTGTTACAAACAAGTATATTTGTTAATCCAAATTCAACTTTATCTTGCAAAACATTGTCCTTTGACCAAAAGGGTTTTGTTTATATGGGAAATATTTTTTTGCTTGAACAGAACAATAATGAGTTCCCTAAGCAAACACAACTAAAATTTAATGAAAATGATCCAATGCTTCTAGAATCAGCAACACTTTCTTTGAGACCAAACATATACGCTCTATTTGGACGGAGAATTGCCCTATTCATTTTAATCTTTGGTTTTTTGGCGTTTATTAAAAAAATGTTATTTTATGTAATTAAAGATGATTTTAGTCGAGAAAAATGAGCAGGACAATAAAGTAGGGAATTCTATAGAGTAATTTTTTTGTAAATTGACCATTACTTGAGCTAGCGAAACTTTAAATTATTCATATAAGCAATCAATTGAGTTGTTTCAGCTCGTAGTTTTTCTATGCTGTCAGCGGTTGATGCACTGATGAGAGCGGCGTTCTGGGGCTTTTCGAAGTACTGCTGAATAACCCTGATGATACTGAAAAGTATTTTTGTCCGCTCGCGGAGCTCGAGTACAGGTGAGTTAAGAAAAACGGGGTCCATCATAGTAGGCCAGACCTCGGTCTGGAGTTGTAGGGGTATTGCTGAAAGGGTGGTACGGAGTTTCTCTAGTTGTGGTTCGGTAAAACTGTATACCTGACCCTCATCAGTTTTGGTTGGTACGTTTTTCAAACGAGCTATAATAACGACGTTCATGATTTTATCAAATAAGGCATCTCCGACGATTCGTTGTACCTCGGCGCCACCCCGACCAAGAAGGTCTGATGCATCAGTAAGTGCCGAGAGCATTTCTTTATCTTCAGGGGTTAGGGCACTTTGTAATTCGGTGAAGGCTTCGATTTTTTGCTCTGTAGTGAGGCTTTCGGCCAAAGCAATACTCTTCATTTGTCTTTGATCCCATGGTATTGGCAATTCCATTACTTCAAAAATGTTTGTAAGAGCCGTTTCTGCTTTTGGAGTGCGTTCTATATGAAGAAATTTGGTCATTATATGCAGTTTATCATGAATGATTGTTCATATATTTTACTTGATGTACTGGATTCTTGACTATGTCATGTGGTGCGGTACAGTTGCAGAGACACTTGTTCCAGATTAAGAAAGGAAGAAATGATGGTGGCTACTGTGAAGCGCGTTTCGGAAACAGGACGGAAGGTTGTGATGGCTTTTGTCAGAGAGAAAACTGCGGCTGATATTCGGGCCGTTTCAGTTCTTTTGGGGATTGATATCGGGCATATGGAGGTATTGCACTATGAAAATACCTCACAGCTCCTTATTGGGGCAAGGGACCGGACAGCAAAGGGCGGTGCAATCGACCTTGTCGTATATCTCACAGATGTCATGATGGGGCTACAGAATTCAAAAGTACTACGTGAGCAGGTTGGGGCGCAGGCACTTATGTATTTATATCGCCAGGCGAAGACATTCGTTGCGAGCGTACATGAAAATATTGCGATTATGCATTTGACGAGAGAAAGTGAACCGCAGTCATTTCATCCGCTGTTCACCTATGCTGCCAAAAGCGGAGGCTGGCCACTCGCGTTGTCTGTCAAGTAATCCACCCAAAAGCACCCTCCGGGGTGCTTTTTTACAAAGGCCCTTCCTTTGCGAAGGAAAGCCCTTTGTAAAAACCCTCCGATAGGGAGGGTTTTAGTGTGATGGTTAGGGTTTTAGACCGGCCAATCAATGCCCTTTGGCGGGCCTTCATCAGTGATGAACGAAGCGGTGAAGTAGACGATTTGCAGCAGCGTCTCAGCATCAGCAGTTTCTTCTGTCATTGTGGCGTCGACCAGTGACGAGAAGTACACCATGCAGTTCGGCAGCGGCAGTTCAATGTCTTCGTCCGTTTGACTGGAGTCAAAATAACGAAGTTGACGAAACTGTACGTCAGGATGGTTGAGGTGAAGTGACCAGCCGCGCAGATGGTTTTCGCCATCATCAGTAGTGATTACCGACATCGTCCCGATGACGCCTACCATGTAACCTGCATCACCAATGAGTGAGAGGCCGGCAATCACGATAGCTTCCTTATTTTCGAGACGGGTCGCAGCTTCATCATCGTACGTTCCGACCCTGCTGGGGAACGGTTGGAGAACAGTTGGGCGGGCGGGGAGTTGATCCTTGGCCGGCTCTTTGACTGCAATTGTACGCATCGGTTTCCTCCATTGAGTGAACTACGTACTGTAATACCGTAGCTTAGAATTTTTGTCAACTAATCACATAAAAGTATTGAACGTACTTCTCAAAGCGCCGGTTGGACAGTAAACCATTTGTAACTAGTATAAAAATAGGCCCCGAGATTGCTCTCGAGGCCTTTGACTTAGAGTGCTTCAAAAGTGCACTCACTTCTTTTGCTGTAACGAATGAAACGACTCTCTGGTTCCCACTTGCTGTAACTGAGTGGATAGTGGGTCAGTGACGCAAATCGATTGCCAGCCAGGTCGAAAATCATGTCACAGTCACCATCTCTGTATGCGCCCATGAATCGCACTCTGATGATTCGAGCGTACGGAACAAATTCGCTCGTCACGTGCGTAAATGGGGAGTTGTCGAGATAGGAAGGACGCTTTCCAGCTCTGGCCTGATCAAGGGCTGTGCCGGTTATACGCTCCCAATCTGCAACAATTTTTGGGAACGTAGTTGGGGCAATTCCGCTCTCTTCTCCAAGCGTCGATCCTATATATCCGTTTTTGGCAATAAAGCCGGGAGCGATCTCAACAGAGCATGCTTGGTCGACTGACTTGATGAGCGCCTTGTAACGTCCACGAACGTCGCGAATCTGGAGTTGCCCATTTGTAGTTACCTGTGCAGTGCAGCCGCCCAATTTTCCATACGCTATCAGCTCAGGATGCCAAACTGCAGAGCCACTTCGTTCGTCATGCGGTGTGTTAATAGGTACTTCGTCGGAAAAAACTCGAACGTACCCACCGACGCGAATGTCCCCGCCGCAGGTTGTATACTTTTTTCTAAAGTCGAACATGTCGTGCCCTCCTAGAGCAACTTATTTCTTTGTATAACATAGTACAAATTCTACAAAAGTCAATCCAGTTGCAGTTCAGAGTCCGGTCCGGTTTACTCGCTGATAGTTTGCATTTTAAGTTGGAAATCCGTATAGTTTAAATAGAAAAGTAATCAGGGAGTGGCGTTCATGCGAACGAGGGTAATTGCTAAAAAGTCGACAGTGCAGGTCATTGCTTCGGCAGTGGTAACGCATACACGGGAGGCCTCGTTTGGTCGAGGACGTCCAGCTGAATGGGCGAGTGCCCACACTTTTGGGTGGGATGATACGCATGACGCTTTTGTCCGTGGCGATAAAGGAGAGGTGATGACAGGGTGTTTGTCTGTGGAGCGGTATCCTTGTGATCCGACTGTGGCAGCAGATATTCTCGCTCTTTGTGCAGAGACCGACGTACAGAAACGTTTTTTGGCCAATTTCTATGCCCGAGCCGATGATGTCGAACTTTACTGTTGTGGAGAAACGCTTGTCGTGTTTCGTTTGCATAAAGCGGCGCCAGGTAAAGGTATGGGTCTGGCGCGTCTTGCATCGTTCTCGTTTGGTTTCTATTCTCCACGTGGTGTCGTCCAACATATTTATTTAAGCCATCAGCTGTGCAGCAGCTTGGCGAATACATTGCGCGGTGCTACACCCGAAACCATCAAAAAAAATTTTAAGGTGCAGCCATCGGCTACTCTCTACTAAGTGTCAGACCAACTCGCTTCGAGTTGGTCTGTTTTATTTGTGACGACACAATCAAAATTTGCTATACTGGTGGTATGGAAAAGAAACTATATCGAGAAGAAGATGGGGCGATGGTAGTTGGGGTTGTGGCTGGACTCGCCAATTACTTTAAACAGGACCCAACCCTGTTTCGAGTACTCGCCATTTTGTTTTTAGTGCTGACTGGCTTCTTTCCGGGTATTTTGCTCTACCTTGGGGCGTGGATTGTGATGCCATCACGTCCGAAACACGCAGATTATACAATTGTGGAATAACATGGTGGACCCCCGACGTTTTCGTGTTCGAAATGAAGAGAAGGTGCTAGCTACTGCACCAGTAGTGTATTGGATGCAGCGGGATATGCGCGTGCAAGATAACTGGGCACTGTTATACGCTAGTGACTGCGCCAAGGCGGCTGGGCAGCCACTTTTTGTAGTGTTTAATCTAGTTGCGGAGTTTTCAGGAGCAACACTTCGTCAGTTTGATTTTATGCTACACGGACTTGCTGAGGTAGAAGCTGAACTACGGACTTTGGGGATCCCCTTCTATTTGTTGCGCGGTGATCCCGTTGAAACTATTCCGGCGTTTGTTTCTGAACATCGTGTGGGTCATGTGGTAACTGATTTTAATCCACTTCGCTTTACGGCGGACTGGCGTACCAATGTGGCAAAACGCCTCACCGTGCGGTTGACTGAGGTGGATGCACACAATGTAGTTCCGGCATGGATTGCGAGTCCTAAACTCGAATTTGCCGCCTATACACTACGCCCAAAGATGCATCGACTGCTGCCGGAATTTTTAACGGCCATGCCCCGAATAGCCGCCCAAACAGCAGTGGTAATCTTGCCACATCCTGTCGATTGGCAGGCGACGATTGATTCCTTATTAGTTGATAGTACGGTGACATCAGTTGAGTGGCTGGAACCAGGTAGTAAGGCCGCGCTGGCTCGTTTGGAGAAATTTTGTCTTGAAGGGTTGTATGACTATGCGACAAAGCGAAACGATCCGGTGTTGAATCATTTGTCTCACCTGTCACCATATCTACATTTCGGTCAATTAAGTGCACAGCGGGTTGCACTTGAGGTGAGTAAGTCTGAAGCAGACCGTGAATCGCGCGATGCATATCTCGAGGAATTAATTGTCCGAAGGGAACTGGCCGATAATTTCTGTTTATATAATCTCGACTATGACAAGGTGATTGGTGCCCATGCTTGGGCACAGACAACCATTGCTGAACACGCCAAAGACGTTCGTGAACATCTCTATACTCGAGACCAATTCGAAGCTGGTGAGACACATGACGAATTATGGAATGCAGCACAATTGCAAATGGTTGCGACCGGGAAAATGCACGGCTTTATGCGCATGTACTGGGCCAAGAAAATTCTCGAATGGACTCCAGACGCGCAGACTGCAATTGATACTGCCCTCTACTTGAATGACAAATATGAACTGGATGGGCGTGACCCAAGTGGTGTGGTTGGTGTGATGTGGTCAGTCTGTGGCGTGCATGACCGGGCCTGGAATCCTCGTCCAGTATTTGGGAAGATTCGCTATATGAACTATAACGGCTGTAAACGTAAATTTGATGTGGCGGCGTACATTGCACAGTATGGACGAAAGCCGGATTCACTCTTTGTATGAACAAACATGAGCGGCAATTCATAACAACGGTGCAACAGTATTATTCGGACAAGGGAAGGCACACACTCCCGTGGCGGAAAACTCATAACCCGTATCGAATTTTGGTTTCAGAGATCATGTTGCAGCAGACGCAGGTCGAACGAGTGATTCCTAAATACCAACTGTTTTTAAAGCAATTTCCAACAGTACAGACTCTAGCCGTAGCCTCACTTGGTGAAGTGCTAATTGCCTGGCAGGGCTTGGGATATAATCGTCGGGCAAAGATGCTCCATTCGTGTGCTCAAGTTGTTTCGAATGATCTAAAGGGTAAGTGGCCGGACACATATGCAGAACTATTGGCGCTCCCGGGCATTGGTCCGTATACCGCGAGTGCAGTTCTGGCATTCGCTTTTAATGTACCAACACCGCTTATCGAAACGAATGTCCGCACGGTCTATCTCTATCACTTTTTTCCGCAAGATACAGACGTACCTGATAGTGCACTTTTACCAATCATTGAACGGACACTTGATGTCGATAATCCTCGCGACTGGTACGCTGCTCTCATGGATTATGGCAGTCATTTGAAAGCAACCGTGGGGAACAAGAGTCGCGCTAGTAAACATCATGTTACACAATCAACGTTTGCCGGCAGTAATCGCCAGATTCGCGGAGCTATCATCAGATTACTTGTCGCGCAAGAAACAGTTACAGTACATGCCTTGCAAAAAGAACTGGTTACATTCGAATCAATACGGGTGAATGAGCAATTGACTGCACTCATAAAAGAAGGAATGGTCAGGCAGCTAGGAAAAAAATTCTCACTTGCAACATAGCATTATTACCACCCTGAGGAGGCAAGACCTCCTCAGGGTGGTTTTACGTTAAGTTGCGGTTGCTTATTTTGTGTCGACAAGAAAGTCGGTGATAAAAATACCGAAAGAAAGGATTAGGGCAAACACGAGAAAGATAAGTTGGAAGGGGAGAATCATGAGGGCAAAGCTGCCAAGGAGGGCGCCAAATATCGTGGCGAGAGGG